>JAQBPE010000081.1 GCA_028287685.1 Cyanobacteria bacterium RYN_339 | reverse complement strand
TGTGGCAGCTGGCGGCCAGCCGGGCCAACGCTTGCCGGCGGTCGGCGCTCATGGTGCCGCCCTCGCAAACGCTGGCGGCTTCGACGTCGGCCGCCACTCGTTCGTGCTCGTGGTCGAGCTTGCAGGTACACGCGCCCTCGCATTGGCAGGTCGCCATCGCGCAAGCGCCGCCGTGGCCGTCGCCATGGCAGAGGCGCGGGACTTCAGAAAGCCCCAGGCCCAGCACGAGGGCCAGGCAGACAACGATCGACCAAAGCTGTCGCATCAACCCCATTGTAGCGCGATCGGCCGCGCGGTCAACCGGAAGCTTGCGCCGCACCACGTCTTGCCGCCCGGATGGAGGTCGGCCTGGGGACCGCGCGAACCCGCTCGGGTCAAGACCACCAAACTTCCCTTGCAGCCATCCCCTGGTCGTTTATGTCGGCGCACATGGCGGTAGGATGGTTTAAGAAGGGGAGCAAACCATGTCAAGCATCCAGCCCACCCGCATCGACGCCGCCAACGCGATCCAGCCCGCCGCGCCCGTCGCGACGCCCGCCTTGGCCGAGGACGGGGTGGCCATGCAGGGCGATCAGTTCGTCCGCTCACAGGCTTCGGCAGGCGTCCAAGCCGCCGCGCCCTTCTCCTTCGCCCGCGCCGCCGGCCACTTCTTCAAGGGCTTCGGCCGCGAAATTGCGGACATGGGCAAGTCGCTCGTGCAACACCCGCTGCAGGCCATCGGGATGATTGGCGCCGGCGCGTTGGTCGTCGCCGCGGCGCCCTTCGTCGGGATCACGGCCGCCACGGCCGGCCTGGTGCTGGCCGGTGGCTTCGCCGCCTACGGCGCCGTGCGCATGGGCATGGGCGCCGCGCACGCCCTGGCAGACTACAAGACCGGTGACGCCGGCCAGGCCGAGGCGGACTTCGAGCAGATCGGCCGCGGCGCCTTCGACGTCGCCAGCGCCGTGGCCCCCATCGGCATCGCCAAGGGCGTGCGCATGTTGCGCGGCGCGCCTGCCGTGGCCGAGGCGGTTGCGGCCCGGCCGGTGGAAGTCCCGGTGAAGGCCGTCGAAATTGCCCCCAAGCCCGTGGAGGTCCCCACCAAGGCGCCCGCCGTCGTGAAGGCCAAGGTCGCCGCGGAGCCCTCCGCGGCCCTTAGCGACATCGAGCGCATGTCCGATCCGCGCATCGTCGACTTCCGCGGCCGGCCCCCGCAGGGCTACACGACCGACGGCTGGATCGCGGATGTGCGCAACGCCGGCAAGGCGAAACTCTACACCAACACCGACGGCGAAGGCATCGAGCTGGCCTTGAACGGCAAGGGCATCACGGGCAAGGTCCAGGTCTACTACGACCCTAAGGGCATGTACACCGCCCATGGCAAGCCGACCTTGATGATCATGAGCGACGTGCTGGATCCCGCCACCGGCAAGGGGATGTCGATCATCGCCGACCGCGCCCACCCGCAGGTGCAGGAAGCCGTCGGCCAGGCGATGGTGAAGGCCCGCAACGCTGCCAAGCTCTCCGGCGACGTGGAGTTGGTCAAGGCCATCGATCAGCTCCAAGGCGTCAGCCAACCGAACTGGCAGGCGTTGACCTACCACGACAGCTTCGCCGACTTCCGCGGCTTCCCGCCGCAGGGCTTCTCCGGGGAGAAGCTGGCCGCCGGGTTGCCTCGCTTGAGCGGTGCGAGCCTGAACACGGAGGTGAGGATGAGCGGTAGCACGACCCACGGCCTCCAGCTCGAGCTCCCCAAGGACCTGGGCTTCGACGGCAACGTCGTCTTGTCGACCTATGACGAAGCGGCCAGCCAGGTCTACATCAGCGCTCACGTAGCCGGCTCGGGTTCGCCCTCCCCGCTGGCCGGCATTGCCTTGAAGCCCAGCCCGGCGACCGTCCAGGCCCTGCTGGCAAGCCTCAACCGGGCGCGCGCCGGTGCAAGCCCGGCCTTGCTCCAGGAGATCGAGCGAATCTCCGCCCTGCTGCAGAAGCAGTAGCCACCCCCTTTCCACCGCCCTTGCCAGCCGGCAGGGGCGGCTTTTTTCGTGTTGAAATAGTTAAGCGGTGGTTAACAAATTGTCGATAATGGTCGGGGCTCTTAATGTCATGATAAGCTTGCCTTAACAAACTTCCTCCCTCCCTCCCACCGTTAAGAAGGAGCCCCCGTGGCCAAGCATAATGCCCTCGTCTTCGGCGCCGTCGCCCTGGTGACCCTGGCTGCCACTGGTTGCGGCCGTACGGCCCTGACCGCCCCCGCCACCTCGGCGCACAACGTCTCGCCCGCCACCGTCGCCATCCAGGGCGTGGCCCGCAAGTTCGGCTTCAACATCAAGCGCTACGAGACCGTGATCGCCAAGCGCGCCCACATCACGCACCTGAGCCGCACGGCCCCCCTGCGTGGCGCCGTCGACCTGCGCTCGCTTTGCACCCCGATCGCCGACCAGGGCCAGCTGGGCTCCTGCACGGCCTTCGCGATGGGCAAGGGCATGCGCGAGATGATCGCCAACAAGAACGGCGAAGACAAGACCCCCGTGTCGCCTATGTTCCTCTACTACGAAGAGCGCGTCCTGGAAGACAGCATCGACTACGATTCCGGCGCCACGATGGCCGACGGCATGCAGGTCCTGACGGACACCGGCGTGGCGAAGGAAGCCTCCTGCCCCTACGACATCGCCCACTTCACCGACAAGCCGTCGGCGGCCGCC
This sequence comes from Cyanobacteria bacterium RYN_339, assembly GCA_028287685.1. Lineage (GTDB taxonomy): Bacteria > Cyanobacteriota > Sericytochromatia > S15B-MN24 > JAQBPE01 > JAQBPE01. The sequence goes on along the minus strand of JAQBPE010000081.1, from coordinate 15,391 downwards.
TACGCCGAAGCCGGCGCGATGAAGATCCACGACTCCACCAACATCTCGGGCCTGGAAGACACCAAGACCGCCGTCAACAACGGCCAGTCGGTGGCGATCGGCTTCCGCGTGTACGACTCCTTCCGCAAGATCGGCAAGGACGGCATGATGCCCGTGCCCAAGCCCGGCGAAGGCGTCCTGGGTGGCCACGCCGTCTTGGTTGTCGGCTACGACGATGCCAAGAAGGTGCTGATCGTCCGCAACAGCTGGGGCGCCAAGTGGGGCGACGCTGGTTACTTCTACATGCCGTACGAAGTGGCCGGCAGCGCCCAGGTCATGGACTCCTGGACCGCCTCCAAGTAGTCTCGGGCTAGCGCCCAACAGCCACCGGCCCCAGGGCCGGTGGCTGTTTCCTGTTGGGCCTTGGGTATGATGCCGCCGTCCAGGTTGGAGGTGTGGCATGGGTGAGCGTTCGGTACCGGTAGACGCGGGGGCGCCGGCCCTGGGGGGCGATCGCGCGAACCGCACGCACGTCAGGACGCTCGCGGGCGAAGGGGTTGAAGGCTTCACCGACGGCCCCGGCTCGACCGCCCGCTTCAACAAGCCCTGGGACGTGGCCGTTGCCGCGGGGGGCACCGTCTACGTGGCGGACCACAGCAACCACCGCATCCGCAAGATCACGCCGGACGGCACGGTCTCCACCTTGGCCGGGGACGGCGTGGCCGGCCACGTAGACGGCGAGGGCCATCTCGCCCGGTTCAACTACCCGCGCGGCGTGGCCGTGGACCCGGTGGGCAACGTCTACGTCGCCGACACGGACAACGATCGGATCCGCAAGATCACGCCGCAAGGGATGGTCTCGACCCTGTCGGGCATCGGGACGCAAGGCTACGTCGACGGCCCCCGCGTCATGGCCCGCTTCGCTTACCCCAACGGCGTCACCGTCGACGGTCTCGGCAACGTCTACGTGGCCGATGCCGCCAACCGCCGGATCCGCAAGGTCAGCCCGGGCGGCACCGCCTCGACCCTGGCTGGCGACGGCTACCAAGGCTATGCCGACGCGGCCGGCCGGGAGGCCCGCTTCAGCTCTCCGCGCGGCATCGCCGTGGACGACCTGGGCTACGTCTACGTGGCGGATCTGGGCAACAGCCGCATCCGCATGGTCTCGCCGACCGGCCAGGTCTCGACCGTGGCGGGCGATGGCCGCGGGGTGCATGCCGACGGCGTGGCGACGGCCGCCAGCTTCTGCGACCCCTGCGCCCTGGCGGTGGATGCGGCGGGCATCCTCTACGTGGCGGACTCCGACAACCACTGCATCCGCATGATCGGCCCGGGCGGCGTGGTCGAGACGGTCGCGGGCGATGGCGAGCGGGTCGCGGACTTCGCGGACGGCAGCGGGCCGGAGGCGCGGTTCAGCTGCCCGCGCGGGATCGCCGTCGGGCCAAGCGGCAGGATCTACGTGGCGGACACCATGAACCACTGCATCCGGGTGATCACGCTCGGCTGACTTTCCCCAAGTGGCTTCGCGCCTGGCCCGGCACGTCGGCCCCGACCCGGCCTGATATAATCAAGTAAGCGCCCTCTAGAGGACGCCTGCCGGACACACCTACGCCATAAGGAACCCTATGATGAAACTCCTCTGCAGCACCCTGGCGCTCACCGCCACGTTGGCCGCCGCTGCCCTCCCCGCCTTCGCCTCCGTTACGACCTTCACGATCGAGAACAAGACGGGCATCACGCTCACCACCTTGTACCTCGCGGCGTCGAAGGACGAGAAGTGGGGCGAGAACATCCTGAAGGGCGATCACCTGAAGGACGGCGAGTCGCAGCCGATCGAAGTGGACGACAGCTACTACAAGGACGAGTGCGAGTTCGACATCAAGCTGTGGGACGTCGACCACAACGCGTACGTGTTCTCCAAGGTCGACCTGTGCAAGTACCCCTCCATCAACATCACGCTGGAAGACGGCAAGCCGTTCTGGCACTCGAACTAAACCCGAAGCTAAGCTCCCCCGGCGTCACACGACGCCGGGGGAGTTTCATTAGCGGGGTGATACGGCCTTTCGCACGGCCTGGAGCACGTCCTGGGTCGACGGGTGGTCGCCGGCCTCCTTGCTCTTGAACAAGTAGGGGACTGTCCCGTCGGGCATCACCAGGGCGACGCCGCCTTGCTGCAGCGCCGAGCCGGCCAGGGCGCCCTGCCGGTGGCCGGCCCCGAGCGCGCGGGCCGCGTTCAAGAACACGCCGGGCGCGAAGGTGCTCGCGGCGCCTTGCTTGAAGTCAAACGCCTTGTAAGCCTCGAGGTCGGGGGCCACGTACAGCGGGGCCGCGATGTGGAACTGGGTCTTGAAGTCCCGCGCGGCCTCGGGCGAGCCGTTGCCGATGAAGGTGAGGCCCACGCCCAGGGCCTCGAGGTCGGGTTCGACGGCGCTCAACTGAGCGGCCTGCTCGCGGCAGAACATTCAGCCGAAGTGGCGCAGGAACACCAACAGGGCGGGGCGATCGCCAACGACCGCCGCGAGCGGCACGGGCTTGCCCGTGAGGTCCAGGAAGGACAGCGTGGCGAGGAGCATGGCGACCTTCATCAGCGGCAACATAGGTCTGCATTCTACACCGGCAGGAGGGTGATCTCTCTTTTTTTACAATTTGTAGTAAAGATATGTTAACATCGTTTTCGGTTGCCTGCTCAGAATCCTTTAGGCGCCGACGTTGCCAATTTCCGTAATGCTTGCCTGCTCGATGTTTGGGCCTCCCATGAAGGCGCGGTGATAACGACGACGGTGCTTTGGGTCATGTGATAGTTGTCACGCGTCGAATCCGAGCCGATTTCCAGTCTTCCTCGTCGGGCACGGTGTGATGAGCGCCGAGCGCCCGTTGTTTACCTATTGAATGGAGTTTCCCGAATGAACAAACAGCTAGTCGGCCTGATGTTGGCGTCCACGTTGAGCCTTTCCGTCCTCGTCGGCTGCAACGGTGGCCTGTTGACCGGCGCTGCCCAGACTTCCGCTACGGCGAGCAGCGATGCCAGTTCGGAGACCGCTTCGGCGATGGCCGAAGAGCGCAGCATGGATGACTACGCCACGATCGCCGGACAAGAAGACGCTTCGGCCTCGGCTTTCCAGGTCCTGGCCCTGGATGCGTCGGCCACGGCAAACGCTTCGGTCGCGACGCCGGTGTTGACGGCCCTTTCCGGCGAAGTGCGCGCCCGGGTCCAGGCGCGGCAGGCGACACGGGAGGCCAGCATCAAGGGTCGCCTGGACAAGCTCGCCACGCAGCGCGCCCAGATGCGCGCCCAGCTGAAGGCCACCAACTTCGTGGTGGGGACGAACGGCACCTCGCAGAAGAGCATCACGATCGACGACACCCGCACCGTCAACGGCAAGGCGGTTGCTCGCCATTGCACGCTGGTGAAGACGATCAACACCGATTCCAAGGAGACCTTGAGCTGGAGGGCCGAGTTCAAGCAGACCTTGCCGAGTGGTCTCTCCCGCGTTTCGACGCGGACCAAGACGCTGCTCGCGGACGGCAGCTACATGGTGGTCTTCCATAGCGAGCTGACGCTGGCAAACGGCCGCACCCGCACGGCCGACTGGAGCAAGACCATCGCCGCCGACGGCAGCGTCAGCGGCAAGGGGATGATCGTCTGGAAGGACAAGGCCGGCGTGGTGGTGAAGACCTCGACGGTGACGCTGACAGGCGACGAGGACAAGGCCAGCGCCAAGATCGAGGAAAGCGGCGGCACGGTCGCGATGACCACCGACGGCCAAACCACGGTCAAAGGCGACGACGGCAAGACGGCGACGGTGGATGCCGACAGCGCCGTGGGCGACACCGATCTGGCGGCCGATGCCGCGGTGATCGTTACGGCCAAGTAGGCTCCGGTTCCCGGCCCCCGATCCCATGGACGGGATCGGGGGCTTCTTGTATCCGGCGGCTGCCAGGTGGATGGGTATGATGGGCCCAAAGGGCATGAGCCGGGATGAGGTGCGAAGGTGGGCGAACAGGCTGGTTCGGGATACTCGGGGGCCGCCGAAGCGCCCGCCTTGGGTGGTGAGCGCGCCGCCCGCGTCCACGTCGAGACCTTCGCGGGCGATGGCACGGAAGGCTTCACCGACGGCGAAAGCCGCTCGGCGCGCTTCAACCTCCCATGGGGCCTCGCCTGCGACGCGAACGGCAACCTCTACGTGGCCGACTCCGGGAACCACTGCATCCGCAAGATCACCCCGGAGGGTCTGGTCACGACCCTGGCCGGGGCCGGCACGGCCGGGCATGCCGATGGCGAGGGCCAGGCGGCCCGGTTCAACTATCCGCGGGGGGTCGCGGTCGACGCGGTGGGGAACGTCTACGTGGCGGACACCTGCAACGATCGGATCCGCAAGATCACGCCGCAGGGCGTGGTCACGACCTTGTCGGGCGAGGGCGTGCGGGGCTTCGCCAACGGCGCCCGCGCCGCAGCCCGCTTCAACCTCCCCAACGGCCTCGCGGTCGATGCGGCCGGCTGGGTCTACGTGGCCGACACGGCCAACATGCAGGTGCGCAAGGTCAGCCCGGGTGGCACGGTCTCGACGTTCGCCGGCGAAGGTGTGGCCGGCTTCGCCGATGGGCCGGCTCGCGATGCCCGCTTCAGCTCACCGCGGGCGGTGGCCATAGACGCCGCCGGCGTGCTCTACGTGGCCGACGTGGGCAACAGCCGGGTGCGCAAGGTCGCGCGCGACGGCCACGTCTTCCCCCTGGCCGGCAACGGGCAAGGGCGCCTGCTCGACGGCCCCGGCCCTCACACCAGCTTCCGCGAGCCCTGCGGCGTGGCCGTCGACGAGGAAGGCGCCGTCTACGTGGCGGACACGGACAACCATTGCATCCGCCTGATCGGGCCGGACGCCATGGTCGAGACGCTGACCGGCGACGGCCGGGGCGTGGCGGACTACGCCGACGGCAGCGCGGCGGCGGCCCGCTTCAGCACGCCGACGGGGCTGTGCATCGGTCCCCTGGGCGAGGTGTACGTGGGCGATGCCCGCAACCACTGCATCCGCCGCATCTTGTTGGGCTAGCGCCGCGATCAAGTACCCGGCGGCAGCGGGTGCGGGTGGCCGTTCCTCGCGGCGATGTCGTAGAACAGCTTGCCCTGGTAGAAGTGCTCCAGCGCCTGGCGCGACATCGCGGGCACCTTGGTCTCGACGCCGTTCACGGTGACGGTCTTGGTCGTATCCGCGCCGGCCTGGAAGAGCTGCTTGAAGCCCAGCTTCGTGCGGCCGTTCTTGCCGCCCGGGTGCTCCGCATCGACCCACTTGGAGATCTCGTCGATGGTCAGGCTGCCCTTGTTGCCGATGTCGAACTTCATCTGGCCCGCCACGCGCTTGAGCGGATCCAACGGCACGCCGCCCGTCTCCGCCATGGCGCTCCTCATGAGGTTGTCGAGGTCGACGGTGAACATGTTCTTGAAGCGGTACCCGAGCGAGGAGCCGGCCGGGGCGCGCACGCCTTCGCCCAGCACGAAGTTGGCGATGAGGGCCAGCACGTAGCTGATCTTCTGGCCGAAGTTGAGGTCCTGCAAGCCCACCCGGGACTCCTTGACGGAGATCTTCCGGTCGAAGTTGGTATCGAAGAACACGGCATGGTCCACCATCCCGCCGGAGGAAGCGGCCTTCTTGGCAACGGCTTCGACCACGGTCGCCTCGCCCTTGCCGGCCGCCTTGGGCAGGTTGGTGAGGATGGACTTGGTCGCGATTTCGGCGAGGGACATGGGGCGCGGATCCTTCTATCGGGCTGACCCCTCCGTTATCGCGTGGCGGGGCCCAATGATTCTTATAATCTGGTAATGCTGATTTGGAGATTGGGTTAAGTCACTCCCGATTCGTGCTACGATCGACCAAGCGTCGCCATGTCAGACGCCCTCGCCCAAGAAAGGCCGCCCTGTGTCTCGCCAACTCCTCCTGCCCATCTTCGCCCTTGCCCTGCTGGGGGCCTGCACGCCTTCGCCGGGTGCTAGCACCGCGGCTTCGACGGCCCCGTCGGCGGCGACACCGCGTGCCAGCGCCACGCCTTTGGCCGGCGGTACGCCCATAGCCAGCGCCACGCCCGTGGCCGGTGGCACGGCAACCAGCGCCTACTCGGCCTCGGTGAGCGTAGACGGCAAGCCCCTCTCCATCAACCCGAACACGGAGTCGCCCCTGGGTACGCCGGATGGCAGCGCGGGCGTGCGTTGGGCCTTCGGATACAGCAAGCAGGGCGGGCCAGCGGATCAGGCGGCGGTCCTTCTGAGCATGTACGGCAAGGAAGGAACGAAGCTCGCCACCCTCCAGACGGCGGACATCGACTACTTCAAGCTCCAAATCGTCCAGAACAGCAGTGCCGATACGTCGTGGACGGTGATTGCCAAGCCCAGCGCGGACGTCAAGGCAACCATCGCCGGTGGGGCCCTCGAGATCCACCTCAAGGGGACCAGCGCCGTCACCAACAAGCCCGTCGTGTTCGACGCGACCGGGATCAAGTTCCGCTAGCCGCGCGACCGAATCGCCCGCATCCCCTCCATGCTGGTTGGAGCTGGCCTCCCCTTAGGTTCTAATGGCCATGGAGCCAAGCAGTGCTTGGCTGCTGGAGCGCGCCATGAAGAACCTTCCCGACCCCGGGCCCACCATGCAAGCCCGCATCAAGGCCTTGGAGCAAGAATTGGCCGAGGCCCGGGCGCACAACGCTCGCCTGGAGCGCTTGATCGCCCAGGCCGGCGTCGGCATTGCCACGGTCGAGCTGGACGGCCAACTGACGGAGGTCAATCCAGCGCTCGAGCGGATGCTGGGCTACGCGCGCGCGGAGCTGGTGGGCCAGACCTTCGAAGTGGTCACCTTCCCGGAGGACACCGCGCGCCAGCGGAGCGCGATGGCGGACCTGCTGGCGGGGACGGGCGACGCCTTCGACATCGAGAAGCGCTACGTCGCGAAGGACGGCCGCCTGCTGTGGGGCCACGTCTACTTCTCGCTGGTGCGCGACGCGCAGGGACGGCCGGACTTCCTGCTGGGCGTGGTGCTCAACACCGATCGCCAGAAGCGGGCGGAGCAAGAGCGCGAGCGCGAGATGGCCCTCTTGGACCGCATCTTCAAGAATGCACCAGCCGGCTTCGTCTTCGTGGATCGCCTCCAGCGCATCATGATGGTCAACCCGATCATGGAGCGCTTGTTGGGTAGGTCTGCGGACTCGCTGCTGGGACGGACCCCCGGGGAGTTCTCGCCGGTCGCGCAGGGCAACCAGGACGATTTCGAGCGCCAGTTGGCCAAGGTGCTGGAGCAAGGGCAGGTCTTCCACGTGATGGGCCTCCCCGTCAGGCTGGACATCAACGGCGAGCCGCGCCTCGAGTACCGGGACCTGGCGGTCGTGCCGGTCTACGGCGACGACGACGTCCTCACGGGCTCGCTGGCCATGGTCATCGACGTCTCGGCGCGCGTGGACAAGGAGCGCCTGCAAGCCGAGCTGATCGAGAGCCTGCGCGCGCTCGATCGGGCCAAGGACGACTTCCTGGCCGTGCTCGGCCACGAGCTGCGCACGCCCCTCAACGGCGTCTATGGCTTCATCAGCATCTTGCAGGATGGGCTGGCGGGTGGGCTGACGGCCGGGCAGCAGGACCTCCTGGCGAAGGTCGCAGCCAGCGCCGATCGGATGTTGGCCGTCGTCAACGATTTGCTGGACATGTCGCGCATCCAGACGGGCAAGCTCGTGCTAGACCTCCGCACGGTCGACTTCGCGGAGATCGCTCGGGCCGTTGTGGCCGGCCAGCAGGTCGCGGCCGGACGGTTGCGGTTGACCAGCGACGTGCCGGACGATTTGCCCGTGGTGGTGGCCGATGAACAGCGCGTGGCCCAGATCCTGACCAACCTGATCGGCAACGCGATCAAGTTCACGCGGCCCGGCGGCAGCGTACATTTGTGGGCCAAGGTGGCGGGGGACGCCCTGCGCGTGGAGGTCCGGGACGAGGGCACCGGCATCGCGCCGGAGGCCATCCCGACGCTGTTCCATCCCTTCAGCCAGGTCGACGGCAGCGCCACCCGCACGGCGGGCGGGCTGGGGCTGGGGCTGGCGATCGTGAAGAGCCTGGTACAGGCCCATGGCGGGCAGGTAGGGGTCGAGAGCGAGCCCGGCCGCGGCAGCACGTTCTGGTTCGAGCTACCGCTGGCCGGACCTCCCCACCAAACCATTACCGTTCCTTAACGGCATCCTTGCCGAAATTATAACGATTGCACCCACCCGAGGCGGATAAGACGGCATTGCGCGATCACCCCGAGAAGGATCCCTCCGTGACCATCACCGCCGCCAACCAGACCCTCCGTCCAGGTGCCACCGTGCGCCCCAGCCATATGCGCGTTGCGGCTACCGGCGCCCCGGCGCCGACGGGGAATACGCGCGCAAACAACGGGAGCGGACCCACGAGCGCGCTGCGCTCGCCCCAGGCGTATCAGAGCCGGGTGATCAGTCTGATCTCGCAGGTCCAAGTATCGCAAAAGGCTCTGTCGGCCGCTCAGCAGGCTTCGCCGGTCAATGCCGACACGGTCGCGGCCGCGGTCAAGGACCTCGACGCCGCCCAGACGGAACTGGGTGTGCTGAAGCTGTTGGGCGCGCGCTGCGCCGCTACCTGGGCCAAGTCCGGCTTCGACTTCGGCACCTTCTGGAAGGCCCAGCTCGCGGCCGCGCCCGACCTGATGGTGGTGGACGGCGTCCGGGGCGGCTTCACGCCCAAGTTCGGCGACAAGGACCACTACCGTAACTTCGTGATCCGCCTGGTCGGTCAGGCCCGCACCGCCGCTGCCGATCTCGCCGCGCTGCAGGCCGGCGGCAGGGCCACGCCGGCGGAGCTCGACGCGGCCCAGACCGCCGTGCGGGCCGCGGAGGCGGAGTTGGTGCTGATGAAGAAGGAAGCGCACCGCAACCGCATTCCCTGGCGCCTGCACGGCTTCAACGTCATGAAGCTTTGGCAGGAGCAGGAGGCCAACCTCCCCAAGGGCTTCAACCTGGACAAGACACAGCTCGTCGATCAGGTCCGCATCGGCGGGTACACGCTCAAGCCAGACGTGGTGGTGAAGCTCTGGGACGGCGAAGACCCGGAAAAGGCCATCGAGGGAAACAACAGCGACAACCTGGTTTTCCGCATGACCGGTAGCAAGGACGTCTACGTCGCCACAGCGGTCGACCTGGGCATGGGCAAGGCGACCAGCATCGCGCCGGGCGACGAGGTCAGCTTCCGCGGCCAGACCGGCACGGTCGTGGCCGTCACCAGCCCCGTCAACTCCAAGATCCGCGCCCAGGCCGAGAGCAGCAAGGCGGGCCTCGATTCGGTCAAGCAGGCAGGGCGCACGAAGAACTTCCTGCCTTTCGTGGCCTTGATGACCGGCAGCGTCGTGTTGCTCGCTTCGACCGGCGGTTCGATCATCACCGCCGCGGGGCTGAAGATCGGCCTGGCGTTCGGCGGGATCTTCTTCGGCGGGCTGGTCTTGATGGTGGCCTTGGCGGCGATGGCCTCCCACTTCCACTGGCTAACGGACATCAGCCTCTACAAGTCCCAGGCCCACGGCGACCCGCAGTACTTCGCGCCGCCCGTGGGGTGACGGGCCGCAGCAATCGGTTTCGTCTGATTGCTGCGTAGGGAACCGCTTTCGGCTAGGCTTCTTACACCCGTGGCCCACGGGCAAAGGAGAGGTTCCATGCCGAGTCTAGGACACGATATCGTCGTGCTCGGAACATCCGCGGGTGGCTTGGATGCCCTCGACATGGTGGTCGGGGACTTGCCTTCCGGCTTGCCTGCGACGATTTTCTTGGTTCAACATTTGTCCGCCGAAGCGTCCGGCGAGGCGGTGCTGCATCGCTTGCGCAAGCACAAGCACTTCAAATGTAAGTTGGGCCGCGATGGGGAAGCCTTCGAGCGCGGGGTCATCTACCTTGCCCCGTCGGACAACCACATGTTGGTCAAGGCCAGCACCCTCCTGGTCACCAAAGGCGCCCGCGAAAACCGGTCCCGACCCGCGGTCGATCCCTTGTTCCGGTCTGCGGCGGTGAACCACCGCTCGCGGGTCATCGGCGTCGTGCTGACGGGGATGCTGGATGACGGGACCGCCGGGTTGCGCGCCATCAAACAATGTGGTGGCATCACATGTGTCCAAAATCCCGCGGACGCGGAGTACCCCGAGATGCCTCAAAGCGCCGTCAACAACGTGGACGTGGACCACTGCGTCGACCTCGCCGAGATGGGGGCCTTGATCACGAGGCTCGTGCATACGCCGCATGGCCCCATGAAACCCATCCCGCAAGACGTCAAGACCGAAGCCATCATCGCCGAGCGGGTGTTGAGCGACATCGCCCAGGTCAGCACCTTGGGGTCCCAAGTGCCCTACAACTGCCCGAATTGTGGCGGGGTCCTTTGGCAAATGGAAGATGCCACGGAGTGTCGTTATCGTTGCCATACAGGGCATTCCTATACCGCACCAGCCTTGCTTGCCAGCCAATCCGAAAAGATCGAGGAGACCTTGTGGATATGCCTTCGGATGCTCGAGGAACGCGCGAATTTGATGAGAAACATGTCGCTCAAGCACGTTCGGCCGAATGGCACGGGCTATTACCAGGAGCGACTCAAGGACAACCAGGTGCATATCGAGCGAATCAGGAAAATGCTGCAAGCTAAGAACGAAGGATAGCAAGAAGTTTGGCTTGAAGGATGCGTGGAGACGCAAAGCTTCCATATGCCATAATGATCAACTGCCGTGAAGGCCCGCCCTCACGTCCGGCATCCCGAGGCTAGAATTGCGCATGGCTCCAAGCTCGAGCAGGCAGTCTGAATTCAGGCGGGCGAGCGTCAGCTTCTCGTTGGTCGCCGTCGCGCTGGTGATCTTCCTGGCGGCGTTGCTCGGCTGGCAGGCACTCCAGGTCAAGGACCAGGTCGAGTGGGTGACGCACAGCCTCGACGTGCGCCGACAGGCGAACACCGCGCTGGCCTTGGTGGTCCAAATGGAATCCGGTCAGCGGGGCTACCTGCTGACCCTCGACCCCGCGTTCCTGGCCCCCTATAACGATTCGCAGCGGGCGGCCGGGGAGGCCTTGCGGCGTCTGGCGGAGATGGTCGCGGACAATCCGGCGCAAGCGGCGCTTGCCGGCGCCGCCGTCGCCGCAGAGCGGGCGTGGGTCGAGAACGCTCGCTACGAGATGATGCTGCGTCGCACGAGCGATCCCAGGTTCGCCGCCTACTTCCACGAGGGCAAGGGGGCCAACGAGCTCATCAGCATTCGAACGGGCCTTTCCCGCCTGCTCGACAACGAAATCGCGCTTGAAGATGCGCGCGGGGAAGCGCTTCGCATGGGCGTGATGTTGGCCGTCCTGCTGGGCGGTGGGGGCTTGGTGCTGGTCGCCGCGCTCTTCGTGATCTTTGGGGTCGGTCGGCTTCGCGGTCTGAACCAGGTCTTCGAGGCGAACATCGTCCTGGTCGAGCAGCAGCGAGATGGCCTGGACCTGATGGCCCAGGAGCTTCAGGCGTCGAACGAGGCGTTGCAAGCGCAGCAAGAAGAACTGGAGGTTCAATCGGACGAACTGACTTCCAGCAACGAAGCCCTTCAGCATCAACAGGAGGAGTTGTCACGGGTTTACGGGGAGCTCCGGGCCCATTCGACCGAGGTCGAGCGGTCGGTCGAAGAGCGTACGCAGGAGCTCCTGGCGGCCAACGACCAGTTGGCGCGCCAGCGCCGGTTCGCCGAAACCTTGCTCGCCCGCCTCCCGGTCGGGGTGGGCTTCATCGACGAGGATGCCATCTTTCGGGTCGCAAATCCCGTGCTGGCTGACTTCTGCGGCATCCCACCGGAGCGGATCGTCGGCCACCATGTCGACGACGTGCTACTGCACTCCGAATTGGATGGGGCAGGCATCCTCGCCCGGGTGCGGCAGACGCTCGAACCCGTCACCGTCGAAGCCGTACCTGCCACCGTCCAGGGGGACGGCGCTGGAAGCCTCACCCGCTGGGATGCCACGGTGCTGCCCTTTCTCGGGGAGACGGGCAACTTCGACGGCTGGTTGGTCTTGGCCCATGAGATCTCGGATCGGGTCGAGAAGGAGCGGCTCCAACACGAGCGCATCGAGACGTTGGAAGACGCGGACAGGCTCAAGGACCAGTTCCTCGGCATCTTGAGCCATGAGCTGCGGACGCCCATCAACGCCATCATGGGCTTCGGGTCCGTGCTCGACGACGAGGTGGCGGGGCCGTTGAACCCCGAACAACGTCGGTTCATTGGACGGGTCATGGTCGCGGCGGATGCGCTCCTGGCGCTGGTGACCGACCTCCTGGACATGAGCCGGATCCAAGCCGGCAAGTTCACCATCGCGCTGCGGCCCGTGGCGTTCGCGGAGGTGGTGGCTGCGGTCCTGTCGATGCTCGCCCCGCTGGCGCAGTCGAAGCAGGTCTCGCTCCGCAACCGGGTCCACGCGGACCTGCCGTTGATCGAGGCCGATGAGCAGCGGTTGGCGCAGATCGTCTCGAACTTGGTCGGCAACTCGCTCAAGTTCTTGGACGAAGGCGGCTGGGTGGAGGTTTGGGCCGACGTGGACGGAGATTTACTTCGGTGTGAGGTGCGGGACAACGGGCCAGGCATTGGCGTCGAAGACCAGGGCAAGCTGTTCAAGAGCTTCAGCCAGGTAGATATGAGCAACACGCGGAAGGCGGGCGGCGTGGGGCTGGGGCTGACCATCTGCAAGAACCTGGTCGAGGCGCACGGCGGGACCATCGGCGTCCGGAGCGAGAAGGGCGAGGGGAGCACCTTCTGGTTCACCTTGCCGCTGGCCGGGCAAGGTTCTTCACCGACCACCGGGCGGTAGCTTGGCCGGGGCGTCGCGGGAGGGGCCAGGCATCGCATGGCGCGTTGCCACGTTCGCATGTTAGGTTCTCTTGCCCGAGGAGACACCGCCCCATGTTGAAGTCCCTGCTTGCCCTGGCCGCTACGGCTGCTGTCGCCGCTACCCCCGCCCCCAGTGCCGCCCCGCCCTCCGAGGCCCTCGCCAAGCTGCAGGCCTACATGCGCCTCGACACCACCAACCCACCGGGCCACGAGGCCGCCGCCGCTCACCTGCTGGCCTCCTGGCTGCAGGCCGAGGGCATTACGCCAACGCTTTACGAGTCGGCCCCCGGCCGCTTCAACCTGGTGGCGCGCCTGAAGGGCAGCGGCAAGCGAGCGCCCCTGCTGCTGCTGAACCACATGGACGTGGTGCCCGTAGAGACCAAGCGCTGGCAGCACCCGCCCTTCGCGGCCATGATCGCCGACGGGGCCCTCTACGGCCGTGGCGCCCTCGACATGAAGGACCTCGGCATCATGCAGCTCCTGGCCTTCCTCGACCTGAAACGCAGCCACGCCGCCCTCACCCGCGACGTGGTCTTCTGTGCCACGGCCGACGAGGAAGCCGGTGGCCAGCTGGGCGCGGCGTGGATGCTGGCACACCACCCCGAGGACGTGCGCGCCTCGGAGGTCCTGAGCGAGGGCGGCTCGGGCGTTGTGCTGCCGGAGGGCACGCGCGTCATGAACGTCGAGTGCGCCGAAAAGGGCGTCCTGTGGGTGAAGCTGGTGGCCAACGGCATGCCCGGCCACGGTTCGATCGAGGGCAAGGAAGGCGCCGTGCGCCGGCTGGTGCACGCCCTGGCCCGCCTGGACGCCGCGCCGCGCCCCTTCGAGCTTGGTCCCGAGGCGCACTCCTTGTTCAAGACCTTCGCCCGCACGGCCAAGGGCGAGCGCGGGAAGTTGCTGAAGGCCGCCCTGGTCTCCGGAGGTCTCGCGCGGGTGGGCGCACGCCTTGCCACGCTCGATCCGTACCTGGGCGCGCAGGTCCGCGATTCGCTCAACCCGACGATGCTCGAGGCCGGCCAAAAGGTCAACGTGCTGCCCGGCACGGCCACGGCCCAGGTCGACATCCGGCTCTTGCCGGGCCACGATCCGGCCCGGATGCTGGCCTGGGTGCGGCAGGTGGTGGCGGACCGCCAGGTCGTCGTGAGCTCGACGCTGGCGACGCCAGGCAGCCGCAGCGCGACCACGGGCCCGCTGTGGGACGCCCTCGTCGCGGCCGTCCGCGCGGACGCCCCCGGCGTCGCGATCACCTCCAGCATGTCGCCCGGCGCGAGCGACTCGCGCTTCTTCCGCGCGGCCGGGGCGAAGGCCTTCGGCTTCAGCCCCTTCTTCGCCCCGCTGTCTCAGTACGAGGGCTTCCACGGCGACAACGAACACATCCTCCTGAACCAGCTCGACCAGGGCACACGGACCATGACCCGCGCGGTGGCGCTCGCGGCTACGCGCTGACGCAACCATCAGGCTCGCGGTAGCGACAACAGGCAGGAGGAGGTAGCGCGTCATGGGAAAGACTTTCTCTTAAGATCGCTACGTTGGGGTGGACGGCGAGCAGCCGTAGTTCATGTCATGGCTTGGAGCAATGCCGCCGCTCCCGGCCGAACAAGTCAGGTTAGACATCGCGCTTCGTCTGCGCGGTATCCCTTGCGATTACACGCTTGCGAATATATTCCTATATGGTAATATATTCGCAAGTACGTCGTCCAAAGGAGAAACCTTCATGTCTCAAGCCAACACGTTGAACCCGCCGCCGACCACCGCCCAAGGCACCGCCACGTCGAAGGACGGTACGACCATTGCCTTCGAAAGCGCGGGCACGGGGCCGGCGCTGGTGATGGTCGATGGCGCCATGTGCTCGCGCGCGATGGGCCCGATGGAGGCGATCGCTAAGTTGCTGACCGATCGCTACACGGTATACCGCTATGATCGGCGCGGGCGGGGCGGAAGCGGCGACACGCAGCCCTATGCCCCCGCGCGGGAGGTCGAGGACCTTGCCGCCGTGATCCAAGCCGCCGGCGGCTCGGCGCGGGTGTTCGGCATCTCTTCAGGCGCGGCGCTCGCGCTCGAAGCCACCAACCATGGGCTCGCGATCACCCAGCTCGCGTTGTACGAGGCGCCGTTCATCGTCGATGCCACGCGCCCGCCGTCTCCCGCGGACTACCTCGAGCGGCTCGAAGCGGCCTTGGCGCGAGGCCGGCGCAGCGAGGCGGCCAAGATGTTCTTGCGGATCGTTCAGATGCCTGCGCTGGTGCTGATGGTGATGCCGCTGACGCCCGCCTGGAAGGGGATCTGCAACGTCGCCCACACCTTGCCCTACGATGCCCGCATCCTGGCAGACACGCAATCGGGCAAGCCCTTGCCCCGCGATCGCTGGCCGCACGTCACGATGCCCACGCTGGTGATGGACGGTGGCAAGAGCCCGACCTGGATGCGCAACGCAGCGAAGGCGCTGGCGGACGTGCTGCCCGGCGCGCGGTATCAAACCCTTCCCGGCCAGACCCACATGGTCAAGGCACAGGCGATCGCCCCGGCCCTGGCGGCCTTCTTCGGTGCGTAGCGCGAAAGTG
>JAQBPE010000046.1 GCA_028287685.1 Cyanobacteria bacterium RYN_339 | reverse complement strand
GGCCCCACCAGGGCCGTGACGGACCCGGCCGGCAGGTCGAAGCTGACGCGATCCAGCGCGCGCAGCCCCGGGTACTCCACGATCAGGTTGCGAACCGATACCGAGAAGTCCAACATCACCACCCCCGCTTGGCTCCTCGATCCCTTTTCCCGGGGTGGCGACTTGGCAAACGCCGATCACCGACGCGCGGCAGGCCCACCTGGTAGCCTGGCCGCAGCAGTTCCCCCCCGTTCCGGAGGCCCCATGTTCAAAGCTCTCAAGTACCTCGCCATCGCCCTGGCGGCCGTGGTCCTCGCCGTCCTGGCGTTCGCGGCCAACAAGCCGGACACCTTCCGCGTGGAGCGCCACACGGCCATGAAGGCGCCCCCCGCCAAGATCTTCCCGCTCATCAACGACTTCCACAAGTGGGCCCTCTGGTCGCCTTACGAGAAGCTGGACAAGAACCTCAAGCGCACCTACAGCGGGGCGGAAGCCGGCAAGGGCTCCGTCTATGAATGGGAGGGCAACGACAACGCGGGCAAGGGCCGCATGGAGATCGTCGAGGCGGCGCCCACGAAGGTCACCATCAAGCTGGACTTTTACAAGCCCTTCGAGGCTCACAACACCGCGGAGTTCATCATGGTCCCCGCGGGTGACAGCACGGAGGTTACATGGGCCATGGGCGGTCCCCAGCCTTTCATCGGGAAGGTGATGTGCCTCTTCTTCAGCATGGACACGCTGGTGGGCAAGGACTTCGCGGAAGGCCTGGCCACCATGAAGGCCCTGGCGGAGAAGTAAGCCAATCGGATCTGAAACGGGGTCGCCCTGCGGGGTGGCCCCGTTTGCCATGGAGGGGTCCCCAGGCGATCCAAGCACAGCAAGCATGGTATCTTAATTATCTGGCAAACTCATCTTAGGAGAACCCATGAACCTTCGCACGCCCTTTTCGTTGACCCTGGCCCTGATGGCGGCCGCCGCGACCACCGGTTGTCCCTCCGTCGCCGACACCACCAAGCTGCTGAGCGACCTCCAGAAGGCGACCGCCAGCGCGGCGCCGTCGCCCGTGGCCTCGACCCCGGCCTCGACCGCGACGTCGGCGACCACGAAGCCGGCCGACGCCGCCAGCCCGGCCGCGTCCACGGTACCTGCCGCCGCCGGTACGCTGAAGTTCACCTCGTTCTACTGGGATCCTATTTTCGGGACCGGGGACGTGCCCATCGGCTTCAACTTCGCGCTGGTGGCGGGTGAAGAAACGGCCACGGACACGCTGTACGCCTGGTCCACCACGGCCGGCACGCTGAAGTCGGCCAGCGGCAAGTCCAACGCCTGGACGCCGGCCGCGGGCGCCACGGGCGACGTGGTGATCACCGTGCTGGCAGGCGGCGCGAAGGGCAGCGTCACGGGCAAGCTCACCCTGAGCTTCAAGCAGGTCGCCGGCTGGGCCATCACCAAGGTCGAGTTGCCCGACCTGAAGGGCGCCCCGGAAGACTTCACGGGCTGCTTCGTCGCGGGCACCCCGGTGCGCCTGGCGGATGGCCGCGAGGTGCCGATCGAGCGGATCCAGGTGGGCGACACCGTCCAGGCTTACAACCAGGAGACGCACCAGGCCGCGCCGGCCAAGGTCGAGCGCGTGCTGGTCCACAACGAAGGTCAGCACCACCTGACTGCCGTGCGCACCGCCGACGGCCACGCCCTGCAGGCCACCGCCAACCACCCGATCCTGACGCCCGGCGGCTGGAAGCAGGTCGCGGAGCTGGCGCCCGGCGACACGGTCTACGTCTTCGACGGCGCTGCGTTCGTCGAGACCAAGATTGTCTCGATTGTGCGCGACGAGGCCGAGACCGGCGTTGTCTACAACCTCAAGACCTCGCTGCACGACTACGTGGCGGCCGAGATCCTGGTCCACAACAAGTGCCTGGCCGCCGGCGCCCCGATCGAGTCGCCCACCGGCCCCGTGGCCGTGGAGGACCTCAAGCCGGGCATGTTGGTTTACGGCTACGCGGACGGCCAGCGCGTCGCCACGCGCGTGACCAACGTCTTCAGCAAGGTGACCACGGCCGAGGCCCTGCCGGGCAAGCGCCTGACGCCGCGCGTGGCCGTGACGGTCAACCACCTGGTGATGCGCAACGACCGCTTCAGCCCGGCCGGCTTCGGCCCCTGGGAGGACGAGGACATCTCGGGCCAGGTCTACGACGTGCAGACGACGCTGGGCAACTACTACTGCGACGGGATCGTGATGACGGCCAGCGGCGAGTGGTCTGACAGCCAGCCCGCGCTGGTGGGCTCTATCGCCGCTGGCTAACCCACTGGTAAGGGCGTAAGCGTCCGTTGCGGAATTCCTGGTGGCCCTGGCATGTTGTGCCGGGGCCGTTTTCATGTCCGGGACATCTCGGGATGACGGCCTGGTAATCCTTCCGCGGTACGGTGGTGACGTCGGCTGCTCCCCGCTAGCGAGAGGTCACTTATGCGCCTATCCACGACCCTTTGCGTCCTCCTTCTGGCAGGCTGTTCCCAGACCGCTCCGGCCGCTACCCCCACGGAGCCGAGCCGTTCGGAATTCCGCTTCGGCACGTGGCGGACGCCCCAACCCACGGCCACCCCGCGGCCCACGGCCACGCCGCGCCCGA
>JAQBPE010000032.1 GCA_028287685.1 Cyanobacteria bacterium RYN_339 | reverse complement strand
CGTGCAAAGTCACCAAGGAGAGCCCGCTTTATTTTCAGTTACATCCCGCGCGACAAGGTCCGCGCCACGGTGGCACGGTCTGTTCCGGCGTTGTAACGCGATGTTTCCTTACAACTGTTTACGCTTGTAGAGCGGGAAAGCAGGCGTTAATCGCCGTAATCGAAGCCGGCCCAATCGCCGTTGGCGGCCAGGAACAGGTGCCAGCCCCCCAGGCCGCCAGCGCGATAGAACGCGCTCATGCCCGCCGATTGGTCGTCTCCGGGCCAGATGTAGGTCAACGGCGTCTTGCCGTCGGCGGCCATCACCACGCGGTAGGGCGCCCGCAACGCCTCGACCATGGTAAGCAGCAGCTTCTCGCCCGCGGCCTCCTTCTTGCGCCAGAAGTCGGCGGGATGCAGTTGGTGGTCGCCGTCCACGTCGTAGTCGTAGTGGAACTCGCCGGGCAGCGCCAGCTGTTCCAGGCGATCGAAGTCGCAGTCCGCCGCCGCCGCCGCGATCTGGGCGCGCATCTCCGCGATCGGGGCGGGGAGGGCCGCGATCGGGGGCACCTGCGCGTCTCGGCCGGTGCTGGAGCAGGGCTTGGTCACGGGGTCGCACCCCGCGATCGCCAGGGCAAGCACCAACAGGCAACGCACCACGCTACTTCCAGGCGTCGAAGGCGGCCTGGGCAGCGCTCATGTTGCCGCTGATGATGCGCACGTAGTTCTGGGTCTCCTTGATGTGCGGCACGCCGCCCGCGCGCTGCACCCGCCCCGGACCGGCGTTGTACGCCGCCAGGGCCATGGACTCGTTGCCGCCGAACTTCTTGAGCATCTGGCCCAGGTACTTCACGCCGCCCTCCAGGTTCTGCTTGGGGTCCGAGCGATCCTTCACGCCCAGCTCGCGCGCGGTGGCGGGCATCAACTGCATCAGGCCCTTGGCGCCCACGGGGCTGGAGATGGTGGGGTTGCCCTTCGACTCCTGCATCATCACGCCCAGGATCATGCGCTCCGGCACGCCGTACTTCTGGGCGAGGTTGCTGACGTCCTGCTTGGAGATGCCCATCTGCTGGAGCTTGTTGGTGAGGCCGTTGAAGTCGCCCCCCTTCACGCCCTTGCCCTGGTGGACGCCAGGCGTGCGTGCGGCCTTGGTACCTCGGACGTGGGCCTGGCGCTTCGCCCGCGCCGCCTTGGCGCGGCGGTGCTTGCCCGAGCGCTTGCCGCCGCCGCCCTTGCGGCCGCCATGCCGCCGCTTCGGGGGGGCCGCGCCGCCCGCGGGCTGCCCGCCGCCCAGGAACTGTTGGATCTGGCTCGCCATGTCGTTCGCCATGCTGGGGCTGGCCCCACCCAGGGCCTGCTGGAGCGCGTTGGGCAGGGCGCCGGCCAGGGCCGACATCAGGTCGCCACCCATCTGCTGACCACCGGGCTGCTGCGCGCCGCCGGCATCGGCCCCGGGCCCGGCGCCCGGGCGGGCGCCGTTGAAGAGATTTAGCAGCGAGCCGGCTAGGTTGGCGGGATCAATGGACAAGGCAGCCACCTCCTGGTCATGGCCACATACCCGTCGTTCAAGCGGTTGTTACCAGCCTCGCCGCCAGGTCCCAGGCGTGCCGCAGGCTGCCCGCATCGGCCTTTCCGGTGCCCGCCAGGTCGAAGGCCGTGCCATGGTCCACGCTGGTCCGCACGAAGGGCAGCCCGATCGTGGTGTTCACGCCGCGGTCCATGCCCCACATCTTGAGCGGGATGTGGCCCTGGTCGTGCAGCATCGCCACGATCATGGCGAAGTGGCCCTGGCGTGCGCGGTAGAAGACCGTGTCCGGGGGCAGCGGGCCTTCCACGTCCAGCCCTTCCGCGCGCACCTGATCGCATGCGGGCCCGATGATCTCGATTTCCTCGCGACCGAAGCGCCCGCCCTCGCCGGCGTGGGGGTTCAGCGCGGTCACGCCGATCGTGCCGCCGGCCAGGCCCAGGCGGGGCAGGCTGCGGGCGGCCAGCCGGATCGTCTTGCAGATCAGGGCGGGGGTGAGGGCGTCGATCGCGTCGCGCACACTCATGTGGGTGGTCACGTGCAGCACGCGGAAGTCGTCGACCACGAGCAGCATCCCGAAGTCGTCGGCCCCAGCCAGTTCCGCCAGGAACTCCGTATGGCCGATGAACGCCGGCAGGGTGGGCAGGATGGCTTGCTTGTTGATCGGGGCGGTGACGAGGCCGGCCAGCTTGCCGGCCAGGGCGTCGCGGCCGGCCCGCTCGATGATTTCCAGGGCATGAGCGCCGGCCCGCGCGTCGATGCGGCCAAAGTCCGGCAGATCGCCGTGCGTCCAAGGAACCGAGACCAAGGGAATGGTGCCGGGCGGGGCAACTTGTCGGGGGTCGTCGACCTCGTGCCAGGCCACGGTCGAGCCCACGATGGCGGCGGCGCGATCCAGGATGCGGCGATCGCCATACACCACCGGCCGCCCGGGAGGCGGGTCCGCTAGCATGCGGGCGACGATCTCCGGGCCGATGCCGGTCGGATCGCCGGGCGTGATGGCAAGGGCGTGGCTCATAAGACCATTAGACCATGGTCAAATAGACGCCATGCGCTTCTCCGCCCCTATCGGCCTCGCCGCCCTCCTGCTCGCCGTGGTCCTGAACTTCACCACCCACCGCATCGCCTGGCAGCCCAGCGCGGGCCTGTTGGGGGTGGCCGTGGTGGCCTGCTTCGTCGCCCTGATCCGGTTGACGCGAGCGAATGGGGACGTGCCGCGGGAGGAATTGGTGATGTTGGCGGCCCTGTTGCTGGGCCTGATGGGCGTCATGGCCAGTGTTCTGTTTATCTAGAAAGTGGCGTTAATTTAAGCTTCGGACAGGCTTAACCGGATGACAATTCAGTTCTCGGCGGGACGGGCTATATTACTTTCATACAGAGTTTGGCTTCGAGGCCGCAAGCCCCAAGGAGAATCAAATGCAGAGCTTCTGGGTTTCCGTCAGCTACGACAAGGAACTGGTCCTGAGCAACTGCTTCACGACCGCGACGCGTGAAGAAGCCGTCGAATGCATGCTGACGTACCTGCGCCTCGAGTTCGAGTTGCCCGAACAGGTCAACATCAACGTCAACCACCACTAAGAAGTTTTTCGAACCCCTTCGGTTCTACCTTTCACCTTTTTCTTCTATCCTCTATCCCTACACCTACACCTCAAACTAAACCTACACCTGATGATCGAACGGTCCCGGATAATATCCGGGACCGTTCGTGATTTTGATTTAGAGGGTGGGCAAGCCTTTGCCCGTGACTTCCGTGCGGTCTCGATAGACGGCGACGTGGTCGTAGACCTCTTGGAGCTTGTCGTTCAATGGGATCACCGTGCCGTTGGCCCGGCGCTCGTCCAGGAGTTCGAGGTCGACGTCGGAGACCACCAGCTGCTCTTGGTTGACCGTGCCTTCCGCCGCGATGCCGTCGCGCGCGAAGTAGAAGTCGTTGGGCGTGAGGATCACGGCCTGGGCGTAGTTGGTGTTCATGTAGGGCACGGAAGGCAGGTTGCCACACGTTCCCGCCACCGCCACGTAGATCTGGTTCTCGATCGCCCGCGCATGGGCGCAGTGGCGCACCCGCAGGAAGCCCTGGCGTTCGTCCGTGCAGGACGGCACGAACAGGATCTCCGTGCCAGCCTCCGCCACGATGCGCGCGGCCTCCGGGAACTCCACGTCGTAGCAGACCAGGATCGCGATCTTGCCGTAGTCCGTCTCGAAGACGCAGAACTCGTTGCCGCGCGTGATCTGGTACGGCCCCTTCTCCGAGCGCGTGAGGTGCACCTTCCGTTGCTGGAAGATCTTGCCGTGCGGCGTGAACAGGAAGGCCGTGTTGTAGATCAGGCCCTCGGCCTCCACCGGGTGGGTGCCGCCGATGATGTAGAGCTCGTGCCGGATGGCCAGCTCGCGGAAGAGCGCCTCGTATTGGGGCTGCAGCTCCGCCAGCCTGCGCACCGCTCGCGCCGGATCGTCCTCCTTCATGTAGCTGAGCAGCTGCATGGTGAAGAACTCCGGGAAGAGCAGGAAGTGGCTCTTGTAGTCCGCCGCGCTCTCGACGAAGAACGTCACCTGTTGGGCGAACTCGTCGAAGCTGCGGATGGGCTTGAGTAGGTACTGCGTGGTGGCGATGCGGACCCGCAAGGATTACCTCCCCCCGGGTCCGCGAAGCCACTAAGCGGCCGGACGACCCAGGGCGCCATGATACGCGGGGTTGATCCATTCGATCAAGGTCGCATAACCACAGGAAGCCTTGTCACAAGGGAGATAGCCCGGGATCACGCCCCGCACGCGGAAGCCTTGCGCCAGTTGGAAACCCAACACGGTGTCCTTGAGGCGCCCCTTGGCGACCTCCTGGATGTACGTCTCGGCGTCCATCGCGTCCGCCACCTCGGCGTAGCCGGGGATGCGGCCGCCCGCCACGATGCGGCGCAGGTTGAAGCGCACCACCAGTTGGCGACGGGCCTGGTACAGGGCGGCGCCCACGCCCATGCCCCGCGAGTCCGGGTGGACGCCGATGTCCGCGCCGTACAAGGTACGCCCGCGCACCGGATCATGGGTCTTGAAGGTGCCGTTCCCGGTGATCCGGCTCCAGCTCGCGAGCTGTTCCGACGGATCCCAGTCGATGATCAAGGAGCTGGCGGAGCCGACCACCCGGCCGGTCCGGTCCAAGGCCACCAACTGGCCTTCGGGGAAGTGCTCCAAGTGCAGCCGCAGCTGCCGCCGCGTCCAGGGCGGCATCTTGGGGAAGGCACGTTTCTGCAGGGCGATCACGCCCTCGATGTCCGCAGCCTGCATGGGGCGGACGGTAATCATCGTAGCTACAGCCATAGGTGGGCGCCGGGCCGTCGACCCGCGTCGCCATGTTCTCCTTTCGGGGGCACAAGGCTCCCCTAGGCCGAGCTCCGGAGGCGCGGCACGAGGCCACGCGGGCGCTGCCATCACGTTATGCGACGGAGACGGAGCGCTCACCCCGGAACGGGGCTGGGATTAAGGCAGGATGCGGTCGGGCGACGTCAGCCAGGGGCGCCATGGCCAACACGCGTCCAGAGCGGCACGAGGCGTGCCGACCTTCCCGCATCAGCGGGACTCACGTGAGGAGCCAAGCGCGGCATCATGGAGCGTTCGCCTTTCCGGCCAGGACACGCTGGGGTCCCGACCCGCCGGTCGAAAATAGGAGTTGACTTGGTAACGCGTTGCCCCGGCTTGTGAAGGCAGGGACCCGATAAGGCCGCGTTAAGCCAACTTCGAGTTGTATTGTAACATTTTGAAATAGGCCGAGTCAACCCGGGGGTCCCAAACGTTGAATCGCCCGCCTTGCGGCGGGCGATTCGAGTTTGAGAGAGAGAGAGAGAGAGAGAGAGAGAGAGAGTATGAAAAGGAGAGAGAGATTCTTGGTTACTTTGAGAGAGAGAGTTAAGGAGAGAAGGATTGGTTTTGGTTGGGGCTTAAGTGCGCCGCAACCTCTTGATAATCTTATAGGCGTCTTGGTTAAAAACTTGCGTGGATTCCGCGAGAATTTTTTACCGGGCGTTAAGCTTCCTTGGCAACCCTTTACCTATGGGGCACAATGGAGGGCGTGGAAGACCGGATTCAGGACTTAGAAGCCAAGCTAGCGGCCGCGGAAGCGCGGCTGGCGGAGGTCGAGACCTTCGCCGCGCTGGTGCACCAGATGCCCTCTAGCGTCCAGATCGTGGGTATGGACGGCCAGACGCGCTACGTGAACCCCGCCTTCGAGCGGCTGTCCGGCGTGGACCTGGCCTTCCTGCGTTCCATCAACTACGACATGCGCGCGGACGAGCAGCTGCGCAAGAAGGGCGTCCTGCCCTACGTGCTGCGTGCCTTCGCCGGCGAGGCCGGCTGGGTCCCGGCTGTGGACTACTACCCCGAACAGGAGGGCTTCCCAGGCAATCGCATCTTCGTAGAAGCGCTGGTCTATCCCGTCCTGGACGACGCCAAGTCCCAGCAAGGCATCGCTATCATCCACCGCGACGTCACGGAGCGCATGGAAGAAGAGGTGGCACGCCGCACGGCGGAGCTCCAAGAGAAGGAGCGCCAACTCAAGGAGGCGCAGGCGATCGCGCACGTGGGCAGCTGGGCCTGGGAGATCGCGGAGGGCCGCCTGACATGGACCCGCGAGCTGTTCCGGATCTACGGCGTGGATCCGGAGACCTTTACGCCCACCTTCGAGGCCTACCAGGCCCTGATTCATCCCGAGGACCGCGAGAAGTCCCGCGAGCATATCCTGGTCGCCTCCGACGACTTCGCCTTCACCCACCGGATCATTCGGCCGGACGGCACCGTGCGCGTTGTAGAAGCCCAGGGCCGCGTGCACCGGGGCGCCAACGGCGAGCCCTTGCGCATGACGGGGACCGGCCAGGACATCACGGAGCGCGTCGACCAGCTCGAGCGCTTGTTGGAGCTGGACCGCATGAAGGACCAGTTCCTGGGCATCCTGTCGCACGAGCTGCGCACGCCGCTCAACGCCGTGCTGGGCTTCGCCAGCGTGTTGGAGGACGAGGTGGTGGGGCCGCTGAACGAGCGGCAGAAGCAGCTGACCCGCCGCGTCCTGACCGGCACGGACCACCTGTTGGAGCTGATCACCGACCTGCTCGACATGTCGCGCATCCGCGCGGGCAAGTTCTTGCTCTCGCCGGGGCCCATGGCGCTGGCGCCCGTGGCCCAGTCGGCCCTGGAAAGCCTGGTGCCCCTGGCCACGGCCAAGGAGCAGCGCCTGATCCTCGACGCGGAACCCGGCTTGCCGTCGCTGCACGCGGACGAGGCGCGCGTTAGACAGGTCTTGACCAACTTGGTGGGCAATGCCATCAAGTTCGCTGCCGCGCCGGGTGACATCACGGTGCGCGCGGGGCGCCGCGACGGCATGATCCATTGCGAGGTGGCCGACCGCGGCCCGGGCATCTCCAGGGAAGACCAAGAGCGGCTCTTCCAGCCGTTCACGCAGCTGGACATGACCGCCACGCGGACCGCCGCCGGCACGGGGCTGGGCTTGTCGATCGCCAAGGCGCTGGTGGAGGCGCACGGGGGAACGATCGGCGTGACCAGCACCGTGGGGGATGGGGCGACGTTCTGGTTTACGTTGCCGGTCTGAAGGCCCCCAAACGTTGAATCGCCCGCCTTTCGGCGGGCGATTCGTTTGAGAGAGAGAGAGAGAGAGAGAGAGAGTGAAAGAAGGAGAGAGAAAAACTTTCGGTCTTGGCTTTGCGTTAAGTGCGCCGCAACCTCTTGATAATCTTATAGCCATTCTGGTTAAAAACTTGCGTGATTTTCTAAAGAAATTCTTAAGGCCTACAAAGTTCGAGCGCCCACCTTGCGGTGGGCGCTCTGAAGAGAGAGAGTAGGTTAAACGGTTGAGAGAGAGAGAGAGAAGGGATTTGGTTATCGGAGAGAGAGAGAGAGTTTCTGGAGAGAAGGCGGAGGTTGAAACCAGGTCATTGCTTGGGTTTGAAGGGAAGCTTAAGTGCGATACAACCTCTTGATAATCTTATAGCCTCTCTGGTTAAAAACTTGCGTGTTTCGATCAAGATTTCATTAACCTCCCCGCTAACACGCGTGGAAACAGGGACCTCCAGGGGATCGGCCTGGTATAACAGCCGGCATGATGACCGACGACGAACTGAAGTACTGGGTAGCCTGGTCCCGGCCCGGGGAGATGCGCGGCGCGCAATTGCTGGCGCTGCAACGCGCGTTTGGCTCGCTGGAGGCCGCCTGGCGGGCGCCCGCCGCGAGCCTCTCCGGCCTCGTGCCCAGGCGTTACATCGCGGCCCGCGCAAGTTGCGACCCGCAGCGCACCTGGGAGGCCGTCCAGCGCCCCGGGCAGCGTATCCTGGCCTTCCCGGATCCTGACTTCCCGGCACCGCTGCGCGACATCGACGACCCGCCGGCGTTGCTCTACGTGCGAGGCGAACTGCCCACCTGGGAGCGCGCTATCGCCGTCATCGGCGCGCGTGCCGCGAGCCCGTATGGCCTGCGCATGGCCAAGCGGCTGGGCCGGGACCTGGCGGCCGTGGGAGCCCTGGTGGTGTCAGGGGCGGCCTACGGGATCGACACGGCGGCACATTGGGGGGCCTTGGAGGCTGGGAGCACCGTTGCGGTGCTGGGCTGCGGCCTGGACCAGGTCTATCCGCACTCCAACGCTCGCCTGTACGCGGAGATCGCCGCCCGGGGCGCCCTGATCACGGAACAAGCCCCCGACGAGCGGGCCAGCAAGCGTAGCTTCCCCCGCCGCAACCGGTTGATCGTGGGATTGAGCCAGGGTGTGGTGGTGGTCGAGGCCAGCCTCAAGAGCGGAACCTCCGCCACGGTCCACTTGGCCCAGAACCGTGGCCTCGACGTCTTCGCGGTGCCTGGGCCGGCAGACTCCCCCCTAAGCGAAGGTACCCACAACATGCTCCGCGACGGCGCCCGCCTCACGACCAGCTTGGAAGACATCCTTGACGAGCTGCAATGGGAGCTCCAAGCCTCCCCAGATCCTCTGGCCATTTCGCCCGAAGCAAGCGGCGTGCTTGGGTTACTGGCCAGCGGCCCATGCCCGGTGGATGCCCTCATGGCGAATGGCGGACTGGATGCGGGCCACCTGGCGGCTACGTTGCTGCAGCTGGAGCTGGCCGGATTGGTAGCCAAACTGCCAGGACAGCGCTATGAGCTGGTTTGATGCCGGTCTATTACGTTACACGTTTAACGCCGCACGCAATGAATTCCCCCTAAATCCGCAGCCCATCACGGTTTCAAGCATTTCATAAATTTTCACGCATGGAGATCTTCCGAATGGCAAAGCCATACCCTCCCGTTCACCCGGGCACGATCCTGATGAGGGACCTGATGACACCGCACGACGTCAGCCAAAATGCACTTGCGAGCGCTCTCGGCGTGCCCACGCCGCGCATCAATGCCATTGTCCACGGCCGCCGCGCGATCACGGCCGATACCGCGCTGCGGCTCGCGCGCTTCTTCGGAACCACGCCGGAGTTCTGGACCAACCTCCAGATCGGTTACGACCTCAAGGTAGCGAAGCGCGCATTGGCCGGCCAACTAGACCGCATCCCATCGCTGCCACGGCCCGACCTGGTCGATGACGAGTACGACGGCTAGGGATCGCTGCAGTCCCTGCAAAATCCGCACTGGGGGCACTTCAGCTTGCAATGCAAATCCAGCATCTTGAAGCCGCACAGGTCGCATACGTAGATACGCTCGGACATTCCTCCAGCCTACCATGGGTACAAAGGAGCCAGGGATACAAGGGAGGGATACGCCATGCACGCTTCGCGCATGGTGGCGACGCTCATGCTCGCCACCTTGGTCGGCTGCTCCGTCAGCACGCCGACCACCAGCAGCTCCACCAAGCCGACGGCCAGCACCAAGCCCAAGACCACCACGACCTCGGACCCGGTCACCAACGTCGTCACCACGCCCGTGCGCGACGGGCACGCGTTGGCCTGGGTGGAGACCAAGCCGGCGGCGGGCATCACCGCGACGAACAACGGGGGGACGGTGGCCTACATGCCGGATCCGCCGGATGCCCAGGTCACCTTGAAGGTGCCCGATACCAGCCTGGGCGCTCGATTCAAGTCGTTGCAGATCGCCTATGCGGCCCAGGGGTCCAGCGTGGTCATCCCGACGCAGACCTGGCCGCTGGCCTTGCAAAACGTCGAGCCGGGGCCGGTCCATGTGGTGGCGGTGCCGATCGGCAACGCGGTGCTCAAGTCCATCATCACCGGTCCCACCCCGCCCAGCTTGATCCTGGCGTCGGTGAAGTTCATCGACGAGCTCGGCCAGCCGCTCACGGATGAGAGCGGCAAGGACCTGGTGGTCACGGTGAACATCACCGTGAATTGAGCTAGTGCGCGGGCCCGTTGGTATGACGATCGTCCAACGCCGTGCAGGCGCACTTCACGCGCTAACCAACGCTGTGCACGTAGTCCATCGCGTAAAGCGCGCGCTTCAGACGCGGGCCAGGTGCGACCGGAGGTACCGCCCGGGCAACGCGCGACCCAACGCGTCGGCCACAAAGCGGCTCGCGGCGATCACCTTGTCCAGGTCGATGCCGGTCTCCACACCCATCTCCCGCAGCATGTACAGGAGATCCTCCGACGCGATGTTGCCCGTCGCGCCGGGGGCGTACGGGCAGCCGCCCAACCCGCCCAGCGAGCTGTCGTAGGTCGTAACGCCCATGTCCAGGCCCGCCACCACGTTGGCCATGCCCATGCCACGCGTGTCGTGGAAGTGCAGGGCGATCGCCGGCTCCGGGATCTTGGCAAGCAAGCGTTCCAGCAGCCCTTGCACCCGCCGTGGCGTGGTGGAGCCGATCGTGTCGCCCAGCGAGACCTGGTAGATGTCCATCTCCAGCAACGCATGCACCACCCGCTCGACGGCCACGGGATCGATCGCGCCCTCGTACGGGCAGTCCCAGGCCGTGGAGACATAGCCGCGCACGCGCTTGCCGGCCGCCCGGGCGCCCCGGACGACCTCCGCGTAGGTCTCTAGCGAGGCCGCCACGCTGCGGTTGGTGTTCTTCTGCGAGAAGCTCTCGGAGGCGGCAGCGAAGATCACCACCTCGTCGATGTCGGCGGCCAGGGCGCTCTCCAGGCCCCGCATGTTGGGCACCAGGGCACTCATGGTCACGCCCGGCCGCCGCCGCACCCCCTGCGCCACCGCCAGGGCGTCCGCCAGCTGCGGCACCCAGCGCGGGTTCACGAAGGAGGTGATCTCGATGTGGCGGTAGCCGGCCTCGCTCAGGCGATCGATCAGGCCGATCTTCGCCGCGGTGGGCACCACCTCCGGCTCGCTCTGCAAGCCATCGCGGGGACCCACTTCGACCACCGTCGCCTTTGACGGCAGCGCCTGGAACATCTGGCTATTCCAGGACGATCAAGGTGTCGCCTTCGTTCACGAAGTCGCCGGCACCGACCTTGATCTCCTTGACCTTGCCCTCGCCCTCGGCGGGGATGAACATCTGCATCTTCATGGACTCGATGCAGACGACGTCCATGCCCTCGCTGACGGTGTCACCGGGCTTCACGAGGACGTCGATGACGGTGCCGGCCATGTTGGCGTTGATGGTGGCCATGGAGAACTCCTTTGTTCAGGCGTGCGCGGGCTGGCCCGCGAGGCGGGTGGGGATGAAAGCGGTGGTGTAGGAACCCGCCTGGAATTCGGGGTGGCGAGCGATCGCCAGCAAGGCCTCGAGGTTGGTCTTGATGCCGGTCACGGTCGTCGCGGCCAGGGCCGCCTCCAACCGGGCCACGGCCGTGGCGCGATCCTCGCCCCAGACGCAGATCTTGGCGAGCATGGGGTCGTAGTGCGGCGTGACCAGCGTGGTGGCCGTGACCCAGGTGTCGATGCGCACGTGCTCGCCGGTGGGCCACGTCAGGCCCGTGATCTGGCCGGGGGACGGCATGAAGGTCTTGGGGTCCTCGGCATAGAGGCGCGCCTCGATCGCGTGGCCCTTGATCGCGAGGTCCGCCTGGCCGAACGACAGCGTCTGGCCCGCGGCGACCTTGATCTGCTCCTGGACCAGGTCGATGCCCGTGATCAGCTCCGTGACCGGGTGCTCCACCTGGATGCGCGTGTTCATCTCCAGGAAGTAGAACTGGTTCTGGGCGTCGACCAGGAACTCCATGGTGCCCGCGTTGGTGTAGCCGATGGCCTTGGCGGCGGTGACGGCCACCTCGCCCATCCGCTGGCGCACGGCTTCGGGCAGGTGCGGCGCGGGCGCCTCTTCTACCACCTTCTGGTGGCGGCGCTGCAGCGAGCACTCGCGCTCGAAGAGGTAGACGGCGTTGCCGTGGTGGTCCGCGAAGACCTGGATCTCCACATGGCGCGGGTCCACGATCAGCTTCTCGAGGTACATGGCGTCGTTGCCGAAGTAAGCCTTGGCACGGGCGGTGGCCATCTTCCAGGCCTTCTCCAGCTCGTCGGGGCCGGCCAGCGCCTGCATACCGATGCCGCCGCCGCCGGCGGAGGCCTTGAGCATCACGGGGTAACCCAGTTGCTCGGCGATCACCCGCGCGTCGTCCAGGTCCTTGGCAGCACCCTCGGAGCCGGGCACCAGCGGCACGCCGTGCGCCTTCATGCTGTCCCGTGCATGCGTCTTCGACCCCATCGCCTCGATCACCTCGGGCGTCGGGCCGATGAAGGTCAGGCCGGCCGCTTCGCAGCGGCGCGCGAAGCCCGCGTTCTCCGACAACAGGCCGTACCCGGGGTGGACGGCGTCACAGCCGGCTTGCTGGGCGACTTCCAGCAGCTTGTCGACCACCAGGTAGCTCTGCGGCACGGGCGCCGGCCCAATCAAGTAAGCCTCGTCGGCCAGCGCGACATGCGGGGCCTGGGCGTCGGCCTCGGAGTACACGGCCACGCAGGGGATGCCCAGCTGCTTGCAGGCCGTGGCCACACGGACGGCGATCTCGCCGCGGTTGGCGATCAGGATCTTCTTGAACACGGGCCGGGACCTCGCTGGGACAGGACGACGGCGGTCATCTTACCACCGGTCCTGACACGGCGCCAGGCAGTTACAGCCCTAGGTCGCGTCGGGCAGGGCGAAGGCGGCGTACGCCACTTCCTTGCCCTTGTAATACTGCGACCAGAGCTGGCCTTGGGCGTCGACCGCCATCCAGAGGTGGAAGTCCGCCGCGGAGCCGCCCAGATCGAGGGCGCTGGTCTCCACCACCTCCTGGATCTCGCCTTCGGCCGAAAAGATGAAGAGCTGGCGCGTGGTAGACACCAGCAGGCGCCCGTCCGGGCAGAAGGCGACCTTGGCCACGTTGGCGGTCTCGAAGTCGTAGACCTTGCCTCCCCACGAGAAGCTGCGCAGGCTGCGCAGCAGGCGGCCGTCGTAGGCGTATTGGTCGACCCGGTTCATGGGGAAGCCGCCCACCAGGAAGCCCTCCGGCCCGCACGCCACGTCGCCGGCGCCGGAGAGCCAGAAAGGCGGCCGGTCGGCCGGCGCTTCGAAGGGGCCGGGGGCCAGGTGGTCGTGCAGCAGCCGGCCGTCCGCGTCATGGAAGCCGAAGCTGGGCACGTTGCTCACCAACACGATCCGGCCGCCCGGGCCCAGCGCCACGCCGCCGTAGAAGGGCAGGCCCAGCTCGTGATCCAGGGGCGCCAGGTTGTCGTCCGGCTCGCCGAAGGCCACGGCCGGCAGCACCCGCACGCGGCGATCGCCCACCAGGGCCTCACCGGCCACGCTGCCCATGACGTACATGGTGCCGTCTTCGGCCAGGCCATAAACTTCGCGCAGGTCGGGGATGGCCTCCGGCGCGACCTCGAGGGTCGGCAGGGGCGGGATCGGCAGTTGGAAGTCCGCGCGTTTCAGGTAATAGACGTCGTCGACGCCCTTCTTCAGCACCTGGTGCTTGAAGGCGCCCTGGAACATCCCGGTCCACAAGACCTTCAGGCTCATGCGAGCTAGTGTAGCAAGCAAACTTCGAAAGTCCAGTGTCGAAAGTCCTATTGCGCTAGAATGGTGGCCGTGATCGCGACCGTCGACAGTTATACGCCCTTGCGGCCCCTGGGTCCGTTCCTGGTGCTGGCGCAAGATGCGGATGGGACGCCGCTCGTGCTGAAGTGCCTGGGCGAAGATCGCGCGGCCGATGCGCGCGCGCGCCACGAGTTCCGCCTGGAAGCCTGGCGCGCCGCCCAGCTGGACGGCCCCCGCTTCACGCGCGCGCTGGACCCGGGCACGGCCTGGCAGGAGCGCCCGTTCTACACCATGCCCTACGCCGAGGGCCCGCCCGCCACGCTGGTGCAGCCGGCCGAGGTGGCCGCCTGCGTGCGGCAGCTGGCCGAGGCCCTGGCGGCGCTGCACGAGCGCGGGTGGGTCCACGCGGCGCTGGAGCCGACCCAGCTGCGCCGCACGGAGGCCGGGCTGGTGCTGGTGGGCTACGGCAACCTCACGGCCCACGGCCAGCGCGCCCGCCGCCCCGGCGCGGGCCCCTACCAGGCCCCCGAGCAGCGCGCCGGGCAGCCGCTGGACGGGCGCACGGACCTCTATGCGCTGGGCGCGCTGATCCACTTCTGGCTGACGGGCGAGGCGGGCACGGAGCTGGACCTGCTCGACCTGGTGGCCGATCCGCTGGCCGATCTGGGGCGCTGGCTGCTGGCGCCGAAGCCGGGCGATCGCCCGCCCGACGCCCGCACCTTGTTGGCCGCGCTCGACCGTGTGGTGCCGGGCCCCCGGCGCCCGGAGCCGCTGGCGCCGCGCGCGCCCTGGCTGGCGCCCCCCCAGCTGGCCGCCCCCTCGCTCGCGCCCTTCGACACCATGCTCCAGCAACTGGACGCCGGCGAGCCGGTGGGCCGCCGCCTGGAAGCCCTGCCCGGCGCGGGCAAGAGCACCTGGCTGGACCGCGC
>JAQBPE010000031.1 GCA_028287685.1 Cyanobacteria bacterium RYN_339 | reverse complement strand
AGCCCCAGCCGCAACCCCAGCCCCAGCCGGCCCCCCATGGCCACGGCCCGACCAACTTCGTGCTCAGCTCCTTCAACGTGTTGGGCTACAGCCACACCGAAAAGGGCGGCAACAAGGCCTCGATGGCCTCCGGCGTCCAGCGCATCCACACCATCATCCAGCTGTTGGACCAGCACCATGTCGACGTGGCCGGCCTGCAGGAGTTCCAGTCGCCCCAGGCCAAGGAGTTCCTGAAGGTGGCGGGCAACCGCTACGCCGTCTACCCGGGCCTGTCGCTGCACAAGGGCGACAGCCAGAACTCGATCACCTGGCGCAAGGACAAGTGGGACCTGGTCAAGGCCCAGACGTTCACGATCCCTTACTTCGAAGGCCACGCCGCCAAGCAGCCCGTGGTGCTGCTGCGCAACAAGGAGACGGGCCAGGAGGCCTACTTCCTGAACGTGCACAACCCAGCGGACACCGCCGACCACCACCACCAGCAGGCCTACCGCACGCGCTCCACCCAGATCGAGGCCGACCTGATCGCGCGGCTGCGCCAGAGCGGGCTGCCCGTCTTCATGACGGGCGACCTGAACGAGCACGAGTCCGCCTTCCAGCGCCTGCAAGCCAAGGGCGCCCTGATCACCGGCAACGACGCCAAGACCCGCAAGCATGGCATCGATTGGCTCATCGCCACGCCGGGCGTGCACTTCTCCAACTTCATGCGCGACCGCTCCAAGGCCGAGGCCGCGGCTTCCGACCACCCGATGGTGGCTGCACGAGTCCAAATTCCGGGGTAGAGTATGGCGTTGCATAACGCCTGCTTGGAGACCCGATGCGCCAACACACCTCCCTGGACGGCCCCTGGACCTTCGCCCCCGACCCCACCGGCGTGGGTGTCACGGAGCGCTGGTTCGCCCGCGCGGGCTTCGCGCGCCCGGTGACGGTCCCCTCGCCCTGGCAGCTCTACGGCCCCGACCTGGTCGGCTACACCGGCGCCGCCTGGTACCACCGGCAATTCGAAAGCGCGACCCCGGCCGCAGGCCGCGAAGTCGCCCTGCGCTTCGACGCCGTGGACTACGAGGCGCGCGTCTGGGTCAACGGCGTCGAGGTGGGCGGCCACGAGGGCGGTTACACCCCCTTCGAGTTGGTGGTAGACCCCGCGCTGCTGCGCGCGGGCCCCAATGACCTGGTGCTGCGCGCCTTCGACCCCGCCGACAACTCCGAGATCCCGCACGGCAAGCAAGGAGCCTGGTACACCCGCGTCAGCGGCCCCTGGCAGCCCGTGAGTCTGGTGGAGCGCGAGGTTATCCACATCACCCGCATCCACGTCACGCCCGCCGAGCGCTCGGCCCGCGTGCGGGTCCAGGCCACCGGCGGCACCGGCGCCGGCCTGCATGTGGCCATCCGCCACCCCGACGGCAGCCTCACCGAAACCCTCGGCGAGATGGTCGACAACGACGTCACGCTCACGCTGGCGATACCCGCGCCCCAGCTCTGGAGCCCCGACGACCCGGCGCTGTATACCGCCACCGTCACGCTCCTGGGCGACCAGCAGACCGCCACGTTCGGCATGCGCTACCTCACCTACCAGGACGGCCTGATCCACCTCAACGGCGAGAAGCTCTACATCCGCGGCGCGCTCGACCAGGCCTTCTACCCCGAGACCGTTTACCGCGCGCCCTCGCTGGAAGCCATCGAGCAGGAGATCAGCCTGGCCAAGCAGATGGGCCTGAACTTGCTCAGGAAGCACATCAAGCTCGAAGACCCGCGCTACCTCGACGCCTGCGATCGCCTCGGCATGCTGCTCTGGGAGGAGCCCGCCTGCTACTACAAGTACACCCCGCTCGCCAAGGCGCGCTTCCAGCGCGAGATCGAGGGCATGATCGCGCGCGACTACAACCACCCCAGCATCATCGCCTGGAGCCTCTACAACGAGGAGTGGGGCCTGGAGTGGCGGCTCGGGCGCGACGAAGAAAAGCAAGACCACGTGGAGGCGCTCTACGACCATGCCAAGCAGCTCGATCCCACCCGGCTGATCTGCGACAACTCCGGCTGGGCGCACGTGAAGACCGACCTGGCCGACTGCCACCGCTACTTCACGGCCCCCGACCAGATCCGGGAAAATGAAGCGGACCTCGCGCACTTCCTGGACCACCCGGAAGCCAACTTCGTGGCCGGCAAGCCCACGCGCGGCGCGCCCATGCTCGTGAGCGAGTTCGGCGTCTGGGGGCTGCCCCAGCCCAGCCGCATCACGGACTTCTACGGCGGCCAGCCCTGGTGGTTCGAGGCGCAGTGGGCCGGCCACGTGGAAGAGTTCAAGTACCCGGCCACCGCCTTCCGCCACTTCGAGCGCTACGGCCTGGCCAGCGTCTTCGGCGACCTCGACGCGCTCGCCGGCCACTGCCAGCGCCGCATGATGCGCGCGCTCAAGCCGATCATCGAGGCCATGCGCACGCGCGCCGACCTGGCCGGCTACGTCGTCACGGAGTTCACGGACATCGAGTGGGAGGCCAACGGCTGGCTGGACTACTTCCGCCGGCCCAAGGCGCAAGCCGAGCGCTTCGCCTGGTTCAACGGCGAGACCATCGTGATGCTGAAACTCGAGCGCCACAACGGCCGCGTGGGCGAGCGCCAGGCCGGCCACGTGACGGTCTCGCACCACGGCGGGGAGGCCTTCGAGGGCGTGGTGCGCTGGCACGTGGCCGGCTTCCCGGAGTTGCAGGGCGAAGCACCCATTTCGGTCGCGGCGCGCGGCAACTCGCGCCCGCAGGCCGACGCGCTGGCCTTCGCGGTGCCCGCCGTCAAGCGCCCCACCGCGGCCACCTTGACGCTCGAGCTGCTGCGCGACGGGCAGGTGGTGGCTACCAACCAGGAGGAATTGACGTTCAACCCGGTCACGCCCGCAGCGCCCGCCCTCAATTCCCCCCTGTATCTGATCGGTGCGGCCGAAGCCCTGGCCGGCTCGTTCGCCGACGTGGGCCTGCGGCTGACGCCCGAGCTCACGCCGGACGCGCTCGTGATCACGGATCGCTTCGATCAGGCCGTGCGGGCCCACGTGGAGGCCGGCGGCCGCGCGCTGTTCCTGGCCGAGGCCGGCGATCTGGCGCCCGCCAAGGGCGATCTCAGCTTCCGGCGGCTGCCGCAAGGCGAGAGCTGGGACCGCGCGGCCAGCGTCATGTACATGCGCCCCGGCCTGTTCGGCGACCTGCCGATCGACGTGGTGCCCGGCTGGGAAGCGGAAGACCTGTTCCCGCACCAGGTGCTCGCGCTGGGCAACTACATGCATGACTTCGGCGGCCGCGCGATCGAGCTCACCAGCAACCAGGCCGGCCTCGACCCCGCGCAGGTGCTGGCCGGCTACTTCGAAGGCTGGCTGGGCAAGTTCGCGGCCACGATCGCACGCGTGCCCTACGGCCAGGGCTTCCTGCTCGTCACGACCTGGCGCCTGCTCGAACGCTACGGGCAACAGCCAATTGGCGAGGCCATGTTGCATGGGCTGATGGCCCTGGCCGCGCGCCCTGTGGATAACTTCACGGATCTTTATGTCCGCCGTTCCTAGGCCGTCAAGCCAAGATCGGCATGCCATGCCCGTCTCCAGATCGCAAGCCCCATGTGATGCCGCACACCTGTCCCAACCCTGTGGATAACTCGGTGGATAAGTCCGGGACAACGGCCCGAATGCATGGGGACAACCCGAGGATGATTTCAAGCCGCCAATCGCATGGGGATAACCCCGCATGTTATCCCGGAATTGTCCCCTGGCCATGAGCCGCATGGCCGGACACGCAACCGGACTTATCCCCCGTTTCCCCACCCCCTACTATTACTAGATCTAATTACTTGGGGATAAAGTACTAGTAACTAAGAAGATCGCAAAATGGCCCGCCACCCGCTCGTCAAATCGCTGTCCTGGCTCAAGCCCACCCGCTGGCCCCAGGCCCTGAAGCTGGCCGTATACGGCTGGCGCTTCACGACGTTGGGCGGGCCGCCCAACCTGATCGGCTGGCCGGACATCGGCAACGACGGCGAGCTGCACGTCGGCAAGGGCTTCACGCTGATCGGCAACATCCACCGCTGCAGCCTGGGGATCTACCCCGGCGCCGTGCTGCGCATCGGCGACAACGTCGTGATCAACAACGGCACGATCATCAGCACGCGCCTGGCCATCACGATCGGCGACGGCACCGGGATCGGGTACCACTGCCTGCTCATGGACTCCGATGGCCACCCGCTCGCCCCCGGCGAGCCGATCCACGAGGGCCCGATCACGATCGGCAACCATGTCTGGATCGCCAGCAAGGCCACGATTCTCCAGGGCGTCACGATCGGTGACTTCG
The DNA here is from genome assembly GCA_028287685.1 of Cyanobacteria bacterium RYN_339. Classification (GTDB taxonomy): domain Bacteria; phylum Cyanobacteriota; class Sericytochromatia; order S15B-MN24; family JAQBPE01; genus JAQBPE01. The sequence goes on along the minus strand of JAQBPE010000031.1, from coordinate 6,304 downwards.
CGGTGGTGGCCACGGGCGCCGTCGTGACCAAGGACGTGCCGGCCTACGCCGTCGTCGCCGGCGTCCCCGCCAAGGTGATCCGCATGCTCGATCCGTCGATCCAGTGGCGCTTTCACCCCCCCGAAGCGTTCTAGACGCACCCCCTCCGCCTACCGGCACCTCCCCCGAAATGGGGGAGGAATCTCCGTGCCTGCATAGCCGCAAGATTCCTCCCCCCTTGCGGGGGAGGTGCCCGCCAGGGCGGAGGGGGCCCGCGAAGCGGGATCTGGCCACCTGGGGACAAGTTTTCCACATATCCACGCGCCTTTCGAGGATCCGCAAACCCGCGCCGGATCGCGTTCTCGCCATGTTATGTCGCTCCCGCGAAACCCTTTTGGGGATAACTTGTGGACAACTCATCCCCAACGGGGGAAACCCATGTGGATAAGTTCGGGACGGATGCCACAGAAGCCTGCCGGATGCCGCCCGGAAGCTGGTTTATGGTGCCTTCGCCACGCCCATGCTAGAATCGCCGGATCCCCGCCATCCCGAAAGAACCCCGATGCACGTCGTCGTCACCAAGGAAAACTTCGCCAAGGGCCTGGGCGCCGTGGCCAGGGCCGTCTCGGCCCGGGGTCCGCTGCCGATCCTGACGCACGTCAAGCTCGAGGCCGAGGGCGGCCAGGTGCGCTTCACGGCGACCGACCTCGAGGTGGGGCTCGAGGCGCGCGTGCCGGCCGAGGTCCAGACCCCGGGCAGCGTGGCCCTGACGGCCAAGATGCTGGCCGAAATCGTGAGCAAGCTGCCCAACGCCGACATCGAGCTCGTCACGTCGGAGCGCGACGCCGAGGTGGTGCTGCGCTGCCAGCGCTCCAAGTTCACCTTGCGCGGCCTGCCGGCGGCGGAGTTCCCCCAGCTGCCGGCCCCCGGCACCTCGCCGGTGCGCCTGGGCGCGGAGGAGTTGCTCAAGGGCATCCGCCAGACCGGCTTTGCCGCCGCCGGCGAGGACAAGGCCGTGATCTCCGGCCTGTTCGTCAAGCTGGAGGCCGGCAAGCTCGAGTTGGTCGCGACCGACGGCTACCGCCTGGCGTCGCGCGAGACCGAGGTCGGCGAGAGCACCGGCACCCTCGCCGTGGTGGTGCCCAAGCGCGCCATGGACGAGCTGGCCAGGCAACTGGCCGGGCTGGGCGCGGGCGAGGTCGAGATTTCGACCGGCAACAACCAGATCACGTTCGGGCTGGGCGCGGACCGCTACATGACCAGCCGCCTGATCGATGGCCAGTTCCCGCCCTACCGCCAGATCATCCCGGTCCACTTCGAGCGCGAGGCCGTGCTCGACCGCGCCGCCTTGCTGGCGGCCGTGGAGCGCGTGAGCATCATGGCGGTGGACCGCGAGGCCCACACCATCAAGCTGGAGTTCGGCGCGGGCGAGGTGGTCCTGGCGGCCGGCAACAGCGAGTTCGGCGACTCCAACGAGAGCGTGGCCACGGAGTACTCGGGCGAGCCGCTGGTGATCTCCTTCAACGCCGACTTGCTGACGGACGCGCTCAAGCACATGGACGCGGAGACCGTGCGGGTGGGGCTCAACACGGCCTTGAGCCCCGTGCTGATCCGCCCGCTCGAGAGCGACCACCACACCTGCCTGGTGATGCCGCTCAACCGGGTCTAGGCGCTTGTTCCTCGAGCGCCTGGAGCTGTTGGACTTTAGGAACTACACCGCGCTCGAAGTGGACTTCACGGCGACGCGGGTGATCTTCCTGGGCGACAACGCCCAGGGCAAGACCAACTTGTTGGAGGCCATCGGCCTGCTCGCGACCGGCCACAGCCCCACCGCCAGCAAGGACCTGGACCTGATCCGCTGGGGCCAGCCCCAGGCCATCATCCGCAGCCGCGTGCAACGCTCGCTCACCGACATGGCGGTCGACATGCTGATCCGCGCCAACGGCCGGCGTGCCGTGCGCATCAACGGCATCGGCCAGAAGCGCCTGGCCGACCTGTTCGGCAAGCTGTTGGTGGTGCTGTTCCGCTCCGAGGACTTGCAACTGGTCAAGGGCGGCCCGGCCGGCCGGCGCGACTACCTGGACACCATGCTGGTGCAGCTGGCGAGCAGCCACTACCAGCACCTGCACGACTTCAACCGCGTGCTGACCCAGCGCAACAGTCTGCTCCGCAACATCGGCGAGGGCCACGCCCCGGCCTCGCGGCTGGAGGACTGGAACGAGCAGCTGATCACGCACGCCGTCTCGATCTGGCGCAAGCGCGTGGCGCTGGTCAAGGCGCTCGCGCCGGCCGTCGCCATGTGGCACGGCCGCATCGCCCAGGGCAAGGAGGCGCTGGCGATCCGCTACGTGCCGTCGGTCGACTTGGGCGACGTCGAGGCGGCCTGGCCCGAGCACATCGAGAAGGCGCTGGTCGAGTTGCAGCACCGCGAGATTGCCCGCGGCCAGACCCTGGTGGGGCCGCACCGCGACGATTTGGAAATTTTCATCGACGGCCGCCCCGCGCGCCAGTTCGGCTCGCAGGGCCAGCAGCGCACGGTGGTATTGGCTTTGAAGCTCGCGGAGCTCGACCACGTGCGCGAAACGGCCGGCGAGGCGCCCTTGCTGCTCCTGGACGACGTGCTCGCGGAGTTGGACGTGCGCCGCCAGAACGCGCTGTTGGCCTCGATTGGCGACGACGTCCAGACCTTTGTGACCAGCACCCACCTGAACGACTTCTCCGCCGCCTGGCTGGAGCAGGCCACGCTCTACCAGGTGGAGCGCGGCAGGCTGATTCCCGGATGATCCGCTGCCTGGGTTACCGCTCCGACGTGGCATTGTTGGCTTTCCATGCGGAGATCCTCGAAAAGCCGCGCTACACCGTGATCCGCTCGCCCGGCGAGCCCGGCCACTACTGGGGCAACTTCCTGCTCTACCCCGCCCCGCCGGGCGATTTGGCCACGTGGGAGGCCGATTTCAAGGCGGAGTTCCCCGCTTCCCGCCACCGCGCCTTCGGCTGGGACGATCCCACCGGCGCGCTGGGCAACATCGCGCCGTTCCAGGACGCGCGCTACGACGTGGTCGAGCTGGCCGTCATGGCGACCCACACCCCCGCCGAGGTGCCCGTGCCGGACGTGCTGGTCCGCCCGATCGCTTCGGATGAGGACTGGGAACAGGTTTTTCAATTACAAGTCCTGTGCGAGGACTCCGGCCACCACCCCAAGGAGGCCTACACCCACTTCAAGCGGAAGCAGCTCGCGCGCTACCGCGCCATGGACGCGGCGGGCCTGGGCCACTGGTGGGGCGCCTTTGTCGGTCCGACGCTGGTGGCCGACCTGTGCCTGTTCGCCAACCCGCACGGCGAGGCCCGCTACCAGTCGGTCGAAACCCACCCGGCCTACCGCCGCCGCGGGATCTGTCGCTACCTGGTGGCCGAGGCCGCGCGCCGCACGCCCGCCGACACCTACGTGGTGATCGCCCTCGCCCACGAGCCGGCCGTCCAGGTCTACGCCAGCGCCGGCTTCGACATCGTGGAAAATCAGGCCGGTGCCGCCTGGTGGCCCGAGCTCGGCTAGGTGCCGTCGCCCACGGTGGGCAGGGTGATCGTGAAGCTGGAGCTCGACGGCGAGGGCGTGGGGCAGACCACGTTGTTGTTCAGGCCATCCGTGTTCAAGGTGTAGTCGAAGGCGACCTTTTCGGACGTGGCCACGCGCAGGATCAGCTTGCCGAACTCCGTTCCCTTGTGCGAGTCCGCCACCTTGAACAGCAGCACGTCGTTGACCTTGCCGCCGGCCACCGCGTTGCCCATGCCGGTGTCGACCGGGATGCTGGTCAGCGCCACCGTGGCGTAGTCCACGGCGCCCAGCCCCTTGAGCTTGATCGTGCGCTCGCGGTTGTCCTGGCCGATCACGGTCACGGTGGGGTCGGTCTTGGTGGCGTCGACCTCGAACTGGAAGTGGCCGGAGACCTGGGTGTCGCTCACGGGGCGCTGGGTCGTGAGGTCCACGATGTCGGAGCGGTAAATCTTGGTGCCGGCGGGGCGCATGCGCACCTCCGTGCCCTTGCCCATGATCGTGAGTGCCGGGGCGGCCAAGGGGGGCAGCGCCTTGATGTCGCACGCGGCGAGCAAGACGATGGGCAAGAGTGCCAGGGCGGCCTTGGACACGGGGGTTCCTCCTACGGGTACGCTCGGTTGCTTTCATACCCCGACGCCGCGTGCGGTATAATCGTTCCTTTGGGGCAAGCAGCGCCCCCATGGTCATGCGCAACGGCGATTTTGCCGCGGGCGCTCAGGTTAAACCACCCCAGGGGAAAGGCCCTTTGATGCCCTCGATCGACCCTAGCCGGATCCGCAACTTCTCCATCATCGCCCACATCGACCACGGCAAGTCGACGCTCGCGGATCGGCTGCTGGAGTACACCGGCACCGTGGCGGCGCGCGATATGGAAGCGCAGTTGCTGGATTCCATGGACCTCGAGCGCGAGCGCGGCATCACGATCAAGAGCCAGGCCGTGCGCCTGGACTACCGCGCCGAAGACGGCCACTATTACGTGCTGAACCTGATCGACACGCCGGGCCACGTCGACTTCACCTACGAGGTCAGCCGCTCCCTGGCCGCCTGCGAGGGCGCGCTGTTGGTGGTCGACGCCACCCAGGGCGTCGAGGCCCAGACGCTTGCCAACGTGTATCTGGCCGTCGAGAACAACCTCGAGATGATCCCCGTGATCAACAAGATCGACCTGCCCTCCGCGGAGCCCGAGCGCGTGAAGGAAGAGGTGCGGGACCTGATCGGCCTCGACCCGGCGACGGCCGTGCTGGCCAGCGCCAAGGAAGGCATCGGCATCAAGGAGATCCTGGAAGCCGTGGTGCAGTACGTGCCGCCGCCGAAGGGCAACCCCGATGGGCCCTTGCAGGCCCTGATCTTCGACAGCTTCTACGACGCCTACCGCGGCGTGGTGATCTTCTTCCGCGTCATGGAAGGCACGGTCAAGGTGGGCGACAAGGTGCGCTTCATGGCCACCGAGAAGGAATACCAGGTGATCGAATTGGGCGTGATGCGCCCCAAGCAGACCCAGGTCAAGGAGCTCTCCATCGGCGAGGTGGGTTACCTCGCAGCCAGCATCAAGAGCGTGGCCGACGCGCGCGTGGGCGACACCGTGACCCACGCCGATCGCCCGGCCGCCGCCCAGTGGCCCGGCTACAAGCGCGCCGTGCCGATGGTCTTCTGCGGCCTGTACCCGACCACCGCCGACGACTACCCGGAGATGCGCGAGGCGCTCGAGAAGCTCTCGCTCAACGACGCCAGCCTGAGCTGGGAGCCCGAGACCTCCGTCGCCCTGGGCTTCGGCTTCCGCTGCGGCTTCTTGGGGTTGCTGCACCTCGAAATCATCCAGGAGCGCCTCGAGCGCGAGTACAACATCAGCCTGATCACCACCGCGCCCTCCGTCGAGTTCCGCGTCACGCTGAACAGCGGGGAGGTCGTCCAGGTCGACAGCCCGGTCAAGTGGCCCAACCCGGCCCACATCAAGGAAACGGAAGAGCCCTACGTCAAGCTCACGGTGATCACGCCCAGCGACTTCGTGGGCACGATCATGGAGCTGACGCAGACCCGCCGCGGCATCTTCAAGAACATGGAGTACCTGGACAAGGCGCGCACGCTGCTCACCTACGAGTTGCCGCTGAGCGAGCTGATCACGGACTACTTCGACCAGCTGAAGAGCCGGACGCGCGGCTACGCCAGCCTCGACTACGAGCTGATCGGGCTGCGCCCCAGCAACCTCGTGAAGCTCGACGTGCTCCTGGCCGGCGAACCGGTCGACGCGCTCTGCACGATCGTGCACAAGGACAAGGCCCAGACGGTGGGCCGCCAATTGACGGAGAAGCTGCGCGAGCTGATCCCGCGCCAGCAGTTCGAGGTGCCGATCCAGGCCGCCATCGGCGCCAAGGTGATCGCCCGCGAGACCATCTCCGCCATGCGCAAGAACGTGCTCGCCAAGTGCTACGGCGGCGACATCAGCCGAAAGCGACAGCTCCTCGAGAAGCAGAAAGAGGGAAAGAAGCGGATGAAGACGGTTGGAACCGTGGAGTTGCCGCAGGAGGCGTTCCTCGCCGTCCTCAAGTCGGAGGAGTAGGCGGTGGACGCCGCAGCCCTCAAGCGCGTTCGCTGGATCGAGCGGGCCTACAGCCTCTGGGCGCCGGTCACCGTCTTCGGAATCGCCTTCGCGCTGTACCTGATCGTCGTCGAGAGCTCGGTCTGCACCTACGTCTGGTTGCAGCCGCTGCTGAAGATCTTCGGCCTGCTGTGCCTGATCGCCTGGGCCGCGCTGGTCGGAATGCGGACCCTGGT
>JAQBPE010000024.1 GCA_028287685.1 Cyanobacteria bacterium RYN_339 | reverse complement strand
GCCGTCGCCGCCGCGCCCACCACCTACACCGTCCAGCACGGCGACAGCCTGAGCAAGATCGCCCGCGCGATGGGCGGCAGTGCCGAGCACTGGCACCAGCTGTACGAGATGAACCACGCCACCGTCGGCGGCAACCCCAACATGATCCACCCCGGCCTGGTGCTGCAGCTCCCACCCGCCTGGAACCAACAGGCCGCGGCCCCTCACACCGTGCACGTCCAGGTCAGCGCCGCTCCCCCCCCGCCGGCTCCCGTCGCGGTGGAAGCCCCGGTGATGGTGGAAGCGCCCGGCCTCGACTCGGAATCGCCCAATATCGAAGGCGTCGCCAGCGCCCCCCTGATGGAGAAGCCCACCGACGTCCACCAGGCCCAGGAGCAGATCGAGCGCATGAGCCTCGTGCACAACGGCGGCTCCGACGCGATCACGGCCATGCAGGATGCCCTGAAGATGCTGCCCAAGGACTCGCCCGACTACGAGCACTTCCGCAAGACCGTAGACACCTTCGAGGCCACCAACCGCCCCGCGGCGGCGCCGACGCTGGAGACCCCGGCTGTCGAAGCCCCGGCCAACGCGCAGCCGTCCCCTGCCGCTACCCCCGTTTCGGCCGCCCCCGAGCCGGTCACCGTTGCAGCCCTGCCGCCCCACGCCGATGATGCCCCCGCGGCCAATGTCCCCACGGTCGCGGCCGCGGCGCCTACCCCCACGCCCGCCCCCCAGGGTGAGCTGCCGGAAGACCCGGACGGCCCGCCGGTCGGCTTCTACTAAGGCCCCATGACGATCGATCGGACCTCCGGCGTCGGCCCCCTTCCGGCGCCTATGCCGCCGCCCGAGCTCCCGCCGCTGCCGCCGCCCCCAGCGCCCTTGCCACCACCCGTCGCCCCGGCGGACGCGATGGCCGTGGGCGCGGTCGCGCGCACGCAGGGCGCCAAGACCGCCTTCCAGGCAGAGTTCGGCAACCAGTCCTACCTCCAGGACGGCAGCAACCCCACCCTCCTGACGCTGGTCGGCGCCGTCGTCGACCGGGCGCCCCAGTTGGCGAACTCCCCGCTGGCCCAGCACGTGGCCGCCGGCCATCTGGGCCCCGACGACATCAAGCAGCTCCAGGCCTACCTGAGCGCCCAGGGCCACCCTTGCGGGCCCACCGGCGCGGACGGGAAGTACGGCCCGAACACCCACGCCGCCCTGATGGGCCTGATCATGCCGTCCGTCGGTCCCGCCCCCACGCCGGCGCCGCCCCAGCCGCCAGCCCCGGCTCCCGCGCCCGGTCCGAAGCCTGCCGGTCCTGCCGTCGGGCTCGCCGCCCTCCCCCCGCGCCCGGCGGACGCCGAAGGCGGCCAGGCCTTCCTGGACCGCACGGCCCACCTGTCCCGCGCGGAGCGCGAAGACGCCATCTTCCAGGAAATCGCCAAGGGCAACGTGCCGGACTTCCTGCGCCAGCTCAAGGACGTCAACGTCAGCATCAAGACCGCGGACGGCCGCACGGTCAACGCCACCTACCACGTCATGCCGGACTACCTGGCCGTCGGCTCCAACCAGGACTTCGTGCGCATGCCGATGGACCCCATCACCGCCCAGCGGCTGGCGGAGCGCTTCGGCTGCACGCTGCCGACCCGCAAGATGGTGGACGACGTCTACCACCAGGCCACCGTGAAGCTCACGCCCAGCCCGCTGCCGGCCGGCCCGCAGATGATGTCGAACGACTACTACCGGCGCCACCAGGAGGCCGTGGAGCGCCAGCGTCAGGGGCTGCAGGCGCCCCTGGGCGAGCTGACGGCCGGCGACAAGAAGGACCTCATCATCTCGAATGCCATCGGCCAGCACCCCGGCAAGGTCATCATCTACGGCTGGCACCAGCCCAACGGCAAGCCCATCCAGCCGCTCAGCTGGATCCACGAAGCGAGCTACGCGGACTACAGCCACGGCGCGCGGCTGGTGTCCGGCACCATGACCGTAGACGGGCGCGAGGTGCCGGTCGCAGACGTCCTGGCAGACCCCCAACTCTCGCGCTTGCTGAGCGACGAAGGCGCGATCAAGCACCCGGGATATCCCACACCCTAGGGATCTGGTACATTTAGGAGGCGGGACCTTCCCCGCCCGTGTACCCCCCGTCGAGAATGGACCACCGGACGTGACCTCACCCGCCGACCTCACCGTGCTTTTCGGCAGCAACGCCGGCTTCGTGGAAGCCCTCTACGAGGACTACCTCGCAGACCCGCAGGCCGTCGACGCCGATTGGCGGAAGTTCTTCGACGGCCAGGTGAACGGTGCCCGCGGCCAAGAAGTAGCCCACTCGCCGGTGCAACGGGCCTTCTACGAGCTCGCGCAGCGTGGCCCCCAGGCGGCCGCCGCCCCTGCCCCGTCCGGCCATGGCGTATCCGGCCTGATCAACGCCTACCGCTTCATGGGCCACCTCAAGGCCAAGTTCAACCCGCTCCACCTCGCTCCGCCGGAGCGCGTGCCCGAGCTGGACCCGGCCTACCACGGCCTGACGGACCTCGACATGCCCGTGCAGGACGGTGCGCTGGCGGGCTCGCTGCGCCAGGTGATCCAGCAGCTGGAAGACACCTACTGCCGCACCATCGGCTTCGAGTTCGGCTACCTGCCCCGCACGGAGCGCGAGTGGCTGCAGGCCCGCATCGAGCCCACGCGCGCCAAGGGCGGCTTCGACGCCACCGTGAAGCGCCAAATCCTCAACAAGCTGACCGCCGCCGAAGGCCTGGAGCGATACTTACACCAGCGCTACGTCGGCCAGAAGCGCTTCTCGCTCGAGGGCGGCGAGACCATGATCCCGATGCTCGACCAGACCATCCGCAACGGCGGCAAGCGCGGCGTGCAGGAGCTGATCATGGGCATGGCCCACCGCGGCCGCCTGAACGTGCTGGTGAACGTCTTCGGCAAGCAGCCCAGCGAGCTCTTCGCGGCCTTCGAGGGCAAGACCCACATGCACCCCGGCATCAGCGGCGACGTGAAGTACCACATGGGCTTCTCGTCCGACCAGATCACGGACGGCGGCCCCGTCCACCTGGCGCTGGCCTTCAACCCCTCGCACCTCGAGATCATCGACCCGGTGATCGAGGGCTCCGCCCGCGCCCGGCAGGACCGGCGCAACGACGTCGTCCGCGACCAGGTCGTGGCCATCCAGATCCATGGCGACGCCGCCGTCGGTGGCCAGGGCGTGGTGGCCGAGACGCTGAACATGAGCCAGCTGCGCGGCTTCACCACCGGCGGCTCGCTACACCTCGTGATCAACAACCAGGTCGGATTCAGCGTGAGCGACCCGCGCGACGCGCGCTCCAGCCGCTACTGCACCGACATCGCCAAGTTCGTGGACGCGCCCGTTTTCCATGTGAACGGCGACGACCCGGAGGCCGCGGTATATGCCCAGTTGCTGGCGCTGGAGTACCGCATGACCTTCCACAAGGACGTCTTCATCGACCTGGTCTGCTTCCGCAAGCACGGCCACAACGAGAGCGACGAGCCCCGCGCCACCCAGCCGATCATGTACCAGCAGATCGACAAGCACCCCGGCTCGCGCGCGGTCTACGCGCAGCAGTTGGAGGCCGAAGGTGTCTTGCAGCCTGGCGAGGCGGACCAGCTCGCGAAGAGCTTCCGCGACCAGCTGGACGCCGGCCAGCGCGTGGCCGAAGCCGTGCCCACCAGCATGAGCCACCAACGACCGCCGCACAGCGCGGACTGGACGCCGTACCTGGGCACCTCTTGGACCGCGCCGGTGTCCGGCAGCGTCTCCGTGAGCCAGTTGCAAGAGCTTGGCCGCAAGCTGACCACCGTCCCGGACGGCTTCAAGCTGCACCCGCGCGTCGAGCAGATCGTGAAGACCCGCCGCGAGATGACGGAGGGGAAGGCGCCGTTGGACTGGGGCTTCGCGGAGAACCTGGCCTACGCCACGCTGGTCACCGCCCAGCACCCCGTGCGCCTGACAGGGCAGGACAGCGGCCGAGGCACCTTCTTCCACCGTCACGCCGTGCTCTACGACAACAGCCCGGCCGAATACCCCGGCGGGAACGCCTACGTGCCCATGCAGCACCTGGCGGACGGCCAGGCCCGCTTCGACGTGATCGACTCGACGCTGAGCGAGGAGGCCGTGCTGGCCTTCGAGTTCGGCTACAGCACCACGGAGCCCACGGCCCTGGTGATCTGGGAGGCCCAATACGGCGACTTCGCCAACATGGCCCAGGCCATCATCGACCAGTTCATCAGCGCGGGCGAGGTCAAGTGGCAGCGCCTGAGCGGCCTCGTGTTGATGCTGCCGCATGGCTACGAGGGCCAGGGCCCGGAGCACTCCTCGGCGCGCCTGGAGCGCTTCATGCAACTGTGCGCGGAGGACAACATGCAGGTGTGCGTGCCCTCCACCCCCGCCCAGCTGTTCCACATGCTGCGCCGCCAGGTGCTGCGCCCCTACCGCAAGCCGCTCATCTACATGAGCCCCAAGAGCATGCTGCGCCTGAAGGCCTCCGTTTCCTCGCTGGAAGAGCTGGCGAACGGCCGCTTCCAGGAGCTGATCCCGGACGCGCGGGACACCAAGGCCACCCGCGTCGTGCTCTGCAGCGGCAAGCTGTACTGGGACCTGCTGGACGAGCGCACCAAGAAGAACCTCGACCAGGTGGCCCTGGTCCGCATCGAGCAGCTCTACCCCTTCCCGGAGGAGGCGCTGCGCACGGAACTGGCACGCCACGACGGCGCCCAGGTGGTCTGGGCCCAGGAAGAGCCGTACAACCAGGGCGCCTGGCTGCTCATCCAGGATGACCTGCGGGCCTGCCTGGCCCCCGGCCAAACGCTGCATCACGCCACCCGGCCGCGCTCCGCGTCGCCCGCGGTGGGCTACCCCGCCAAGCACACGGAGCAGCAGGTGGCCCTGCTGGCGGACGCGCTGGAAGGCGCGGCCGTGAACGTCCACCGGGAACAAGAAGTCCGTTCGTAGAATTTGGAGTCAACTATGGCAGTCGTCGAAGTCAAAGTCCCCGTCTTCTCGGAGTCCATCACCGAAGGCACCCTGCTCGGTTGGAAGAAGAAGGTCGGCGAGCGCATCGAGCGCGGCGATCCGTTGATCGACATCGAGACGGACAAGGTCGTGTTGGAAGTGACGGCCCTGGAAGGCGGCGTCCTGACCGAGGTCAAGAAGGGTGAAGGTGACATCGTCACGGCCCAGGAAGTGATCGGCGCGATCGACACCTCCGCCGCCGCGGCCCCGGTTGCCGTCGCCGCCGCCCAGGCCGTGAACGCCACCGCCACCGTGGGCAAGAGCGCCACCGCCGTCGCCACCCCCGAGGCCGTCGGCCCCGCCGCCCGCAAGGCCGCCGCGGAGAACGGCGTAAACCTGGCGGACGTGGCCGGCACCGGCAAGGACGGCCGCGCCACCAAGGCCGACGTGCTGGCCCACAAGCCCACGCCCGTGGTTGCCAACCTGCCTTCCGGCCCGCGCATCGAGCAGCGCGTGCCCATGACCCGCATCCGCGCCCGCATCGCCGAGCGCCTGAAGCAGGCCCAGAACACCGCGGCCATCCTGACCACGTACAACGAGGTCAACATGCAGCCCGTGATGGACCTCCGCAAGAAGTACCAGGACGAGTTCGTGAAGAAGCACGGCATCAAGCTGGGCTTCATGAGCTTCTTCGTGAAGGCCGCCACGGAGGCGCTCAAGCAGTTCCCCGTGGTCAACGCCAGCGTCGACGGCAACGACGTGATCTACCACGGCTTCTTCGACATCGGCATCGCCGTGGCGTCGGAGCGCGGCCTGGTGGTGCCCATCCTCCGCAACACCGACGGCATGACGCTGGCCGGTATCGAAGGTGCAATCGGCGCCTACGCCACCAAGGCCAAGGACGGCAAGCTCACGCTCGACGACATGAGCGGCGGCACGTTCAGCATCACGAACGGCGGCACCTTCGGCTCGATGATGTCGACGCCCATCCTCAACCCGCCCCAGAGCGCCATCCTGGGCATGCACAACATCGTGGAGCGCGCCGTGGTCGAGAACGGCCAAATCGTCGCCCGCCCGATGATGTACCTGGCGCTCTCTTACGACCACCGCATCATCGACGGGCGCGAGGCCGTGCTGTTCCTCGTGGCCATCAAGAAGATGCTCGAGGATCCCGCGCGCCTGCTGCTGGATTTGTAACTTGAATACCCGCCGGGCATAGGGCGTGCAGCCTTTGCCGCAGGCGCTTAGGAGTAAAAACCGTGGACAACTTTGACGTCATCGTAATCGGCGGCGGCCCGGGCGGCTACGTCGCCGCCATCCGCTGCGCCCAGCTGGGCCTGAACACCGCGTGCGTGGACGATTGGTCCAACGCGGAAGGCAAGCCGTCGCTGGGCGGCACCTGCCTCAACGTGGGCTGCATCCCCTCCAAGGCCATGCTCGACTCCTCGGAGCAGTTCGAGAAGCTGCACGAGTTGGGCGACCACGGCATCACGGTGGAGAACGTGCAGCTCGACATCGGCAAGATGTTGGCCCGCAAGGACGCCGTGGTGTCCAAGCTAACGGGCGGCATCAACTTCCTCTTCAAGAAGAACAAGGTCACGAGCATCCACGGCCGGGGCCGGCTGGTGAAGCGCGATGGCGACAAGTGGGTCGTGGCGGTCGGCGAGACGCAATACGCGGCCAACCACCTGATTCTGGCGACAGGCTCGTCGCCCCGCGAGCTGCCGATCGCCAAGGTCGACAACGACAAGATCGTGGACAATGCCGGCGCGTTGGCCTTCGCGGAAGTGCCCAAGACGCTGGGCGTGATCGGCGCCGGCGTGATCGGCCTGGAGCTGGGCAGCGTGTGGCGCCGGTTGGGCTCCCAGGTCACCGTGCTGGAGGCCATGCCCGACTTCCTGCCCCTGGCGGATTCGGCCGTGGCGCGCGAGGCCGCGAAGCAGTTCAAGAAGCAAGGCCTGGACATCCAGCTGGGCGTGAAGATCGAGAAGGTCGAGTCCGGTAACGGCGTGACCGTCACGTATGACGGCAAGAGCGTCACCTTCGACAAGCTGATCGTGGCCATCGGCCGCGTGCCCAACACCACCGGTCTCGGCGCCGCCGACGTGGGGCTCAAGCTCTCCGACCGCGGCTTCATCGAGCATGACCACTTCAAGACCAACCTCCCCAACGTCTGGGCCATCGGCGACGTCATTGGCGGCGCCATGCTGGCCCACAAGGCCGAGGACGAGGGCATTGCGGTGGCGGAAATCATCTCCGGCCAGCACGGCCACGTGAACTACGACGCCGTGCCCTGGGTGATCTACACCAGCCCGGAAATCGCCTGGGTGGGCCAAACCGAACAGGCGCTCAAGGAGAAGGGCGTGGCCATCAACGTCGGCCAGTTCCCGTTCTCCGCAAACGGCCGCGCACTGGGCCACAACGACACGCGCGGCTTCGTGAAAGTGATCGCCGATGCTGCCACGGATCGCCTGCTGGGCGTCCACGCGGTCGGCCCGGGCGTGTCGGAGCTGATGGGTGAAGTCGTTACCCTGATGGAGTTCGCGGGCAGCGCGGAAGATCTGGCAAGGAGCATGCACGCCCACCCCACGCTATCCGAGGTGGTCAAGGAAGCCGCCCTGGCAGCCGGCAAGCGCGCGATCCACGCTTAAGCGAGGCCGCGCAGGCGGTTGATGGTCTTCATCACCGGATAGATCACGTTGCTCGCCACTTGCAACGTGGCCTTGAGCGGGCCGTCGGCCAGGCGCCCTTCATCGGCATCCAACATCATGAGCAAATAACGATGGGTGAAGAGCAGCTTGCGGCTCCAAGCCTCGCGCGCCGCGCGGTCGTGGCCGACGAGGCGGGCGGCTTCCAGGGCAATCTGGGAGTCGTCCCAGCCCTGGTCCAGCCAGCCTTCGACCTGGGCGCCCGACAACTTCAGCCGCGATAGGACCAGCGCGTCCAGCGGGCTGGCGTCGTACACGAAGTAGATGAAGGTCGGGTCGGCCCGCTTCAGGCGCGCCTTGGCCAACATGCGCGGCAGCGCCAAGTAGCCCTCGACCTCGTCGAAGCCGGAACAGGGCAGCTGGCTCATCCGACCACCCAGCTCCAAGCTGGCGACCCGAACCCGTGGTCGCTGACGATGCTGGAGCCGTTGTTGGAGACGATCCGCGCCGTGTTGTTGCTGACGATCTTGGCCGCCTGCTTGAGGTCGTCGCGGTTCTCCCAGCCCAGCTTCCCCAGCGCCAAAGCCGCACCGGCGGTCATGATCACGGCCCCGGCACCTGCCAGGGCCGGACAGAGCGGCGAGAGCGCCAGCGCGAAGCCGCCCACCAACTGGGCGGCGCGGGCGGCGATGTCCAGCGCGTCCTGTGGCCCCCGGCCTGCCGTCTCGAGGTCGTCGATCTCTTGCTTCAAGGCCAGGGCGCCGGCGGCCACGCCGCTCAGGCCGCCGAAGACCTGCAAGGCCTGCCCCACGCCGGGCAAGCGCAGCAGCGTGTCCGATACATCGACCAGGTGCTTCGTGAAACGCTCGAGGGCTATGGCCAACTGGCCGGGGGCGATGGGCGCCTGGGTGAGGCTAACGGCCACCTGGCCAACCGCGCTGACGGTACCCGCGTCGCGGATCGCGTCGGCAATTGCCTGCGCCTCGGGCGTCAACGGCACGTACAGGCCATCGAGCACCACGCTTCCGGCATCGGCCTCGTCCAGCGCGAAGGCACCCGAGGTGGTGGTGCTGTTGGCGTCCTGGACCACGCGCAGCTGGTGCAACGTCGCAGCGGTAACAACGGCAGGGGCGGACACGGCAGGGGCCGTGACAGGAGGCGTCCAGGGCTTCCAGGTCAGGGGCTCCTCGTTCTCCCGCCGCTCGCCCGGCCCTTCAATCTTCTGGGTCACGCCAGGCCCTCGAGCACGAGGTCGCGGCTAGCGCGGTCGAGCATGGCCTTGCCCAGCAAGCCCACTTCGTCGGCCGTGTACGAGGCCTTGTCCTTCAGGCCCGCGGCTTGCAACACGGCGCGCAGCAGGCGCTCGGCTTCGGCGGGCGGCAACGTGGCGGCCAGCTGGTCCAGGATCAGGCTTCGGCGGATAGGTGGCATGGTGCTGGTATTGTTCACCAGGAAGCCTGTCGCTGGACCCCTCCAAACGAAGATTTAATCCAGATTTGACGTCCCGGGCCTCAGGGCAGGATGCCCGGCGGCGGTTGCCCGGGCAGGCGCATGGTGCGGCCCTGTTGGGGGTCGGACAGGCCGCCCAGCGGGAGGTCGTCGACGACGCGGCCGGTGTGGCCACGCAAGGGCAGGTAAAGCCCGCTGTCCATCTGCACGTAGAGCTGGGGCGAACCCTTGCCGCCGCCGCCGCCTCGCGGCTCGTAGACGCCACGCCCATCGGAGGTGATGCCCACCTGGGCCATCTGGTCGTCCGGCAGGCTGGCGACCGGCCCGGCCGGGTCATACAACAGGCCGCCGTAGGCGACCGTGGCGTGCCAGTTCGACGCCTGCGGCCCGTCCGGCTGGTAGGGATGCGCCTGGAACCAGCCGGCACCGATGATCAGCGCCAGCGTGCCGAACATGCCGGCCACGGCCGCGCGGTTGGTGCGGCGGGCGTAGGGATCCGAATGGGACGCGTCGAGATCGTACTTGGCCATGACACTCACCTCCATCCCCATTCTCCGACCGCCGGCCCGCTCTACCAACAGTCAGGCGTGGAGCGCCGGCTCCACGATCACCTGGACGTCGCCCCGCGACTCGATCACCGCCACGCCGGCGCCATGGGAGGTGCGCTCGAAGCGCAGCGAGACCCAGCCACGCCCGATGCGCAGGCGGTGCACCTCCAGGCGATCCACGAACGGCGGCAGCAGGGGCCGAACGATCCGCAGCCGGTTGTCGAAGCCCTCGGGCTGGAAGCCCAACAGCACGTTGAGCATGTAAGGCAGGGCGGCGGCGGACCAGGCCTGCGGGTGGCAGGCCACCGGGTAGCGCACGGGCTCGCCCAGGGCTTCGCGCGCATAGCCCGAGAACAGCTCCGGCAACCGGTACTGCTCGAAGTGGGTGGCCGCGTCGAAGATGCCCATGAAGACCGTCATCGCCTCATGATCGAGGCCATACCGGCGCAGCCCGGCCATGATCAGGGCGTTGTCGTGCGGCCAAACGGTGCCCAGGTGGTAGCCCAGCGGGTTGTAGCGGACCTCTTGCTGGGAAAGCGTCCGGACGCCCCAGCCGCTGAACATGTCCGGCTCGAGCAGGCGCTTCGCCACGGCGCGCGCGCGGCGCTCCGGCACGATCCCGCTCCAGAGCGCCTGGCCGGGGTTGGAGCTGATCACCTGGGCCTGCCGGCCGCCTTGCTGGAGCGCCAACGCATAGAAGCCGCGGTCCGGCATCCAGAAATCCAGCTCGAAGCGCTGCGCCAGCCCATCAGCTTCCGAACGCAAGGACTCCGCCCTTACCTCGTCGCCCGCGCGCTCGAACAGCTCCGCCATGCCCAGCTTGGCGGCGTAGTGGTAGCCCTGGACCTCGACCAGCTCGATCGGCGGCGCGGCCAGGGTGCCGTCAGCGTGCATGATCGCGTCGTCGGAGTCCTTCCAGCCCTGGTTGATCAGGCCGTTGCCCGGGTTGGGCGTGTAGTCGAGGTAGCCGTTGCCGTCGGAGTCGCCGGCGATGGCCAACCACTCCAGCGCACGCTCCACGGGTTCCCGCAAGCGGTCAAAGAGGGCCAGGCTGCCGGTCCAACGGGCATGCTCCGCCAACAGCAACAGGAACAACGGGGTCGCGTCGATCGAGCCGAAGTACCGTCCGAACGGCACCTCGCCCACGTTGGCCAGCTCGCCGCGGCGGTGCTCGTGAAGGATCTTGCCCGGCTGCTCGGCGCGCCAGGGGTCGTCCTGCGTGCCTTGCAGGCTGGCGAGCAGGTGGCAGGTCTGCGCGGCGATCGCCGGGTCATACGCCAGCATCTGGTAGGCCGTGACCAGGCTGTCCCGGCCGAACAGCGTACCGTACCAGGGGATGCCGGCGGCGAAGTATTGGAAGTTGCCCATGTGGCTGCGCAGCGTGTGGAGGTCGGTCAAGCTGTTGGCAAGCACGCGGTCCAGCAAGATCGAGTTGCTCTCCACGTGGGTATGGGCGGCCAGCCAGGCCTCGGACGCCGCGGAGGCCCATTTCTCGACGGCGGCGAGGTCCGGTTGGGGCGCCTCGTCCGCATGCCAGCCGTTGGCCGGGCCCGCCTCGCCGAGCGAGATCACCACCAGCAGCTCCACGCGCTGTTGCGGTCCCAACACCAGGTCGAAGGTGGCGCGGTCGGGTTCCGTGCGCGTGGGCGCCGGCGCACAGTAGACCGACATATGGCGCGTGATGTCGTCCCGGCCCGCGTAGCTGTAACGCAACGTGCCATCGTCCCAGAGCTCCTGCTGCACGGCGGCGCAGCGCTCCTTGGCCAGCGAGCGGACCTCGAAGATGTCGTCGAAGCCCGCGCGGAACTGCAACTCCAACGGCAGGGCCACGGGCTCCATGCCGTAGTTGTGGACCGCCAGCACGTCGTACAAGCGGTGGTCCTGGCCGCGTATCAGGCGCGACCAATGGACGCCGATCGTTTGCTTGGGCAGCTCCGTGCCGTTGGGCAGCTCGATATCGCGGTTGGTGAGGCGGAAGACGCCCATATAGCCGCCCCGGTTGGCCGAGCCCAGGGTGATCAGGCTCTCGCCGGCCAGCGTCATCTCGTAGCCCGAAAGGTAGCGGCAATCGTGGTAATACAGGCCGTAGCCATGGCCGGGCACGCAGGGCACGTTGCCGTGGCGATCGGCCAGGAAGAAGACGTCCTGGTCCTTGACCACGACGGCGTCGGCGATCGAGCGCTCGACGTTCGGCACGTTCTGGGCGCGCGCCCGCCGGGCACGCGAACCGGCCAGTCGACCCTTGGAAGCCGCCATATGGAACCCTCCCCGCCTGCCTTCATCGTAAGGCAGGCGCGGGTGGAGGCCCCACAATCAAGCGGGGGTCAGTTCACCGAGGCGAAGGAGGCATCCGCCGTGTTGTAGGTGGTGGTCTTGCCGCCGGCCTTGATCGTGATCACGCCTTGCTTGAGCTCGATCGAGGCGCCCGCCGTCGCGATGTTCTTGGCCTTGAGCGGGGCGACGAAGTCCTTGGAGTCCGGCGAGGTGCCGTCCATGGCCGCGTCCCAGTTCTCGATGGGGCTCAGGACCGGATCCTTGCTGGTGCCCAACGTGCGGGTGACGGCGCCGGTGCCCGGCACGAAGATCGTGACGGTCTCGTAGGTCTGGTTCGGCTGGGAGTCCAGGTACCGCGAGAAGGTGAAGGTCCAGTCGCTGCCCACGGCCGCGGTGGTGTTGCCGTCCATGTCCAGCGCGCGGCCCGTGAAGGCCACCAGGTGGAAGGGGTTGGACGCCGGGCGGTCCAGATCGTCCAGGAACTTCATGGCGACGGTCAGGGCCAGGCGGAAGCGCGAGGGTCCGGAGTTGAGCACGATCTGGGTGGACGACGTCGTGGCGCTGGGCACCTGGCCCGAGCAACCGTCAACCAGGGAGAGCCCCGCGAAGGCAGCCAGCACGAGCGCGGTGCGGCCGGGGCGGCGGAACGCTTGTCCCCAGCCAGGCAGCGGCCGACCGGAGGGCGGGAGCGAGCTCT
>JAQBPE010000021.1 GCA_028287685.1 Cyanobacteria bacterium RYN_339 | reverse complement strand
ATCGGCGGGCGGAGGGTGCCGGGGAACTTGGGCACGGGGTTGCCGGGGAAGCTGGGCAGGGGGCGGCGGATCATCATGGGGTCTAACCTCTCTAATCGCGGGGGGAAACGGGCTACTGGCGACGGTTGCCGCCGAGGGTGGTGGCGGAGGTACCGTCGCAGCCCATCGGGACGTGCAGGTTGTCCAGGTCCACCGGCGCGTCGCCGATGTGGCAGCGGATGTGGCCGGGGTGGCGGTGGTCCCCTACGTGGAGCACGGGGGCCCGCTGGCCCGTGGGCAGGGGGTGGCAGGTCAGCGGCTTGGCGGCGACCGGCAGGCGGGCGGGCAACACGGCTTGGATCAACATTCGGGACTTCCTCTCGACTACGCTCTCGACTCACGAGGGGTTTATCCGCCCAGGACTTACCGGCCACTTACGACCGGCCGTGGCGGACGTTAAAATCACGATAAGCCCAAAGCGGGCAGGGGTATGAGGGCGGTAGCCCGCGAAGAAGGAACCCATGTCCGACGCCTGGATCCTGCCCGGCAAGCTCGTCCCGCCCGCGGTCCCGCCGGACCACCTGCCGCGCCGGCTGCTGGAGGCCGTGCCCTCCGCGGTCCTGCTGGTGGCGGGCCCCGGCTACGGCAAGACCTACGCGATGCTGGCCCTGGCGCGCCGGGCGGCGGAGGGCGGGGTGCTGGTCTGGGTGGCGCTCGACGCCTACGACGCGGAGCCGGCCACCTTCTTCCACTTGTTGATCGCCGGCATGCGCGAGCACGTGCCCGGCTTCGGCCAGGCGCTGGCCGCCTTGCTGCCCGAAGGCCGCCTGGAGCCACGGATGCTGTGGCAGCGCTTCTTCGCGGAGGTGGCCGCCTACGATCTGCCGGCCCTGGCCCTGGCGCTCGACGACCTCCAAACGGTAGCGGACGCGGCGCCGGAGCTCGTCACGGGCCTGGTGGCCTGCCTGGAGCGCCTGCCGCCGCGCGTGACGGTGCTGGCCGCGAGCCGCAAGCGCCTGCCCGCGCCGACGGCCCGCCTGCAAGCCCGCGGCCAGTTGGCCCTGTTGGGCCCGCAGCAGCTGCGTTTCGACGCCCACGAGCAAGCCGAGCTGTTGGGCCGCCGCGCGCCGGACGGCGTGGTGCCGGCTGCCTGGCAGGAGCGCGCCCGCGAGCTGGACGGCTGGCCCCTGGGGCTCGAGCTGCTGGCCTCGGCAGGCGCCAGCCAGGCGCCCGGCACGCTGGACGACGCCCGGCTGGACGCCTTCGTGGCGGAGGAGCTGTATGGGGCGCAGGACGAGCCCACGCGCACCTTCATGTGCAAGGCCGCGCTGGTGCCGGAGCTCAGCCCGGAGGTGTGCCGCTGGGTGTTCCAGGACGTGGAGGCCGCCGCCCGGCTGGAGGCGCTGGAGACGGAGCACCTGGTCCAGCGCCTGGACGGCGCCCGCTACCGCTTCCCGGCCTACCTGCGCGCGTTCCTGCAAGCGGAGGCGGAGCGCACGCTGCCGGCGCTGAGCCTGGCCGCCTGGCACCGCCGCGCCGCCGCCTACTTCCAGCAGGACGGGCGCGAGGAGCTGGCCCTGCCGCACCTGCTGGCCTCGCGCGACTGGGCCGGGGCCGCGGTGGCCTGTGACCTGGGCTTCCCGGCCATGCGCTTCGGCGGGCGCGCCGGCACGATCGGGCGCTGGCTCGAGCGCTTCCCGGCGGAGGTGCGCGCGGAGGCGCCGCTGCTGCAGCTCTGGCTGGGCCACCACCTGTCCTGGCAGGGCCGCTCCGCCGAGGCCCTGGTGGCCTACGGGCGCTCGCGCGCGCTCTGCCGCGAGCAAGACGACCTCCCGGGCGAGTTCCGCGCGCTGGTGCGCATCGCCACGCTGACGCTGCGCGAGGAGCCGGCGCGGGCGCGGCCGCTCTTGATGCAGGCCGAGGCGATGCTCTCCGAAGGGCGCCCGGACGACGTGGCCGACCTCTACCTCGCGCGCGCGTTGGCCGCCGACATGCGCGGCGACCTGGACCTGATGGCGGAGTACAACCGCGCCGCGCTGGACGTGCCGGCCGGCGCCAACCCCGAGATCGCGGCCACCCACCTGATCGCGCTGAGCAACCTGTACACGCTGGCGCTGAACCAGGGGGACCTGGCGCTGGCGCTGGCGCACGTGGAGCGGGCGATCGCCCTGGCCGAGCGCTGGCAATTCCTGCCGTCCCGCCTGTTCTGCGGCTTCCTGAAGGCCCAATTGCACCTGTTGGCGGCCGAGCCGGAGCGCGCGGGCGCCTTCCTGCGGGGGCTGGAGCCCGGCTGGGAAGACCTGTTCGATTGGCACGAGCGCGCCAGCGCCTACGTGGTGGTGGGCGGCTACCACCAGGCCCGCGGCGAGTGGCGCGAGGCGGAGGACGCTTACGGGCGGGCGCTCGCGGGCTTCGCGGAGGCCGGCTTTGGCGAAGGCGAGAAGCTGCCGCTGGAGGGCCTCATGGCGATGGCGGCGGCGCGCAAGCAGTTCGCCAAGCTGGACGCCTGGTGGCAGCAAGCCGGCGAGGCGGGCGGCCACAGCACCTACGACCTGGCCCTGCGCCTGCCGTATGCCCGCGGCCTGGTGCTGCGCGAGCGCGCGCCGGAGGCCGTGGCGCTGCTGGAACCGGCCGTGGCGGACCTCAAGAGCCAGGGCGCCCACTTGCTGCAAGCCCGCGCGCTGGCGCACCTGGCGGCGGCCCGCAAGGCGGCGGGCGACGGCCCCGGGGCGCTACAAGCCGCCGAAGCGGCGCGGGCGATCGCGGAGGCGCGCGGCTACCCCTTCCTGCCCGCCCTGGACGCCCCGGTCTGGGAGGCGCTGCGCGAGCGCGAAGCCCCGGCCGCGGCCGCGGCGGCGGCCCCCGTGGCCGGCCAGCTGGCGCTGAACTGCCTGGGCGGCTTCGAGGTGCGCCTGGGCGGCGTGCCCCTCACGCAGTGGCCGCGCAAGAAGGCGCGGGTGATCCTGGCGGCGCTGGCGCTGAACCGGCGCGGGCTCGACTTACATCAATTCCTGGACGCCCTGGGCGAGGACGAGGTCAACGCCAACATCCTGCAGGTGGCCGTGAGCGGCCTGCGCCACATGCTGGAGCCCGAGCTGGGCAAGCGCCAGGAGTCGCGCTACATCAAGCTGGTGGACGAGCGCTACGTGCTGGACTGGGGCCAGGTGGAGTACCTGGACCTCGTGGCCTTCGACGAGGCCCGCAACCGCGGCGACGCCGCCAAGCCCCGCGATCCGGCGGCGGCCGCCGTGGCCTACGAGGAGGCGCTCGGCCACTACCAGGGCAACCTGCTCGAAGACGCGCTCTTCTACAAGTTCTTCGAGGCGGAACGCGTGCGCTACCGCCAGCAAGCCGTCGATTTGGCCCTGTGGCTGGCCGAGCATTACCGCGCGGCCCAGGTGGGCGGCCGGGCGGAGCAGGCCTTGCGGCGTGCGGAGGCGCTGGCGCCCACGGAGGAGCGCGTCTACATCGCCTTGATCGACCTACACCGCGCCCACAACCGCGAAGACCTGGCGTCGCAGGCCTACTGGGACTGCCGCAAGGTCTTCAAGGCCCGGCTGGGGGTGGCGCCGGGCCCGGAGCTGGAGGAGGCGTATCGGCGCAAGCCGGCTAGGGCTTCGGGATGACGATCTTGCGCAGGCGCGAACCGTCCGTCACGTAAAGCACCACGGAGCCGGCCTTGCGCGCGTCCACCGCCAAGCTGCCGAGCGCCGCGAAGGACGCCAGCCCACGCGGCCCGTCCTTGGAAGTTGGGTGGAAGCTGGCGGGGATGGTCGAGTTCGAGGGGTCGATCGGGGATACGAGGCCGGCCACGGTGGTCACCTGGTCCGCGGGGCCGATCGCGCGGACGATTTGGTCGAACTCCGTCTGGGCCATGTAAACCGTGCCGTCGGGCCCCACCGCCAGGGCGCCGGGGGCGTTGAAGTGCCCGGTCATCCGCGTGCCGTCAACCGTAGCGCTGCCGTCCAGGGTCTGGCACTTCGAGGCGAAGTCGACGATCTGGGGCGTCCCGTCCAGGGTGGTCGCGGCCCGCACGCAGAAGTTCGCCTTGTCGGAGATCAGCAAGCGCCCATCCGCCAGGAAGGCCAACCCCCACACCGAAGCCTCCTGCTTGAGGCCGTTGGTGTTGGGCTTCGAGACCGTCTTCACCGCGTGGGCGCCGCCCAGATCGATTTGGTGGACGAAGCCGTCCCAGCCGCCCAGGTACAGGTGCTGGCTGGTGTCGAGGGCCAGCGCGCTGAGGGACTGGAAGCCCGCAGCCACCCCGTCACCGTCCTTGTTCTGGCCCTGGCCGCTGCCGGCCAGCGTGGTCACCGTGCGGTCGGGCGCGATCATGCGCACCCGGAAGTTGGCCGCGTCGGCCACGTACAGCGTCCCGTCGGGGCCGAGGGCCAACGCCCCGGGACCGTTGAAACGCGCGCTCGCGCCCGGGCCGTCCACGAACCCGGCCGTGCCGTCGCCGGCCACCACGGTGGTCACGGGCGTCGCCGCGTCCACGTCGATCGCCAAGACCTGGTTGCGCGCGGCGTCGCTCAGGTAAAGCTTGCCCTTGCCATCGAAGACCACGCCCGCGCCCCGGCCCAGGGTTGCCAGCAGCGTGCTGACCTCCGGCACGGAAGCCCCCACGGTAACGGCCTGCGTGGCCTTGATCGTGCCGCTTTCCGCGACCAGCGTGGCCTTGCCGACCGCGGCCGCGTGGACCTTGCCGGTGGCATCCACCGTGATGGCGGTGCCGCCCTCGACGCGCCAGGTCACGACGGGCGCGGCGATGGGCTTCTTGCCCGTCTCGGTGCCGGTCACGACGTAGGCGCGGTCGACCCCGGTTTGCAGCTCCGGGGCCGGGTCGACCAGCGCGAGCGTTTGCAGCACGTCCAGGTGCCCGGGCTTGCCCGGCACCGTCTCCACCGTCACCACCACGTCGCCGCTGCCCGCGGTAGGCGGGACCGTGAAGGTCAGCGTGTGGTCGTCGATTTGCTTGACGTTGCTGGCCTGCGCGCCACCGATCGTGACCGTCGGGTTGGCACCGCTGGAGGCGCCGAAGTTCGTGCCCGTGAGGCGCACGGTCGCGCCCGGCCCCGCGGCGGTCGGCTCCACGGCCGTCACGTCCGGGTTGGCCTTGCTCAGCACCAGATCGGGCGCCGTGGTGGCCTTGCTGGAGGTCACGTCCACCGGCTTGACCTCCGCGGAGCCCAGCCCCAGCTTGGAGGCCACCAGCCGGAACGAGCCGACCGGCACGTTGGACATGGTGTAGCTGCCGTCCTCGGAGGTGTTGGCGTCGTAGCTGGTGCCCGGGATGAAGACGTGCGTGCCGAGCAGGTTGGCGACGCCGGCGGCCTTGACCTTGCCGCTGATGGTGCCGGTATGGGCCAACTCCAACAGGTACTGCTTGGCCGGATCCAGCTCGCCGAGCGCCTTCACGTCGTCGCCCATGCGCGCCTCGACCACGAACGGCTTGCCGGCCGTGCCGGGGAAGGAGAAGCGGCCCTGGTCGTCGGTCTGGGTGGACAGGCCGGTGTCCGCCTGGAGGCCGAAGCCCAGCACGTACTTGGTCCGGCTGATGATGCCCGAGCCCTGGTCGCCCATCAGCTTGGTGCGGCTGATGATGCCCGAGCCCTGGTCGCCCATGAGCGTGGCCGAGACGGGGATATGCACGGCAGGCTTGCCGTCCAGGCCCAGCACCACGCCCAGGAAGGCCGCTGCCGCGACCGTCGGGGTGGCGGTCGGGCTCCCCGTCGTCTTGACGCCCGTCGGCCCGGCGCTCGGCTTGGCCGACTCCGTCGAGGGCTTGGTCACCCCCGTGGGCTTGGTCGGGCAGCCGGCGATCGCCAGGACGGCCAGCAGCAAGCAAGGGGAAAGCCGCTTCGAAACGATGCTCATGGTGTCTCTATTCCCTGGGGTTGGTTGCTGCTAGCGCAGCCAACGCTGCTTCCAGTTGGCGTAGAACGAGTCCGGGTCTTCGGCCGCCCGCGCGGCCGCTTCGTAGGCGTAGTAGTCCGAGATCTGCTTCCACTTCGGCTGCTGCGCGTCCCCCGCGGGCACGTCGTCCGACAGGCGATCGCCCGCCCCGGAGGCGCGGCCGGGGTACCAGCCCACGCTGGCTTCGGGCACGCTGTGCAACAACACCGCCGTGCCGCCGTGTTCCGTCTGCTTGCCGAAGGCCAGGGCGGCGTCCACCACCTGCAGGGCCTCCCGCGCGGCATCGAAGCTGGAAGGCGGGTCCACGGCCGGATCCATCTTGGCGATCAAGCCGGTCATCTGGTCGTGGCGAGCCTGCATGTAGCCCATCATGTCGGCCTCGTTGCGGATCTTGTTGGGCAACCCCTGGCCCGCGCGGCCGGGCACCACCTGGTTCAGGTCCACGTTCAGCTCGGGATATTGGTCGCTCTCGCCTAGCGCCAGCACGCCGTTGCCCTCGTGCGCGCCGTGGTCGGCGGTCTTGCCGTTCCAGCCGTAGTACATGTCCCCGAAGGTCATCTCGCCCAGCTGCGCCAGCTCCTGGAAGGCCGGCGAGCCGCTGTACATGCGGTAGGCCGCAGCATCCGAGGCCTCGCCCACGCTGCCTTGCAACTGGGCGAGCGGGTTCTTGGAGGTGCCGTTGTTGAAGTACTGCGCGAAGAAATCCATGCCGTGATCGAAGTTCAGCGGCTCGTCGAGCGGCAGCGGCGCGCCCTTGTAGGTGGACGGGCTCGAGGAGCCGGATTGCAGCGCCTGGCTCTGCCACATCAGCGGCTGGGTGGAGCCGTCCGGCCCGGTGATGCCGACGGGGATGCCATGAACCAGCCCGCTTTCCGCGAAGCCTGCATGGTGGGCCGCTTCCGGCGAGTTGACCATGGAGGCGATGGCCTCCTTGCGGGCTTCGTCGCGGGCGATGTTCAAGGGCCGCGGCTCGTAGTGCACCCCGTTCAGGTCGCCGCCGTTGGCGCGCACCTGCGTCATCAGCTCGATGTTCTGCAGGCCGACCGCGATCTCCGCTTCCGACAGGGTGGCGGGCTGGTTGGCGGCGGCCGCCGTGGCCTCGTCGCAGCGGCCCAGGATCTCGTGGTAGGCGGCCGTCACGAAGGCACGGTTGTCTTCGGGGTATTGCGCGTTCAGGGTGGAGAAGCCGCCGGCGCCTGCCGTGGCGGGCTGGTTGGGCGGGACGGCCGCGTCCAGCAGCCCATCCAGGTCGGCTTCCGAGCCCTCGGGCGCGGCCGCGCTTTCCACCGGGTCGCTGGCCGGGCCGCGCGAGGAGTACGCCAGCAGCTCGCCTTCCGGGGCGCCGCCGCGGGCGCGCGCCACCTGCACGAAGGCGGCCTCGTCGGCCGGCGCGGGCGGCGGCGGGGGAGGCGAGGGAGGCGACGGGTAGTTGGCGTTATAGGACTCGATCGACATCGGCACGCTCCTGGGGGCAGCTCGTGCCCATGACTTCCTACCCAACCAACGCCAGCCGGGCCACGGCGCGGCATCCGCTTAGGGCGCGACCTTCTTCTGCGGCGGCAGCGGGAAGAGGTCCTTGAGCACGGGCACGTCGCGGAAGGAGAGCGGCAGGTTGTTCAGGGGGATCAGCGCACCGCGCAGCTTGCCCACGTTGAAGCCCTGCAGGGCCTTGTGCACGCTCGGCGAGTACAGGCCCGTGACGGTCTGGCGCAGCACCTCCGCCTCCTCGCGCAGGGCCTGGGCGTCGTCCCACTGCACCAGCGCCACCTGGCTGCGTTGGGCGGCGATCGCCGAGAGCAACAGGGCCTGGCCCAGCGTGATGCGCAGCGTGGTCTCCTGCGCGGACGCCCCCTCCGCCGTGGCCGTGCGCTCGCACTCCGCGCGGAACTCCATCAGCAGCTTCTTGGCGCGCGGCAAGCCCGTGAGGTCGAAGGACGTGCGCAAGACGCCCATGCGCGGGCCCACGAAGCCCAGCAGCCGGCTCATGGTCTCCAGCGCGGTCAGCAGATGCGCGCGGCGCTCCGCGAAATCCTTGGGAACGGCCGTGGGCGCGGGCGGGGCGGGAGGCTCGAGGCCCAGCTCCTTGACGTCCAACCCGGGCGCAAACCGCCTCAGGAGGTCGAAGGCCGCCGTGGCGAGCGGGCCGGTGCCCTGGCGCTTGAGCTCGCTGGTGCCGCGGGCGGCGGGCGCTCGCCAAGCCAATAACTCGGGGTCCTCGCGCAGCTTGGCGCCGGCGCCCTCCAGGCCCCGCGCGGCCGCCAGCACGCCGCGCAGCTCGATGCGACCCAGGCGG
Source organism: Cyanobacteria bacterium RYN_339 (assembly GCA_028287685.1). Taxonomy (GTDB): domain Bacteria; phylum Cyanobacteriota; class Sericytochromatia; order S15B-MN24; family JAQBPE01; genus JAQBPE01. Next base: position 1,124 of record JAQBPE010000021.1, on the reverse strand, counting down.
GCCAACCCCTCGCGCGGGTTGTCGTTGCGGGCCCCCGCCAGCGCCGCCTGGGCCTCCTGCACCTTCGCCGCCAGGGCGTCCACGCGCTGCGTGAAGGCCGCGACCTCCGCCATCAGCGCGGGCGGGGCGCCCTTCCAGAGGTGCTGGAACTCCTTGCGCAGCCCGGCGGCCAGCTCCGATGAGAAGCCCAACGTGGCGGCCAGGCGGTCGGCCTGCTGCTTGAAGACGTATTCCGGCGAGCCTGGTGCCGGGGGAGGGGGTTTGGGTTGCATGGACGGCCTCTGCGCGGCAACCTGATAAGATGGCCCAACCTTAGCACGCCTGTTCTCGCCCCGGAAAGGACCTTGCTTGCTACCGAACGATGCCCTGCCCGGACGGTTCACCCACGTCACGCCCCTGGCCGAAGGCACGTTCGGCCGGGTCTACCGGGCCCAGGACGACCAGGGCCGCGCGGTCGCCCTAAAGGTCCTCGCCGCGCGCTGGGCCAAGGACCCGGCCGCCGCCTGGCAGTTCGAAGTCGAATACCGCCACCTGGCGCGCCTGCACCACCCCGCCTTCCCGCGCGCCTACGAGGAGGGCCGCACCGCCACGGGCCTGCCGTTCTACGCCATGGAGCTGGTGGACGGCCGCGGGCTCGACGCGCTAGCCCCCTTGCCGGCTTTGGAGGTGCGCCGCGTGCTGGGCAAGCTGGCGGAGGCCCTGGAGGCCTTGCATGCGCTGGGCTGGGTGCACCAGGACCTCAAGCCGGAGAACGTGCTGGCCCAGGCAGACGGCCGGCTGGTGGTGCTGGACGTGGGCCAGGTGGCCGCGATCGGCTCGGCGCGCGAGGCGATCGCCGGCACGCCGGAATACATGGCCCCGGAGGTCTTCCGCAAGGAGGCCGTGGACCCGGCCGCCGACTGGTACGCCCTGGGCGCGTTGGCCTTCCACCTGCTCGTGGGCCAGCCGCCTTTCGCCGGCCCGCCTGCCGCGCAGCTGCGCGCGCACTTGCTGGAGGCCGCGCCGGAGGCACGCCCCGCCGTGGGCCCGGCCGACGAGGTCCTGACCCGCCTGGTGGCGGCGCTGCTGTCCAAGGACCCCGCGGCCCGGCCCGCTGGCGCCGGCGTCGCGAAGGCCCTGGGGCT
>JAQBPE010000498.1 GCA_028287685.1 Cyanobacteria bacterium RYN_339 | reverse complement strand
GGCCCCCACCGGCACCGGCCCGCTGCCCGGCGGCACGGGCCCGCTCGGCCAACCGCGCTCCTTCGTGCTCAACCTCGTTTCCCAGGGCCCCCTGGCGGCCATCAACACCCTGCCGGCCCCCGGCGATGCGGCCGTGGCGGAGGCCATCCGCGCCAAGGCCAAGGAGCTCCAGGCGGCCAGCCAGCTGGGCCCCGCCATGCAGGCCCTCACGGAAGGCCTGCGTCGCTCTCCGGGCGACGCCGCCACCTACGCCCACATGGGCCAGGTGCTGCTGGCGGGCCGCGCCTGGGAAGACGCCGCGCACCACTTCCTGATCGCCTATATGTTGAACCCGCGCGAAGCCTCTTACGGCCGCATGACCCTGCATGCCGCGTGGGCGCTGGGATACGTCGGCTGGGCCTTCCAACTGGCCCAGGCGCTCTATAAGGTCGCGCCGGGTCCGGACCTCGCGGAAATCGGGCGCCAGGCCCAGGGCTGGCTGCAAGCCCGTGCGCCGGGTGCGGTCACCACGCTGTGCCCCGCCTGCCGCACCAACGCCATCCTGCCCGCCCCGGGCCCTTGCCCCAAGTGCGGCCAGCAGCCCATGGGCGCGCCGGCCAACGCTTGCGGCTTCGCCGGCCTCAAGCTGTTGCAGCAAGGCAACGGGCGCCTGTTCGCGGGCGCGGCCTGCGTGACCTGCCAGCAAGACACGGTCCTGGTCGTCAGCAAGGGCGGCCCGCACTGCCAGACTTGCCAGGGCCCCGCGCTCGCCAATATTTGATATAAAAACGCCGAAGCATCTAGGGGGCATCCTCCGCTAGGTCGTACCCGCCAGGCTCGCTTGTGCAGCATGGCCAGGTGGGGGCCGAATCTTTGGTGTGGTCGCGCCATGGCGGATATGTTACAAAATGTTACGATGCATTCCTGCCGGGGGCGGGAGCCCCGCGGCGCGGAGGGAGGTACTTCGATGGCGCATGCACAGAACAAAGACAGGACCCTGGGTTTCGAGCCGGGATCTAAGAACCGCTACATGCAGGTCTTGGAGCTGGCCCGTCGCGAGAAGTTGAACGCAAAGCCTTTGCAGCGTTCATCGCTGGCGGAGGAGTTCTTCCGCGAGAACCCGATGCCCTGGCTGCTGGACGCCGACCCGATCGATGAACCGGGTCCCCAGCGCCGTACCGCTTAACGGCTTTTCAAGGCACCGAGGGGGAAGGAGCAGAGTCCGGGTCCATGGGACCCGGACGCTGCTTTTTTCATGGTACATTTTGGGCCGAACACCCCGACCAAGCCTTAGAGGGAGCCGCACCGATGAAGGAACTGGAGAAGCGCACCATCGACTGGGTGGAAGAGCTGCTGGGCGCTGACGCGAAGGCGCTGTTGGATTACAAGTCCACCAAGATCCCCAAGGAACTGCTGCACCTCCCCGGCCCGGACTTCCTGGATCGCATCTTCGTGGCTACGGATCGCCCCCAGCCCGTGCTGAACAACCTGGCCCGGCTCTTCAACTGCGGTCGCCTGGGCGGCACCGGCTACCTCTCGATCCTGCCCGTCGACCAGGGCATCGAGCACTCCGCGGGCGCCAGCTTCGCCAAGAACCCGATTTACTTCGACCCGGAAAACATCGTGAAGCTGGCCCTCGAGGGCGGCTGCAACGGCGTCACCTCCACCTTCGGCGTGCTGTCGTCGGTCTCGCGCAAGTACGCGCACAAGATCCCCTTCATCGTGAAGCTCAACCACAACGAGTTCCTGTCCTACCCGAACACCTACGACCAGGTCATGTTCGGCACGGTCGAAGACGCCTACCAGATGGGCGCCGCGGCGGTGGGCGCCACCATCTACTTCGGCTCCGAGGAGAGCCGCCGGCAGATCGTGGAGGTGGCGGAAGCCTTCGCCCGCGCCCACGAGTTGGGCATGGCCACCATCCTGTGGTGCTACACGCGCAACAACGCCTTCAAGAAGGACGGCGTGGACTACCACACCGCGATGGACCTCTCCAGCCAGGCCACGCACCTGGGCTCCACCATCAAGGCGGACATCATCAAGCAGAAGCTGCCCGAGGTCCACGCCAGCGGCTACGACGCGATCAACTTCGGCAAGACCGACAAGCGCGTGTACACGGAGCTTTCCACCGACAACCCGATCGACATGACGCGCTACCAGGTGGCGAACTGCTACATGGGCCGGGCGGGCCTGATCAACTCCGGCGGCGCCTCCGGCAGCAACGACATGGCGGACTCCGTGCGCACGGCCATCATCAACAAGCGCGCGGGCGGCACCGGCCTGATCCTGGGCCGCAAGGCCTTCCAGCGCCCGTTCGAAGAGGGCGTGCGGTTGTTGAATGCGGTGCAGGACGTGTACCTGAGCAAGGACATCACGATCGCTTAAAGGGGCTTCGGGACCTGATGCCGCGCGGATTCCGTGCGGCATTTCTCGTTTGTGCCCGAGGATGAGGAGGCGCTGATGCCGAGGCTCTAGCCGTCGGTTTTGTTGCTCATTTTCGGCCTTCCTCCCTTCTTTCCGTTTGCACGTGCCGCCGCCGCCTTGGCCGTGCTGGTTGTCTTGCCCGCATCTTGCGCCAGGGCCTGCCGCAGCTGCTTCATCCAGGCCCTTCCCCCGAGCGTTCCGACCACCAGGCTGCCCACATGGTAGTGGACGTCGAGCGCCGGCCACCCTAGCCCATCGCCCCCCGGCATCACGACGACGTTTGCCAACAAGTCGTCCGGCTGGCCGGCGAGCCCCTGGCAGCGGTCGACGGGAAACATGAACGTTGCGCCCGAGTCGAGATCAACCACCACCCGCCGCGGCGCGCGGTCGAACCCGGCCGCGACGGCTAGGGGCTCATCGCCATCGGCACGAGCGCTCGCCGCAGCCAATTGCGCGTGCAAGGTTGCGTCCGAGGGGCGCTCCGTCCCGCGTGTGCTAGCCATGGATCCTCCTCCAAGCAGCCGCCAGCGTCGCTTGATGCTTCTTGACGAGGTCGATCGCAACGACGCCGGCTTTGCCCGTTAGCGTGTTCCCGCGGCCAAGCGGGTAGGGATACGTCTCCGCGTCCCCGATCGCCACCCGCAGGTGATCACCCGCCTTGAAGACGTGGACGTGGGGTGGGGCATGCTCGTTGCCGGAGTAGATGATGACCTCGAAGCCGTCCTCGCGGATGATGGTGGGCAAGGTTCATATTATCCTATCAAGATGGGTTTGTATACGCCGACAGTGGCGGTCGTGACGCGACTCCAGGAGAAGGAGGCCATTTGGCTCCGTCGAACTTCCCGTTAGAATAAGGGCTTGAATTTCCAGGATCAAGTCGCGGGGCCAATTTACAGCTCACAAGTTCGGGCTCCCATCATCAATGATTGATTGGTTGGTTTTGGTAGCAGGACATGTCAGCCAGGGCGAAAGCGAAAACTTGGTTCAGTCATGAACCCGATCCGCCTATACATTAACTTGGAGTTAATTGGAGGTGGAGTTCATGCTCATGCAGCAACGGGCAATGGCCCTGCTTACCCTTGCGGCGCTGGTCGCCGGGTGTGGCAAGGCCGCGGTGACAGCCCGGCCGGTCGCGACGGCGACGCTGGCCGCCCAGGAAGCCCCCATGGAGGGCCTGGATGGGGATGACCGTGCCGTCTTCCACCGTGGCACGCCCATGCCCGTGCCGCCCGGCCGCGCCGGCCGCTGGCTGCTGGTCAGCAATCACAACCATTCCACGTATTGGGACGGCGAGAAGCCGCTGCCCTTGATGCAGTCCGAAGCCTACCTGGCCCAATTCGATGCGATGGTCCTGACGGACCACAACACCATGCGCGGCTGCGAGTCGCCGGAGTTCAAGGCGCCGCCCCACGGGCTGATCATGGTGCGCGGCATGGAGTGGGGCGCGTTCCGCGAGAACGGCGAGGACGTGGTCGGGCACGCGGGGCTGCTGGGCATGAGCGGCATCGACGGGCCACCGACGGGCGCCGGCCTGGACGGGATGCTGGGCGAGGCGACGGCGCGCAACGCTACCGTGATCATCAACCACCCGTTCTGCTGGCACAACACCTGGGCCCAGCCCAAGCCGGACCCGCGCGCCCATGCCGTGGAGGTCTGGAACGGCTGGTGGTATCGCGTGAACCCGATCATGCACAACGACCAGGCGCTGGGCTGGTGGCAGGACGCCCTCAAGGAGGGCCGGCACCTGGCCGCCGTCTCGGGCACCGACAACCATGGCGACAACATCGGCAACATCGCGCGCAACGCCAACCTCGTCTACGCCGAGACCCCGGACGAGGCAGGCATCCTGGCCGGCATCCGCGCCGGCCGCGTGAGCATCACCTCGTCGCCCACGGCGGGCCGCCTCTTCTTGGAGGCCGATGCGGATGGCGATGGCGTCTACGAAACGATCATGGGCGAGACCTTGCCCCACGCCGGCAAGGTGGCCGTGCGGGCGCGCGTGTTGGGCGGCGCGGGCAAGAGCGTCTGCTTCTACACGGCCAAGGGCCGGGTGGCGATCGCCGCCGTGAAGTCGAACGACGCCACGATCCCGCTAACGGCGGAGCTCACGGCCCCGCATGACTTCGTCCGCGCGGAGCTGCGCGCCCACCCGCACCTGTCGTTCTCGATGACGGCGGTGAGCAACCCCATCTACGGGCCGGCCGCGCTTTAACCGCAAAAAACCCCGGGCTCGAGGCCCGGGGCGCGCTTGGTGGCTACTTCTTCGACTTGTGCTCGTGGCGCGGATGCTCCTTGCGGGACTTCTCGTGGGCGGCCTTGCGCTCGGCCGGGGACATGGCCTCCCACTTGGCGCGGCGGGCTTCGAAGGCGGCGCGCTGCTCGGGCGTCATCTTGGCCTCGCGGGCCTTCATCATCTCTTCCATCTTGGCCTTGCGCTGCTCCGGCGACATGGCCTGCCAGGCGGCCCGCTCTTCGGGCGTCGCATGGTGATGCTCGGCCTCCTCGGCAATTGCAACCTGGGCGTTGGCCAACACGGCCAGCACCAACAACGCGGCGAACTTCTTCATGGGCGGTACCTCTGGGGTGATCGAGGGGACAAGGACCAGCGTACGCCGCCCACACGTCGGCAGGATGGCGAATTCGATAAGGAAAGGTTAAGCCTGGCTCAAGACAAAAGAAAGCCCGAAGCCGGAAGGCTTCGGGCCAGAACTTGGAAGGGGCCTACTGCTTGAGCGGCACGTGGACCATGAAGTCCTGCTGGAAGCGCTTGGCGTAGGAGTTCAGCAGCTCCTCCACCTTCTCCGCGCTGTTGGACTTCACGACCACGCCGGCGTGCCACTTGCGCGCCTGGCGGTAGACGATCTCCGGGTCGGTGTAGCCGGACAGGTCCGGGTTCTCGCGGTTCGCCAGCGTGATGATGGTGCCGGCGTAGTTGTCTTCCACCTTGTCCATCTGCGCGGCGCCCTGGGCGATCTCGATGCGCGCCCACTCGTGCCAGAGGCAGATGCCGCGGGCGTGCCAGATCACGTCGGGGATACGGGCGGCGCCCACGCGCGCGCCGGCCTCCAGGAAGTAGAACTTGCCGTCCTCGTTGCTCTTGATGTACTCGATGTGGGTCACGCCGCGCACCAGGCCCAGGCTCTTGATGACGTCGTTGTTGATCTTCTGGAGCGCCACCTCGTCATCGCTGCCGCGCTTGATCGTGCGGGTCGTGAACAGGCCGCCCTTCTGGTTGAGCTCGAGCATCGGCGTGCCGTACTTCGAGCACGAGGCGAACTTCACTTCGCGCTCCTGCACCACGGAGTCGACGTGGTAAACGTCGCCGGCGGTGAACTTCTCGAGCAAGGTCAGGCTCATCTTGTCGCCCAGCTTGTCGACGACCGGCCACAGCTCCTCGCGGTTGTTGATCTTCGTGATGCCCAGCGAAGCGGCCTCCTGGCGAGGCTTCACGATCCAGGGCGCGGGCACGGTGTCGATGTAATCGTGGATTTCGCGCCAGTTGAACAGCGGGGTGAAGGCGGGCACGGCCACGCCGTCCTCCTGGGCCTTCATGCGCATCGCCAGCTTGTCGCGGAAGTAGCGCATCGTGGTCTCGCCCATGCCGGGCGAACGGAAGTGCTCGCGCAGGAAGGAGGCGACTTCCATCTCCCAGTCGCCCATCGGGACGATGCGGTCGAACTTGATGTCGCGGGCGATGTAGCTGATGGCGTTACGGACTTCGGTCTCGTCGAAGAGCTTCGGCACGCCGTAGATGTCGGTGATGATGTCACGCGGCCACGCCTCGTCCAGGCGCTTCGAGGAGGTCAGCACGTAGATGTTGTGACCCTGCTTCTTCGCTTCCATCATGAACGGCCGACCCAGCAGGGACCCGGCGATGCAGAGGATGTTCAGGGGCTTCTTTTCGGACAAGGTGCGTTCCCTTTCTAACCCAGGCGCGTTACGTTCGGTATTCTACCCCCAACCCCCGCTTCCTCGCCACCGGCGCGGGCCAGGCGGGCCGGGGTATAAGCAACCGTATGGCCCATTCGTACCTGCTTCGTTCCCTGACCATCGCCGTGCTGGCGATCGCGGCCTGCACGCCGGCTCCCGCTGCCCGGCCGGTCGCGCGCGCGTCCCACGGCCCGGATCCCCTGGCCGCAACCGCATCCACGGCGCCGGGCACCTCGCCGCTGCCGGCCCGCAAGCTGCGGCGTCCCCCGGGCGAGCTGGTGACCTTGGCCGGTTCGGTTGCCCTGGACGGCGTCTTCCTGGCCTCCTCCGGGCATGGCTCGCTGGTGTCCGAGCACGGTGCGGGGATCGTGGCAAACAATGGTGGGGGGGTCATCAGCGATAACGGCGCGGGCGTTGTGGCGCTCGCCGGCTCGGGTCGCCTGGTGGCGGGAGCGGCCGGCAACGTCATCAGCAACAACGCGGGCAACATCCTGGCCGAGGACGACGGCAACGTGGTGGCGGGCCCCCTGGGGGCGGCCGCATTCGGCCTCTTGGAGGCCGCTCCGGCGCCTGCAACGGGCGAGCTCTCGCCGGTTGCGGGCATGCGCCTCACGGTCCGCAACCTGCTTACGGGCTTAAGCTTGGACCTGGGCGTGGACCCGGACGGCAAGCCGGTCCAGGCGGTCTATTCCAACGCCCACGGCCGGTTCGAGGTCTACCTGCCCACGGACGTCGCGGGCAACGTGCGCGTCGACGTGACCTTGCCGGAAGGCAGCGACCCCCGCCTGGCGCTCGAGCTGCTAACGCCCGGGAAGCCCGCCAACGCCGCCACGGTCGACGAAGACACCTCGCTGGTCTCGCGCCTGATCCGCGTGACCTTCACCGGCAAGTACACGGATCTGCTGAGCAGCGTGCTGATCGACCACAAATCGGCCGAGGAGATCACGACCCAGGTGTTGCACCGCGAATCGACCGGTGGCGCCACCGGCCAGCTGATCCAGTTGGTCGTCAAGGAGTTGACCGACCACGGCGCCGGCAAGACCTGGACCCCGGCGATGACGGCACGCGTGGCCGCACGCGTGACGGAGCTCATGCTCGCCAAGCTGGACCTGGCCAAGCTGGTGAAGCGGCCGCCCCTGACGGGCCAGGTCGTCCCGGCCCTCGTGGACGAGCTCCGGCGCGCGCGCCGCAAGGCCGCCGAGGCCATGGCTCGCGAGCCAGGGTACTTCAAGCTCCGCCCGCCCTACAGCGAGGCCCACGTGTCGATCGAGAAGCCATCCGACGTGACGGAGTTCTTCGTAGACCAGTACTTCACGCACTTCGACGCCCACCAGGCCACCATCCCCGCGGCCGTCTTGTTGGAGGCGGGCTACACGGCCGAAGAGGCCGAGGCCTACAACACCGACCTGGGCCAATGCAACGACGCCATTTCGGAAGCGTTCACCCTGCTGCTGCTGTCGGACGACGATGTCCGGCAAGGGCTCGAGTCCAGCCTCGAGGCCGGTTAACTCTGCGGGGGCCGCGGGGCCATGAAGTCCAATCGGTCCAGCTTGCGCGCATTACATGATTGGCAGGCCGGCACGAGGTTCTCGATGTCGTTGGTGCCGCCCGCGCTGACGGGCACCACGTGCTCCCGCACCAGCGCCCGATCTATCCGCCCGCAATAGGCGCACTGGTGGCGGTACGCCTCCAGGCGCGCGGCCCATTCTTCCTGGGTATGGCTCCCCGGCGCGTTCTTGCGGCGCTCGGTGTACTCCTTGCGCATCTTCAAGGCGCGGTGGTGGCGCTCCGGTGTCGAGTGGGCCCACTGCACGCGCTGGTAGTTGCAACACGTGCGGCACTCCGGACGCAGGCCGCCCTTGCCGTCCGCCTGGAACTCCGTGAGGAACTTCTCCTCGCGGCAGACGCGGCAAAGCTGCATGTCGGGCTCGAAGTCGTCGTCCATCTATCCGCCGCGTATAGAAAAAGGGCGGGGGCACTTGGCCCCCGCCCTTTTATACCCTGGTCTTAGAACGCGTTTTCCAGGTACAGGGGCATCATGCGGCGCCAGGTGGTCCAGTCGTGGCGCATGTCGGTGCCCCAGATGTCCAGGTTGGCGGGGATGCCCTTGGCCCACAGGTCGCGCGCCAGGCGCGAGGACTGGTGCGGCGCTTCGTAGTCGCCGGAGCCGGTCAGGATGTGGATGTGGCGCTTGGCGCGCAGCTGATCCAGGTACCAGGAGTCGTGCAGGTTCGGCAGGTAGTTCATCGGGCTGTTGAAGTACACGTTCTGGTCGAGGTAGCCGTTGGTCCAGGGCGACAGGTCGTAGGCGCCGCTCATCGCAATGGTGCCGTCGAACAGGTCGGGGTGGCGCAGCAGGAAGTTCACGGCGTGGTAGGCGCCCATGCTGGCGCCGGACGTGATGATGCCGCCCTTGTGGCCTTGCGAGTTCCAGATGAAGGGAACGACTTCCTTCGTCACGTAGCCGTCGTAGAACTCGTGCTTGTAGGCACGCTCGCCCGGGTGGATCTTGGTGTTCATCCAGGTGTGGTTGTTCACGCTGTCGATCGAGTAGACCTTCACCTTGCCGGCGTCGATCCAGGGCTTCATGACGGAAAGCAGGTGGAAGCGCTCGTACTCCTCGAAGTCCGCCGCGGCGGTCGGGAACATCAAGAGCGGGAAGCCGTAGTGGCCGTAGATGGCGATCGGCATTTCCTTGCCGATGCGGTGGCTGTACCAGCTGAACGTTTGCTTCTGCATGCGGTTATATGACCTCTTCGTCGGGTTTCGGGTGGCTATATCTCATTGAACCAGATCCCCGGAGGCCTTGTCTCTGCCTTAAACGGGATATAGACAAATCTTAACTCGCGCCCTAACATAAGCCCATGGGCGTAAAATTCATCGAACAAACCGGGCTGACCTTCGACGACGTCTTGATCGTGCCGAAGCGTTCCAGCATCCACAGCCGCAAGGACGTGTCGCTCAAGACCCGCCTGGTGGGTGATCTGACGTTGGAGCTGCCGATCATCAGCGCCAACATGGACACGGTCACGGAGTTGCCGATGGCGATCGCCATGGCCAACCTCGGCGGCATGGGCGTGATCCACCGCTTCATCCCGGATGCGCAGACCCACGCCGACCTGGTCTCCAGCCAGCCCGCCCCGCGCGTGATGGCCATCGGGGTGAAGGCCGGCGATCTGGACAAGCTCGCGCTGGTGACGGACTTGCAGGGCGTGCTGATCGACGTCGCCCACGGCCATTCCGACCGCGTGCTGGAGATCATCCAGGAGCTGCGCGAGCGCTTCCCCAAGCTGTGGCTGATCGCGGGCAACGTCGCCACGGCCGAAGGCGCCTGGGACCTCTTGGAGGCCGGCGCGCATGCCATCAAGGTGGGCGTGGGTCCCGGCGCCGTCTGCACCACCCGCATCGTCACGGGCTGCGGCGTGCCGCAGCTGACGGCCATCCTCAAGGTGCGCGCGGCCCTGAACCGCTGGTGGGACGTGGAGCGCCGCAAGGCCCGCCCGCGCGCCCAGCACCCGCCCACCCTGATCGCGGACGGCGGCATCCGCAACTCCGGCGACATCGTGAAGGCCCTGGTGGCCGGCGCGGACAGCGTCATGATCGGCAGCCTGTTCGCGGGCACGGACGAGGCCCCCGGCGAGATCATCCACGAGAACGACAAGGCCTACAAGCTGTACCGCGGCATGGCGTCGGCCGGCGCGATGCAGGTGGTGGGCGCGGATCGCACGCCCGAAGGCATCTCGACGCTGATCCCGTACAAGGGCTCGGTGGAGTTCCTGGTGCGCGAGCTGGACGGCGGCATCCGCAGCGGGCTGAGCTACTGCAACTCCGCGTCGATCGAAGACTTGCACCAGCAGACGATCGAGCTGACGAAGGTGACGCAGGCCTCCCAGCGCGAGAGCACGCCGCACGCGTTGCAGCACTCTCCCACCGGAGCGCCCCTGGCGAGCGCCGCTAAGGCCTGACCGGCACCTTCGTTCCCGAGTCCAGCATCGGATCGAATTGCGGCTGCGGCACCGTGCCGGACCAGTTCTTCACTCCTGCGGCCTTGCCGGTCGGATGGACCACCGGCGCCACACGGCGCGGCGCGGGCTTGGGGGCCTGGACTGGCAGGGGCCTGGCCACTTGCGTCCGCGTCTTCGGAATGGGATGGGAAACCACTGCCGCTGCCTTCGGCTTCGTGGGCACGGCATAGGTCTCCTGGATCGTGCTCAGCTGGTGCATCAGCTCCGCGGCTGCCGGCCGGGCCGCGGCCCCATCGGCCAGCAGGGCCTGGACCGCCACGCCCTGGTTCTCGGCGGTGGTCAGCGCCTCGCGGTCGGCGGAGCCGGCGAAGGGCTCGGCGCCATACAGGTTGTTGCGCGCGGCCGTCAGGGCGCGCAAGGCACCGATCTGGTTGCCGCGCTCCAGGGCGTCTTCCAGCATGCTGGTAGAGGCCGCGGCGCGGGCCACCATCGCATGGTAGCGGTTGGCATCCGGCTGCGCCGAGGCCGCCAGCCGGGTCGAGCCGCCGCCGCCGCCGTGGTCATCCTGCCGGGGGCACCCCGCCAGGCACGCCGCCATCACCAACAAGGCCATCATCCGCATGGGCAGATTGTAGGCAGTGGGGAAAAGCCCGACAACGCCCGCTTGACCGCTCAACTGTACTGGACCAGTTTGGTCCGGAATATGCTACCATGGGAGCCAAGCCCCCTATCGACAGAGGAACCTACCGCCATGAAGGTGATGAATTTCGAGCCCACGCCCAACCCGAACGCCATGAAGTTCAATGTGGACGGCAAGCTGATCGAGGGCGGCAGCCGGTCCTACGACACGCCGGCCGCGGCCGACGGCGACCCGCTCGCCACCGCCCTGTTCGCGCTCGGCAAGGTGCAGACCGTCTTCTACATGCCGGGCTTCGTCACCGTGAGCAAGCTCGAAGGCGCGGAGTGGTCGGCTTTGGCGCCGGCGATCGCCCGCACGATCGAGACCACGGCCGTCACCCCGGTCAGTTCCGACGCGAGCGCCGGCATCGGCGGTGAAGGCGGGCTGATGGACAAGATCAACCGCGTGTTGGACGCCCAAATCCGTCCGGCGCTGGCCGGCGACGGCGGCGGCCTCGAGGTGGTGGCGCTGGAAGGCTTGAACCTCCAAATCCGCTACCAGGGTGCCTGCGGCTCCTGCCCCAGCTCGATTGCCGGCACGCTGGCGGCGATCCAGAACCTCTTGCAGGCCGAAGTCGACGAAGGGCTAGTCGTCACCGCTGGGTAAGATGGGGGGAGCACCCCCCCCTTCCGGAGGCCCCAGCGCGATGCGCAAGTTCGTCCTGCCCCTGCTAGCGTTCTCGATCCTGGCAGCGCCGCTGATGGCCCCGAAGCCCGCCCGGGCGGAGTTCGGCCGCTACGCCTTCGACTTCAACGTCTTCACGTGGAAGATCACGAAGCCGGAGAAGAAGAACGACGACCCGCTCGCGCCGGACGCCGCGCCGTCCAAGAAGCCGGGCGACGACCCGTTCATGCTGGGCAAGACCGACTACCTGGTCGGGACGATGCACTTCCCCGTCAAGCCCGACGAGGAGGACGTCCCCGGCAAGCTGAAGAAGCTGCTGGAGCGCTCGACCGCCTTCGCCATGGAGGCGGACCTCAGCACCTTCAACCGCCAGGCCGTGCGCAAGTACCTCGACCTGGCCCCCGGCCAGAACTTGCAATTGGCGCTGCCGGCGCGCACCTGGCAGGTGCTCGCGGCCAACTACGCCGCCAAGGGCGTGCCGCCGGCCACGCTGGCGCACACCAAGCCCTGGCTGCTGGAGCTGATGTGGGCCAACACCACCCGCATGGGCAACGGCCTCGACAGCTACCTCCGCAAGATCGCCAACCGTGGCGGCAAGCGGCTGTACTACCTCGAGGGCATGGAAGACCAGATCCGCGCCCTGGACGCCGGCACCTTCGAGGAGCGCGTCGACATGCTGACGCACACCGTGGACGACCCGGAGGTCCAGGTCGACACGCTGCGCGCGATGATGGACTCCTACAAGGCCGGCTACCTCGACTCCTCGCGGGGCCTGGTCTTCGACGAGGAGATGATGCGTCACTACCCGGTCTACTACCGCGAGCTGTTCGACAACCGCAATGCGGCGTGGATGCCCAAGGTGCTGGACCTGATGGGCAAGGAAGACGCCGTGATCGCGGTGGGGCTGGGGCATCTGGTCGGGCCCGGTGGGCTGTTGCAGATGCTCAAGGACCGGGGCTATACCGTCGAGGCGCTTCCTTACGAGTAGCCGCCTGGCTTCCGTGCCAAAATAAAGCTTGCACGGCCAACTTAATTAACCTATAATCGATCCCTAACCCGCCTTTAACTATTGGTGAACGGGGGTCGACATGGCGTCTTTGATGCGCTTGATGGCAGCAGCAGCCTTGCTATCCGGCTGCGGCGCCCACGTCCTCCCGGTGCAGTCGCCCGTCCTCGACGAGCTCGACGCCCAGAAGAAGACCTACTACGGTTCGATCGCCACCCAAACCGGCGCCAAGCTGCTCAAGAGCCTCCACACGCTGGTGCTCAAGCACAAGGACCTCATGTACGACCCGGCGCGCGACCTGATGCTCACCAAGCTCGACGACGCCAAGGGCACGGGCGTGATCCGCGACGTGTACCTCCAGCGCGAGTTCCGCGGCATCAAGGACACCAAGACGGCGGCCATCCGTGGCCTGAACACCGAGCACACCTGGTGCCAGAGCATGGGCGCCGGCGAAGAGCCCATGCGCTCCGACCTCCACCACCTCTTCCCGGCCGACGCCGGCACCAACAGCCAGCGCGGCAACAAGGCCTTCGGCGAGGTCGTCACGATCATGGACACCCTGCCGGAGTTCCTCGGTGACGACCTGCATTCGCGTACTGGTAAGGACGCGGCCGGCCGGGACGTCTTCGAGCCCCGCGGCGACCACAAGGGCGACGTGGCGCGCGCCATCTTCTACTTCTACGCCGCCTACGGCGTGGACGCGAAGGCCGGCGGCGCGATCAAGCTCGACAACTTCAAGCGCGAGCACCCGGTGCTGCTGCGCTGGCACCTGCAAGACCCCGTCTCGCCCAAGGAAGTGGCGCGCAACGAGGCCATCTACAAGCTGCAGGGCAACCGCAACCCGTTTATCGACCACCCCGAATGGCTGGCGAAGGTCCTATAGCTCCAACGCTTCGGCCAATTCCGCCACGATCGGCGCCAACACGTCCGGCTCGAAGGGCGAGCGCAGGCCGGCGGACTGGAAGATGCTCACTAGCGAGTGCGTGCCGCCGATGCGGCACAGCTCGAGGTAGCTCTGCATGGCGCGGTCGTGGTCGTGCCGTGACAGGCTCCAGAGCTGCAGCGCGCCCACCTCGGCCAGGGCGTAGTCGATGTAGTAGAACGGCGAGCTGAAGATGTGGCTCTGGCGCGTCCAACGCAGCCGCTTGGCCGCTTCCTCGCCGGCGAAGTCGATGGCGGGGACGTAGGTGTCCCAGGCGCGCACCCAGGCGTCCCCGCGCTCCTGGTGGGAGTGCCCGGGGTTCTCGTAGACCCAGTGCTGGAACTCGTCCACCACGGCCACGTAGCTCATGCGCTGCAGCGCGTTGATCAGCTTCAGCCGCGAGAAGCGGCGGGCCTGCTCCGGCGTGAAGAAGGCCGTGATCTCCTTCAGGGCCAGGTACTCCATGCCCATGGAGGTCAGCTCCGCCGCGTCCATGGTGGCGAGGCGCGTCTCCAGCGGGCGGATCCACAGGCTTTCCCAGGCCTGGAAGGCGTGGCCCATCTCGTGCGTCAGCGTCGTCACGTCCGTCTCCGCGCCCGAGCTGTTGCAGAAGATCAGGATCTTGGCCTCGTCCTCGAAGGCGATCGCGAAGGGGCCCGGGCGCTTGCCGGGGCGCGCCTCCAGGTCGATCAGGTCGTTCGCCACCATGTGGTCGAAGTGGGCCGCCAGCTTGGGGTGGAGCCGGTGGAACAGCTGGCTGGCGCGTTGCAACTGCTGGTCGACGGGCGCCACGTCGGTGCCCAGCGACAGGCCCGGGAAGCAGGTCATGTTCCAAGGCTTCACGGTGGGGGCGCCCAGCCAACCGGCCTGGGCGGCGCGCACGCGCTCGAGCAGCGGGCGGACGTGCTGGCGGATGCTGGCACGGAAGACGGCCACTTGCTCCGGTCCGTAGTCCGTGCGGCCCATCTTGCGGTAACCCAGGCGCGTGAAGGTCGGCTCGCCGAGGTTCCGGCCCATCTGGCCGCGCAGATCGGTCAACTCGTCGTACCAGGCCTGGAAGCGATCGCCGTTGGTCGCCTGGAAGGTGGCCAGCCCGTCCCAGGCTTCGCGGCGGACCGCCTCGTCCGGGTCGTTCAGCAGCGCGTTGGCGCGGGAGAGGGTGGTGGGCTTGCCGCCGACCATCACCTCGGCCGTGCCGTAGGCGCGCTCCACCTGGGAAACGATCTCGCCCTCGCGGGTGGCCAGCGCGATGTTGACGGGGGCGAAGGCGGACGCCTCCAACTCCAGCCGCGCGAACTGCTGGGCGCCCATCACGGCCTCCAGCGCCGGGCGGCAGGGGCTGGCCAGGAAGGCGCGGCGCAAGGCGGCGTCCTCTTCCTCCTGCAGCGGCATGATGTGCTCGCGCAGGTAGCGGAAAGCGGCGGCGGCGACCTCGTCGCGCGTGTCCTGCGCCTCGCGGTAGTACCGGCGGGAGATCTCGCCGGAGATCCACAGCTTGAGGTCGTTCCAGCGCCAATAGGCCGCTTCCCAGGCTTCGGGGCTGCCGTCAGGGCCGGGCAAGGCCGCCGTCACGTCGGCGTAGGCCGCGCCCACGCTTTCCGGCGTCAGGGCCTCCGGGCGGCTCGGCGTGGAGACGGGGCGCTTCATAGGGGGGGCTCCGGGGCTGGCGGCGGGCCGTCGAGGTCCGCCCGGGTGAATTGCTGGTGCACGCCCCTGGCGGCCTGGCGGTCCCAGCGCCGCGATTGGACCACGCCGGTGGCCTCATCAAGGGCGAAACCGGCTTCACATCCCTCGCAAGCCAGATCGTAGTCGCTGTAGCCGCTGGGGAAGCGCTGCAGGCTAGCTTGGCAAAACGGGCAGCGGAAGGCCGTTGGGCTGGGGTGCTCCATGGTATATTACCCTACCATGATACGCTCCGAGGCCGATTCCGCCCCCCTGTTCATTGACAGCCGTCGCGAGCTCGAAGAGCTATGCGAACACCTGCGTGGTGAGACCATCTTGGGTCTCGACACGGAGTTCATCCGCGAGCAGAGCTACGTGCCGCGCCTCGAGCTGGTCCAGGTGTCCACCCAGGACGGCCTGCTGGCGGCGATCGATTACGGCACCTTGGGCCGCTTCGACGGCGACCCCTTCGCGGAGATCCTGGCGGATCCGGAGATCCTCAAGGTCTTCCACGCGGCGGACCAGGATCTCGAGATGTTCCACCTCCTGCTGGGCCATGTGCCCGGCCCGATCTGGGACACCCAGCTGGTGACCGGCCTGTTCGGTTATGGCGGCCGCCTGGGTTACCAGGCCGTGGTGGAGAGCCTGGTGGGCCACAAGCCCGTGAAGGGCGAAACGCTCACCGACTGGTCGCAGCGCCCGCTGACGCCGGAGCAGCTTCACTACGCCTTGGAAGACGTGCGCTTCCTGCTGCCGCTTTACGACGTCGAGCGCGAGCGGCTGGCCAAGCTGGGGCGGGAGGAATGGGCCCACGAGGAGTGCGAGCGCTCGCGTGCGCAGGTGGAGCGCGCGATTTCGCAGCGCGCCGACCTCCAGACCATCTACCAGCGCGTGCGCGGCAGCTCCAGCCTCGATCGCCGAGGATTGGCCGTGCTTCGCGAATTGGCCATCTGGCGCGAGAACGAGGCCCTTCGCCGCAACCGCCCGCGCGGTTCCGTGATGAAGGATGAGATCCTGGTCGAACTGTCGCGGCGGGCCCCCACGCAGCCCCATCAATTGGGAGCCTTGCGCGGCATCCAAAGCCGCGACCTGGATCGGCACGGCGACGCCCTGGTGGCGGCGGTCAAGCGTGGCAAGGCCGTGCCCACGGAGCAGTGCCCGCAGCCGGACGCGCCCGGCCCTTCCCTGGACGAAGGCGAGACCGCATTGGCGTCGCTGCTGCAGGCGGTCCTGCAGGCGGTATCCGCCCAGAAGCTGGTCTCGTCGTCCCTGGTGGCGACCGTCAGCGATCTCCAGCGCCTGGTGGAAGCCTACCGCAAGGGGCGCGCGCGCGAACTGCCCGTGCTGAGCGGCTGGCGTGGTGAGCTGGTGGGCGAAGACCTGCTGGGGATCCTGGAGGGACGCACGACCGTGCGTTGGGACAACAAAAAGCGCCAGCTCGCGCTGAATTGATAGTCCGTCCCGAAGTTATCTGGTAAAATTATCCCAAGTGCCGATGGCCGAGGGATAAATTTAACATATGTCCGCACAGCCTATCCTCCTGGTGGAGGACAACCCTGATGACGAAGCGCTCACCTTGCGCGCATTGAAACGCAACAATATCGCCAACGAGGTCATCGTGGCCCGGTCCGGGGAAGAGGCCCTCGAGTACCTCTTCGCGGAAGACCAGACCTTCGAGATGGTCTTGCTCGATATGAACCTGCCGCTGATGAACGGCCTGGAGGTGCTGCGCCGGCTGCGCGAGCACCCGCGCACCCGGGGCCTGCCCGTGGTCATGTTGACGACCTCCACGGAGGACGAGGACGTGGCGGCCAGCTACAAGCTGGGGGCGAACAGCTACGTCAAGAAGCCCGTGGACTTCGTGGAGTTCGTCGACGCCGTGCGCCAGGTGGGAGCCTACTGGCTGGTCCTGAACGTCGGACCGGGGCGCGGCACGCCATGAGTGCGGAGCTGGACGTCTTGGTGGTGGAAGACGACCCCGGCGACGTAATTCTGCTGCTCCGCCTGCTGAAGGCCGGCGGCTTCACCGCGAACCACCGGGTGGTGGCGGACCTCGCCGGCTTGCGGGACGCGTTGGCGCAGTGGCGCTGGCACTTGGTGGTGTCGGACTACGAGTTGCCCGGCTTCGGGGGCATGGAAGCCCTGGCCGCCACGCGCGCGCTGGCGCCGGACACGCCGTTCATCCTGTTCTCGGGCACGATCGGCGAAGAGGCGGCGGTCGCTGCCATGAAAGCCGGCGCGGCCGATTACGTGCACAAGGACCGGCCGGCGCGCCTGGCACCGGCGATCGCCCGCGAGCTGCGGGAAGCCGAAGCCCGCCGCGCGCGGGTGGCCGCGGAGCGCGCCTTCGTAGAGGAGCGCGAGCGCCACGTGAAGGAGCTGGAGGCGGCCAACCGCTACCTCCTGGAGGCCGATCGGCACAAGGACGAGTTCGTCTCCGTCGTCAGCCACGAGCTACGCACGCCCCTGACGGTTGTGATGGGCTATGCCGACCTGCTGGGCCGCGGCGTGGTGGGCGACCTCACGCCTGCCCAAGCGGACGTGACGGGCCACATCGGGCGCGGCGCGCGCAAGTTGTTGGATTTGGTGATGGACCTCTTGGAATACGCCCAGCTGCAAGCCGGCCGCGTGGAGTTCCAGTTCGCGCCCACGGACTTGGTGGCGCTCAAAGCGGAGGTCGAGCAGCAGTTCCGCGTGGCCGCCGAGGCCAAGGCCATCATCTTGGCGCTCGAGGTGAGCGGGCGCCCCAACCCCCGCATGGACGGCCAGCGTCTGCGCGGGATCCTGCGCCACCTGGTGGGCAACGCGCTCAAGTTCACGCCGCAAGGCGGGCGCGTGGACGTGCGGCTGGCCGCGACCGCCGACGAGCTGGCTGTGGAGGTGCGCGATACCGGCGTGGGCATCGCGCCGGAGCTGCAGGCGCGCCTGTTCGAGGGCTTCCGCCAGGCGGACATGAGCAACACCCGGCAGGCCGGCGGCCTCGGGCTGGGGCTGGGCATCGCGCGGGGGATGGTCGCCGCGCTGGGGGGCACGATCGGCGTGGAGAGCAGCCCCGGCGAGGGCAGCCGGTTCTGGTGCCGCTTGCCGGTGGCCGGGACGCGGACCGCCGGGCCCGCGGTGGAGGAACCGGAATGCTCGCGGAATTCGCTGCTTTCCTGAAGGCGGGCCTGGTCGAGGAGATCGCGGCCGACCACCTGCGCCGCTGGCGCGCTATGGACCTCGGCATCACGCGCCTGTTCCAGGCCGTGCCCGACGCGGAGCTGCTGCCCCAGTTCGAGGCCAGCATGCACACGTTCTGCGACGACATGATCGCGGGCCGGCGGATCTGGCGCCTGCGCGAGGTGCTCCGGCTGTGGGAGGAGGATCGGCTCCCCAACATCCCCAAGGAGGCGATCGAGCACAGCGACCTGGCACTGGCCAACCTGTCCCAACGCGAGGCGATCCTGGCCTTCGTGCCGCGCTTCACGGCCGACGTGGGCGAGGCGATCGCCATCGTCAACGAGCTGAACACCCTGATCCAGGGGGCCAAGGCCGAAACGTTCGAGATCTTCGTGCGCCAGCGCGAGGAACTGACCCGGGTGTCCGCGGCGTTGGCCGCCGAGATCGCCGAGCACTGCGCGACGGAGGCCAAACTGGTGCGGCATGCGGCTCGCCTGCAGATGCGCGCGGAGCTGTCCGCCGAGATCGCCCGCACGGTGACGGACGTGCACGGGTTTACAGGGTTGGTGGCCCGGCGGGTGGCGGAGTTGATGGACGCCAGCGTGCTGATCCACCTGGTCACGCCGGACGGGGCGCACCTCCGCCTGGCCGCGGAGCATGGGAACGGGGCGCCTGGCCACCAGCAGCTGCTGGCACGCTTCCAGGACTGGGACATCCCGCTGGCGCTCCACCCGCTCGCGCCCTACACGGCGCCCTTGCTGGTGGCGGACGCGACGCAGCCCCCGCCGGAAGCTATGCGGTTGGCGCAGTCACGGCCGGGGAGCCCGCTGCCGCTGCGGAGCTGGATGGCGGTGCCGCTCCGCTCGCGCGAGGCGTTGATCGGTGTGCTGGGCGTCCTGCGCCTGACCGGGGCGCCGCCGCTGGACGAAGAGGACCTGGAGTTCCTCCAGGACCTCGGCGATCGCACCGTGTTGGCGCTGGAGAACGCGCGCCTTTACGCGGACCTGGAAGGGCGGGTGGCGGATCGCACGCGCGAGCTCGGCCAGATCAACCAGGAGCTGGAGGCGTTCGGCTACTCCGTCTCGCACGACCTGCGCAGCCCCTTGCGCAGCATCGACGGCTTCAGCCAGGCCTTGCTGGAGGACTACGGAGACCAGCTCGATGCCACCGGCCGGGATTACCTCCTCCGGGTGCGCACCGCCACCGGCCGCATGGGCGAGCTGATCGACGCGATGCTGGAGATGTCCCGCCTCGCGCGGGCGCCGCTGCGGCACCAGGTCGTGGACCTCGGCACGATGGCCGAAGAGGTGCTGGCGGATCTGGCCCGGGGCCAGGCTCGCGAGACGTCCCTGCACGTGCAGCCCGGGGTGGTGGTCAGTGGCGACCCTCGGCTGCTGCGCGTGGTGCTGGAAAACCTGCTAGGCAACGCCTGGAAGTATGCGGGCAAGCGCGAGGTCATCGTGATCAGCTTCCGCGCCGTCCAGGAAGGGGGCGAGGTGGTCTACGAGGTGCGCGACAACGGCGCGGGCTTCGACATGGCCTACGCCGACAAGCTCTTCCGGCCGTTCGCCCGCCTGCACGGCGCCCGTGACTTCGAAGGCTCCGGCGTCGGGCTCGCCACGGTCCAACGCATCGTGGCCCGGCACGGAGGGCGGATCTGGGGCGAAGGCACGCCGGGCGTCGGCGCCACCTTCCGCTTCACGCTCGGTCAAGCACCCATGTAACGGTAGCCGCGCCGGCCCACCGTGACGATCATGGTGGGCTTGGCCGGATCCTCCTCCAGCTTCGCACGGAGGTTCTTCACATGCGCCTGGGCGGCGTCGGCGGAACGGCCACCTTGGGCCGCGGCCAGCACCTCGGTGGCGATATCGTCGGCCGACATGATGCGGTCGGGATGTGCCATCAGGTGTTGCAGCACCAGGGTTTCGAGCGGTGTCAGTTGCACCGACCGGCTACCGACGGTCGCCATCATGGTGGCCGTGTCCAGCTGCAGCTTGCGCTCAACGCCCGTGGAGAGCGGCCCCTGGACCTGGCCGCCCGTCAGGCGCAAGAAGGCCTTCACGCGGAACAGCAGCTCGCGCGCATCGAAGGGCTTGGTCAGGAAGTCGTCCGCCCCGGCCTGGAAGGCCTCGTAGCGGGCGTCCATCTGGTTGCTGGCGGTGACCACCAGGATGGGCAGGCGTTGGTGCTCGGCACGGGCCCGCACGGCCTGCGCGAACTCGAAGCCGTTCATGCCGGGCATCATCAGGTCCAGCACCACCAGGTCCGGGCGGGTCGCGTCGAACGCATCGAGCGCCTGGCGGCCGTCCGGGAAGGTCTCCACGTGGAAGCCTTCCGAGCTCAGGATGAACTTGATCAACCCCGCGATGGTGAGATCGTCTTCGACGACCATGATGGTGGAAGGCATGGGGGGCATTATACCGAGGTGACCAGCGGTCGGCAAACGCGGGGCGGCGTGGGCGGGTTCTTCGGCGGCGGCTGGCCGTGCAAGCCCGTGAGGTAGAAGGTCAGGCCGTGGCTGTTGCTCACGACGGTGGCGCCGTGGTTATCCTGCTCGTAGCGCAATGGCATAGTACATAGCCTCCTTATCGGCCCAGCGGGCGAGGAACGGATCCAGGAATTCTTGGGCGAAGTGCTCGAGCGAGGCCAGGGCGCGCGACCCATAGGAACGAAGTTGGTAGTCGATGCCGAGGAAGTCCACCTCCCAGCCGGTGCCGGCCCGGAAGCCGAGGCCCCAACCCAACAGCCGCTCGTCGCCGGTGGGGTCGAAGGCGGCGTAAAGCGCCTCGGTTTCACCGCGGAATCGGTCATTCAAGGCGGCGGAGCGGCCCCGACGCGAGGTTTGGCGCATCGCGTCGAAGAAGCGGCTGACCCGACTG
>JAQBPE010000491.1 GCA_028287685.1 Cyanobacteria bacterium RYN_339 | reverse complement strand
GGCGCGACAGGCGGCAGCGGCGGCGGGGCCGGGATCGGGGGCGGCGCGGGCGGGACGGGGAGAACCATGCTATCGGGCGACGGCAGGGATGGGGTCGGCAACACCGAGGGCGCAGGAGCGGGCGTCGGCACGTCGGTGGGAACCGAGTCGGGCGTCGGCAGAACGGCGCTGGGCACGTTGCTAGGCACAGGATCGGGTGTTGGCAGAACGGCGCTGGGCACGTCGCTAGGAACGGGATCGGGCGTCGGCAGAACGGCGCTGGGCACGTCACTCGGAACCGAATCAGGCGTCGGCTCGATTACGCTGGGCACGTCGGCGGGGACGGAGCCAGGCGAAGGCATGACCGCGACAGGGATATCGGTCGGGGCCGGGTCAGGCGTCGGTTCGATCGCGCTGGGCAGGTCGGTCGGGATCGCGTCAGGCGCGGGCTCGATCGTGAACGGTGCGTCGGCGGGCACGGGTTCCGGGGCGGGCACATCGTCGCTCGGAAGGTCTACCGAGACCGGCTCCGGCGACGGCACGTCCGCGATAGGCGCATCTACCACTACGGGTTCGGGCGCGGGGACATCCGCGATCGGCTGCTCTACCGCCACGGGTTCGGGCGCGGGCACGTCCAGGATCGGCTGCTCTACCGCCGCGGGTTCGGGCGACGGAACTTCCGCACTCGGCAGTTCCACCGGCGCCACTTCAGGCGCCGCATTCACGGGCGCCGCGTTGTTGGTCGCCGACCCGTTGTTCGCGGTCGCGCCCGCGGACAGCTTCAACTCGTCGCGATGCAACCCTTCGCTCTGCAAGAACTTCGGCAGCGGCGCCGCGGTCGCCAGGCCGTAGGGCCGGGGCAGCGAGCCGAACGTCGTCAGCAGGCGGTTGAAAGGCGCGACCATACTCTCTCCTCCGGGGGCTCCAACCCCCTTCCCGCCAGCAACTCGCTTCGGGCTTGAAAGCTATATCCGGTTGCACGGTTCCCGAGAAGTTCCGGCCCGGCCGGTCAAAGGCTAACGTTTGGTCAAGCGCAGATTGTCTTAATCTTTTCCTTACCTCACCATATCCAGCCCTTAAGAAGATTGCGGCATACACTTCCGATAACCCGGTATGCAGAAATTCGCCTTGACCCTCGTCGCCCTCTCGTTGCTCGCCGGCTGCGGCACCACGGCGATCACGCCGTTGCAGCGCGATGCCCTGAGCGCCAGCGTGCTGAAGAAGCCCGCCGCGCCCCCGGCCTCCAAGCTGTCGGACAAGCCGCTCCACGACAAGGCGCTCGAGGCCTACATCGCCAAGTGGCATGGCTACGGCGCCGGCCACGAGCCCAAGAGCGTGAAGCTGTTCGAGACGGCCGACGCGGACCGCGTGGGCTTCCACCTCTGGGACGCCGATTACGGCGGCAAGCCCGTCCACTTCTGGGGCGTCTTCTCCAAGGCCGACGCCGCCAAGGACGCGGAGCCGCGCACGCTGGGCCAGTTCCCCCAGTGGTCCATGAACAGCCGCCTGCCCGTGTTCGCCAAGGGCCCCTACGCCCAGAGCAAGTCGGCCGAACAGGCCCTGACCGAGCACTTCAAGGCCAAGACCGGCGAACCCATTGCCCGGCTCAAGCTCACGCCCTCCGACGACAAGACGGTGTTGAAGTTCGCCGCCTGGGTCGACGTCGAGGACTTCGGCGTCGTGTACTACGGCACCATCGGCAAGACCGACAGCAAGATCAAGCTCGAAGGCCAGGCGAGCGGCGCCGAGATCTAACCGCCTGCTCGATGTTGAGCCCGTCTGGCAACAGGCAGGGCCCGGTACTTCTTGAAACCACGAACGGAAAAGTTGGAAATCTCGGAAACGACTTCCGAGACTTCCAACTTTTCCAATATGTTTTTTTCAAAGCCCACCGGGAAGCGCAGTCCCAGTGGGCGAAACGGCGCTTCCAAGCAAAGCACCGCGCCGCCACAGCAGACGTGGCGATGAGACCCGAGACAGCTAGACCATCGTCGTGGCGAACGCCTCGGGCAACTTCGCCAGCCGCACGCGCGCTGCTTCCAGCGTCTCCGGCTTCTTCGGGAACGCGAAGCGCACCCACTTCGCGCCCAGCGCCTTGTTCTGGTAGAAGCTCGTCCCCGGCACCGCGGCCACGCCGACCGTCTCGATCATGCGCTGCACGAACTGCACGTCCGGCAGGCCGTAGCGGCTGACGTCGGCCATCATGTAGTAAGCCCCCTGCGGCAGGATCGGGTTGAGCCCGGCCTCCGTCAGGATCTCGAACATCAGGTCGCGCTTGCTGCGGTACTTCAACAGCAAGTCGTCGTAGTAGTCCTGCCCGAAGCCCATGGCCGTGATCGCGGCCTCCTGCAGCGGCGCCGGTGCGCCGACCGTCAGGAAGTCGTGCGTCTTGCGGATGGCCTTGGTGATCGTCTCGTTCGCGATCGCGTAGCCCAGCCGCCAGCCGGTCACGGCGAACGTCTTGGAAAAGCCGCTGATCGTCACGGTGCGGTCGGCCATGCCCGGCAACGAGGCCATCGAGATGTGCTCGCCTTCGTAGATCATGTACTCGTAAATCTCGTCCGTGATGGCGAGCGCGTCGAACTCCTGGCAGAGGTCGGCGATCAGCTGCATCTCCTCGCGGGTGAAGACCTTGCCGCACGGGTTGGCGGGCGTGTTGATGATGATGGCGCGGGTCTTGGAATTGAACGCGGCCCGCAAGGTCTCGGGGTTCACGCGGAAGTCTTGGCCTTCCAGCGGCACGAAGCGCAAGGTGGCCTCCGACAGCGCCGCATCCGGACCGTAGTTCTCGTAGTAGGGCTCGAAGAGCACGACCTCATCGCCCGGCGTGATGACGGAGAGCATCACGGCCATCATGGCTTCGGTCGCGCCGCACGTGACGGTGATGTGCTTGGCGGGGTCCACGTCGGGGATCTTGTTGAACGTGCGCGCCTTGTGGGCGATCGCGTCGCGAAGCGCGGGCGTGCCCCAGGTGATGGCGTACTGGTTCACGTCGGCCATGACGGCCCGGCAGGCGGCTTCCTTCAACGCTTCCGGCGCGGGGAAGTCGGGGAAGCCCTGGGCCAGGTTGATGCCGTTGTGTTGCTGACAGAGCCGGGTCATTTCGCGGATGACGGACTCCGTGAACACCTGGACGCGGGGGGCGATGTGGTCGCGCAACGTGATATCCTCCTTGCTAATTAAAGCACAGGAGGCCCCATGCTGTGGCTCTTGGCGGCCGTCGCGGCCGCCCACAACCCCGTCATCACGCATGACTTCGCGGATCCCATGGTCCTGAAGGCGCCGGACGGCTTCTACTACGCCTACGCGACCCAACGGCACACGGCCACGGGCTGGATCAACGTCCAGGTCTCGCGTTCCAAGGATCTCCAGCACTGGGCCGACCTGGGCGACGCGCTGCCCACCAAGCCCGCCTGGGCGGACAAGACCCAGGACTTCTGGGCCCCGCATGTCGTTACCGACGGCAAGCGCTTCATCCTGTACTTCTCCAGCGACAACAACGACAAGCAGGGCCTGTGCCTGGGCGTTGCCACCGCCAGCTCGCCCGCCGGCCCGTTCAAGCCGGAGCCCACGCCGCTGGTGGGTGGCCCCAGCTTCGTGAACATCGATCCGTTCGCCTTCGACGACCCCAAGACCGGCAAGCACTGGCTCTACTGGGGCTCCGGCTTCGAGCCCATCCGCATGCAGGAGCTTACGGCCGATCGGCTGCAGTTCGCGCCGGGCTCCAAGCCCGCGTTCGTGCTATGGCCCAGCCGCGATCCCTACGAGGTCCTGGTGGAGGGCGCCTTCCTGGTGGAGCATGGCGGCCAGTACTACCTCTACTACTCCGGCGACAACTGTTGCTCCGACCCCGCCCACTACGCGGTGTTGGTGGCGCGCGGTCCCACGCCGGCCGGGCCGTTCGTGAAGCTGAACTACGAGTCGGGCGGCCGCGACAGCGCGATCCTGCGGGCCAACGCGCGCTGGGACGGCCCCGGCCACAACGCGATCGTGACGGATGATCAAGGCCAGGACTGGATCGTCTACCACGCCGTCGATCGCAAGCACCGCAACGAGCCCGGCACCAAGGACCTGCGCCGCTCGCTCATGATCGATCGCCTGATCTATAAGGACGGCTGGCCGGTGGTGGAGGGTCCCACGCCGTAGCACGCCTGGGCTTCTGGCTCCTGGTCCTGGCCACCTTGCTCTGGGGGTTCTCGTTCCCCGTGATCAAGGCCGGCGTCGAGGTCATGGACCCCAACCTGTACGTTTGTTACCGCTTCATCGCCGGCGCGCTGCTGCTGGGGCTGGCCATGCGGCCACGCATCGACGCGCAATGCCTGCGCTATGGGGTCATCTGCGGCCTGCTGTTGTCCGTCGGCACCTTGACGCAAACCAAGGCGCTGTCGCTGACGTCCGCCTCCAACGCCGGCTTCATCACGGGCCTGGCGATGGTGGTGGTGCCGTTGGGCCAGGCGGCCCTGGCCCGCTCCTGGCCCTCGCGCAACGTCTGGGGATCGATGGCCTTGGCGCTGTCCGGGCTGGCGGTGCTGACCTGGCACACGCCGTTCGTCCTCAACGTGGGCGACGCGTGGGCCGCCGCCTGCGCGGTGGGCTTCGGGGTGCACCTGCTGGCGTTGGGGCGGTATTCGCCCAAGGCCGACACGGTGGCCCTCACGGTCGTCCAGCTGGGGGTGACCGGCTTGCTGGGCGGGCTGGTGGCCCTTGCTGCCGGCACCCCCTTCGTGCGGCCCCCCACCCCGACCTGCTGGCAATCCTTGGCCTTCACGGCCCTGGTCTGCACCGCGCTCTGCTTCTACCTCATGACCTTCGCCCAGCGCTTCATCAAGCCGCAAGCGGTGGCATTGGTCTTCTTGTTGGAACCCGTCTTCGCCGCGCTGGCGTCGGCCTGGCTGCTGCACGAGCCGCTCTCGTGGCGCAGCCTGGCGGGCGGCGGCCTGATCATCGGAGCCATGGCCCTTGCCGAAAAATGACCTCTCCCCGCACGCCCTGAACCGCGCCTCCTTGGCGCGCCAGCTGCTGTTGAAGCGGGAAACGATGCCCGCCGTGACGGCGATCCAGCACCTGGTGGCGCTGCAGGCCCAGCTGGCGCGTCCGCCGTATATGGCCCTTTGGAGCCGGTTGGAGGGGTTCAAGCGCGAGGAGCTGCTGGCGGCGATCCACGCCCGGGAAATCGTCCGGGCCACCTTCCTGCGCGGGACCTTGTTCTACCTGACGCGCGCGGACTACCTGGCCTTCCGCGGCACGCTGCAACCGGTGATGGACGCCGGCCTGCAGGCCATTTTGAAGCAACGGGGCGAGATGCCCGCGCTGGCGGGGATCCTGGAGCTGGCGCGCGAGCGGTTCGGCGCGTCGCCTTGCGACTTCGAGACGGTGCGCCAACTGCTCGTGGCGCACCACCCCGGCATGGACGACCGGGCGATGGGCTACGCGGCCCGCATGAGCGTGCCGCTGGTGCAGGTGCCCGACGAATCCACCTGGGGCTTCCCGGGCACGCCCGCCTTCACGACGGTGGAAGCCTGGCTGGGCCGTGACCCCGACCCCGGTTCGGACCTCCGGGGCCTGGTGAAGCGCTACCTGGCGGCGTTCGGGCCCGCCAGCCCGCAGGACATGCAGGTCTGGTCGGGTTTGAAGGGCCTGAAGGCCGTCTTCGAGACGATGGACTTGATCAAGCTCGGCAGCATGTACGACCTGCCGGACGCCCCGCGCCCGGACGAAGACACCCCTGCGCCCGTGCGCTTCTTGCCGGACTTCGACACCCTGCTGTCGGCCTATGACAAGCGCCAACGCATCATCGCCGACGAGCACCGGCCCTTCGTCTACCAGACCAAGAACCTGCGCGTGATGCCGGTCTACCTGGTCGACGGCATGGTGGCCGGCGTCTGGAAGCTGGCCGGCAAGGGGACCTTGGAGCTCACCGCCTTCGCGGGCAAGGTGCCCGACGAGGTGGTGGCGGAAGGCGAGCGGCTGGTCCGGTTCGCCGAGCCGGCCGCAAAAAAACACCTGGTCGTGACAAAGCCGGCCTGACGGCCGGCTTCGCGGGGGCTCCTTTAGAGGATGGTGAAGCAGGAGTACATCTTGCCCGGCTTCACGTACTCGTAAGGCATCTCGAAGTAGCCGTCCTGGCCCCAGTCCTTGCCCCAGGAGTTGCGGATGATGAAGGCGCCCTTGGCGTCGTCGTAGCCGACGCACATCACGGAGTGGCCGCCCACGGACTCCTCGCGGTCGCCCAGGGTCAACATCTTGCCGGTGCGGGCGACGGCCTTGGTCATGAACGACTTGTAGATCTTCATGCCGAGGATGAAGGCGTGGCCGTCGGAAAGGGCCTTCTTCATGCCGTCGATCGTCTTGATTTGCGCCATCGTGGTGGGGCGGTACTTCTGCGCGTCGGCCTGGGCCTTTTCGCTGGGCGCCACCTTGAGGGCGGCCTTGCCGTCCTGGTAGGGCATGTCGCTCTCGGGGCAGGCGCCGAAGTGGGTCAGGGCGTAGCAGGCCAGGTAGCTGGAGCCACCGGTGTCCATGCCCAGGGCGCGGGCCTTCTCGCCACGCGAGCGCTGGCCGGCGTCCATGATCGAGCGCTCCGTGTAGTAGATGAAGAGCGGGCTCATGCGCGGGGTGGTCTGGCCCTTCTTGCGGAAGTAGAACTCGAGCAGGGCGGACGAGGAGAACGAGGTGCAGGAGCCCAGGTTGCCCTGATTGCGGACGTCGGCCACGAACTCGCGCAGGTCGACGGCCTTGGGCAGCGCCTGGCTCATCAGCTTGCGGTCCTTGCCGGCGAGCTTCTCGTAGACCGGGGTGTCCGCGGGGATGTGGCCGTCGGGGATCAGGCCCAAGGTGACCTTGCCGATCTCGGAGTCGACGGTCGTGATGCCTTCGTCTTCGTGCTTGCCGAAGACGCTCAGCTCGGGCATGGGCAGGTTGGAAGTCATATCCATTGCGGCCACGGGGGCGGGCGCCACGGCGGGCAGCTTGCCGCAACCGGCGAGCGACGCGAGCGCAACGACCGTGGTCATCAAGGTTACGAACTTGTGGCTGGCCATGGAGTGACGTCCTTTCGGGCATAGGTGCCAACGGGCACACTATGGATATGGCCTGCACAACCTGCTTTTGTTCGGGTTTTAATTCGTAATTAACTAAGCCTTAACCCCTGTCGCACAGTTGAAATCCTGGAACGCGAGATGGCATGCTGGACGCGGTGGGTTTGATCCATGGGGCACGGCGCTTCTCCGCGCCGCCGTTTCAACCCACCGCAAACGCGGGTATTTGTCTTGCAGCGATCGCCACGGCCGGCACCGCGGCTGGATTTCCCCGAACGGGTTCCGTTCTTAACCTGAATCACCCCAACCGCGGCCACGATGGGCGCGTGGCCCCATCCAGCCCCATTAATGCCGATTTAAGGATTCGCATGCGCTGTCCCGTCTGCCAGACCCGCCTCCAGGCCGACGCCACGCAATGCGATTGCGGGGCGCTGGTCAAGGTGATCCCCGCCGCCGTCGCGCCGCCGCTGATCAAGGGCGGCCGCCGGATCGAGTTCCTGGGCGACGGCGCCACCCTCTTCGGCATGCACCTGCTGTACCTGGCCATGACGGCCGTGACGGTGGGCATTTACCACTTCTGGGCCAAGGTGAAGGTGCGGCAGTACGTTTACAGCATGACCCGCTTCGAGGGCGATCGCTTCGCTTACCACGGCCAGGGGCAGGAGCTGCTGATCGGCTGGCTCAAGGTGGCCGGCATCTTCGGCATCACCCTGGGCCTGGGCCTGTTCCTCCAGTTCGGGTTGAAGATCTCCGAGGGCGAGCTGATCGGCAAGCTGGTGGCCGGTGTGGTGGCCTTCGTGCTGCTGCCGGTGGCCTTGGCGGGCGCGCAGCGCTACCGCCTGAGCCGCACCAGCTGGCGCGGCGTGCGGTTCTCCTTCCGGGGGGCTACGCGGGAGTTCTGGGGCCGCTGGGTGGGCTGGAGCCTGCTCACCACCGTCACGGCCGGCCTGGCCTACCCGTTCTTCATGAACGAGGTGCGCCGGTTCATGGTCGACAACAGCTGGTTCGGTAACCGGAAGTTCTCGTACACGGGTGACGGCAAGGACCTGTTCGGGCCGTTCATCCTGATGGCGGTCCTGTTCGTGCCCACGTTTGGCTTGGCCTGGTTCGGCTACAAGGCACGCCGGGAGCGCTACTACTGGGAGCACACCCACTTCGAGGAAGCCACCTTCGCCTGCACCGTGACGGGGTCCGGCCTGTTCAGCCTGTGGATCACCAACATGGTCTTGCTGAGCGTGACGCTGTGGTTCGCCCGGCCCTGGGCCCAGGTGCGCTCGATGCACTACCTGACCTCCAACCTCCAGTTGGTGGGCCCGCTCGACGTGGACCGCGTCGAGCAGGAAATCCAACAGGCCGGCGCGGCCGGCGAGGGTCTCACCGAATTCGTCGAGACCGGCTTCTTCGACGTGGAGCTGGGGCTCTGATGCAGGTCACGCGCTTCCCCGCCACCTACTTCGATGGGAAGTCGCCCCGCCGCCACGAGGTGACGGTGGTGGTGGCGAGCGCCGGCTTGCGGCTGATCCATGCCGACGACCGCACCGCGCTGTGGCCTTACGAGGAACTGAAGCAGACCCAGGGCAACTACACCGGCGAGGAGCTGCGCTTCGAACATGGCCTGGAGGCCGTCGTGGTGACGGACCGGGGGATCTTGGAGGCCATGCACGAGTTGGCCCCGCAGTCCGACCGGCGCGTGAAGCCGGCCATCGGCGGTTGGCGCATGCTGCGCGCGGCCCTGGGGGCCGTGGTGGGCCTGGTGGTGGGCGGCTGGGGCATGTACACCTACGGCCTGCCGGCCCTCTCCAGCGGCGTGGCGGCGCACGTGCCGGTCGACTGGGAGGTCCACATGGGCGACCAGGCGCTGGCTCAGCTCGTGCCGATGGATCAGCGCTGCGAAGACGTCGATCGGGTGGCCGCGCTGCAGACGGTGGTGGCCACGCTCGTCAGCGGCCTGCCGGCAAAGTCGCCCTACGTGTACCGCGTGACGATCACCAAGTCCGACGAGTTCAATGCCTTCGCGCTGCCAGGTGGCCGGCTGATCGTGAACCAGGGCCTGGTGAAGAAGCTGGGCTCGGCGGACGAGCTGGCCGGCATCCTGGCGCACGAGATCCAACACGTGGAGCGCCGGCACACCACCAAGGCCATCTGCGAGGAGATGTCCACCAAGGTCCTGATCGCCGGCCTGTTGGGCAACCACGACGCCTTCGGCTCCGCCGTCAATGCCGCCCGGGCTTTGGGCGAGCTGGGGCACAGCCGCCAGGCGGAGGCCGAGGCGGACCACCTGGGCATGAACCTCATGGTCGCGAGCAACCTGGACCCCCAGGCGATGGTCAAGGCCTATCGGCACCTGAAGGAACACGACGTGCGGGTGCCCACCTTCCTTTCCACCCACCCGGACACGGATGGGCGCATCGCCTCCCTCACGGCGATGGCCCGCGAGGCCCACGCCTCGCCACACCCGCTCGCGCTTGCCATGTCCTGGCGGCGCTTCCAGCAAGGATGCACCCCATGATCAAGGTCGACGCCACCCATGGCCGCGTGCAACTGCGCGACGCGGAAGGCAAGGTGTGGCTGGGGCCTTGCCGGGCCGGGGTGCAGCTGGCGGACGGCACCTACATCTCCCTCGACGACGACGCGCGCCCGGAGTCCGGCGTGGACGGCCTGGTGGTGAAGCAGCGCAAGGCGGGCGGCCCGGAGCTGCGCTGGCACTTCCAGCCGCACCCCGCCGAAGGCGCCCTGGGCCTTTGGCTGGAAATCCACAACCCGACGGGGTCCGCGTTGGCCGTGGTGCGGCTGGAGGTCCTCGTGGCTCCAGACGATTTCGTGCGGCCGGACGCAGACCAGCCCTGGCTCGCCATGGGTCCTCGCATGTTGGTCGGCTTCGTCAGCGAGGGCGCCCCAAACTGCCAGATCACGTCGGGGCTGGTCGCCAGCCAGTCCGTGGCGGCGATCCTGCCGCCCGGCGGCACGCTGCCGTCCGAGCTGCTCTGGCTGGTGCTGGATCAAACTCCCGCGGACGCCCGCGCCAGCTTCACCAGCGCGGTGAAGCGCGAGCAAGGCGGTTAGAAGCCGAAGCTGACCCAGATGTCGTTCTCGCCCCAGCCACCCGTGTTGTTCGGGTTCTTCACGTCGATGTCGATGCGCTTGCCGTCGGAGTGCCAGGTGCGCCGGAGCATGGCGTTGTTCTTGACGACCCAGGGGCCGCCGCCGCTGCTGTAGACCAGCCAGGTCGTGGGCGTGTTCTTGATGACCACGTAGCCGTACTCTCGTCGGTCGAGGTTCCGCCACACCAGCATCAGGTTGTCGACGATGTCGGGCCGGAGCCAGTAGAAGTACCACTTGTCGTCCCAGAGCATCGAGCCTTCCGAGCAGGTGTTGGGCACGGCCTGCGCCTGGACGTTCCAATCGGATCGGTTGTCGGACGTGAGCTTGTAGACCTTGAACACCACCCGCTCGGTGGTCAGCGTGTAGCAGCGGCCGGTGGTGGGAATGCCGCGCGGGATGGTCAACAACACGTGCCTCGTCGGGCCTTCCGGCGTACCTGCGACGTCCGGGGCGGCCCGTTCCATCGGCGCGGGTGCAGGCGTGGGCGTGGTTGGCGCCATGCAGCTTGCCGTGGCCAGGCCCAGCGCGCCCGCCAGGACCCAGAGCTTCGACTTCATCATAACCTTCCTCTCGTGCTTGGAGTTGGAGGGGGCGAAGACACCCTCCAAACCGACCATAGCGCGATTGGGACGAATTTTCTTGTGCGGTACTGACGATTTATCGTCGGTACGTTAGGCCACGGGCTCCGCGGCGCAGAAGTCGCGGATGCGCTGGGCCTCTTCGAGGCGGATGGCGCGGATGCGGCGGGGGCCCATCATGCTCTGCATGTCCGTAGAGGCGCTCAGCGTGACCTTGCGGCCGCTTTCCAGCTGCATGTAGAGCTGGCAGTCGCCGGCGATGCCGGCCACGTGGAAGCCTTCG
>JAQBPE010000461.1 GCA_028287685.1 Cyanobacteria bacterium RYN_339 | reverse complement strand
AGCCCATCCTGGTGCCGAACGGCCCGCGCGCCCTGGCCGTCGACCCGCGCGGCATCCAGCAGTACCTCTACGTGGTCTGCGAGGTCGCCAACTCCGTCGCCGTGGTCGACCGCCGCAGCCGCCAGGTGGTGCGCTCGATCAACGTGGGCCGCCGCCCGTACGCTATCGCCATGACGCCCGGCGGCGAGCGCGCCTTCGTGACGAACTCCGACGACGACACCGTCTCCGTGATCGACACGACCACCAACAACGTCGTGAGCACGATCCAGTTGGTGCCCCCCACCACGGCCCAGCCCGTGGGCACGACCGGCCAGGTCACCCAGGCGATCAAGCTGACGCCCAAGGGCATCGCCAGCAACGCCAACGGCACGCACATCTACGTGGCTTGCGCGGGCGGCTACATGATCCAGCTGGACGGCGCGGCGCCGGTGGCCGCGACCACGACCACGGCCGCCACGGCCGGCCAGAACTACACCGCCACGCGCAACCTGCCGCTGACGGGCGCGGTCTCGCCCCTGAACGTGGCCGTGGCCTCGGAAACGACGGCCGCCACCACCACGGGCCCCGGCACCGCGACGGACAGCGTCTACATCTCCGATCCGCAGGGCAACAAGATCTTCTACGTGGCGTCGAACGCCACCACGGCCAACCCGGTGCAGGCCTCCGGCACGCCGTGGGGCATGGCCGTCCACCGCAACGCGGCGGGCAAGGCCGACCGCCTGTTCGTGACGCAGAGCTCGCTCAACGCCGTTGCGCAGTACACCCTGCCCGACCTGGGCAGCGGCGCCGGCGCCAACATCGAGGGCCACAACCCCCAGTCGATCGCGGCCTCGCCCGTCGGCGACGAGATCTATGTCTCCGTTACCGGCGACAACAACGTGGCCGTGATGACGGTCGGCACCAACGGCACGCTCTCGCGGCCGTCGTACTTCCAAACCAATTCGCTCAACCAGGAGTTCGTCACCTCGACGGGTGAGATCGCGCTGGGGGGCTACCTGTTCTAACTCAAGGGTAAGGGGAAAAATGCCGGGCAAAGTAGGCGTCGTCAACCTCGGGTGCGCCAAGAACCTCGTTGACACGGAAATCATGATGGGCCTGCTGGACCAGGCAGGCTTCGAGCTGGTGGGCGACGAGCGCGGCGCGGACGTCGTGGTGGTCAACACCTGCGGCTTCCTGCTTTCCGCGCAGCAAGAGTCCGCCCGGCAAATCATCGAGCTGGGCCAGGGCGGCAAGACCAAGATCGTGATGGCGGGCTGCATGGTCCAGCGCCACCGCGAGGAGGTCCTGGAAGCCTTGCCGGAAGTCTCCGCGGCGATCGGCTCCGGCGACCTGAAGCACATCGTGCAGGTGGTGGAGCGCGCGCTCAACAACGAGCGCTTCACGATCATCTCCGAAAAGCCCACCTACAGCTACGACGAGGTGCTGCCGCGCCTGCAGGCCAGCTTCGGCCCCAGCTCCTACGTGAAGATCTCCGAGGGCTGCGACCACAAGTGCTCGTTCTGCATCATCCCGCAATTGCGCGGCGGCCACCGCTCGCGCCCGATCGAGACGATCGTGGCGGAGACGAAGCAGCTGGTCGAAGGCGGCATGCGCGAGGTCGTGCTGATCGCCCAGGACTCCACCCGCTACGGCCTTGACCTCTATAACCGCGCGGCCCTGCCCGAGCTCCTGACGGCGCTCAACGAGGTGGAGGGGCTGAACTGGATCCGCCTGCACTACGCCTATCCCATGTATGTGAACGACGCGCTGTTGAACGCCATGCGCGACCTGCCCAAGGTCGTGAAGTACATGGACATCCCGCTCCAACACGCGCACCCCGCGATGCTGCGCCGCATGCGCCGCCCGACCCACGAGACCGTCGGCGAACTGGTGGACCGCATCCGGGCCGGCGTGCCGGGCATCGCCATCCGCACCTCGATGATCGTCGGCTTCCCCGGCGAGACCGAGGAGGAGTTCCAGGCGCTCTACGACTTCATGGCCGAGAAGAAGCTGGACCACGTGGGCGTGTTCGAGTTCTCGCGCGAGGAAGGCACCCACTCCCACGACCTGCCCGACCAGGTCACCAAGAAGGTCATGAAGCAGCGTCGCGCCCGTCTGATGGCCCTGCAACAGGGCATCTCGCAAGACATCCACGAGCAGCTGGTCGGCACGGAGCTGGACCTGTTGGTTGAAGCCATCGAGGCCAAGAGTGGCATCTTGATCGGCCGGACCTTCCGCGATGCGCCCGACGTGGACGGCACGTTCTTCGCCCGCACCGACGACCCGGTCATCGAGCCGGGCGACCTGGTGCGCGTGCGCGTGACGGTGGCCAAGCCGTATGACTTGCATGGCGAAGTCGTCGCCGCGGCCGTGCCCGCCTAACATGAACCTTCCCAACTGGATCACGGTGTCGCGGATGGCCTTGGCCATCCCGTTCCTGTTCCTGTTGGAATTGAAAGGGCTCGAGCAGTACGCGACGGTCCTGTTCGCCTTCGCAGCCCTCACGGATGCCCTCGACGGTTATCTGGCCAGAAAGCTCAACCTGGTCACGGATCTCGGCAAGCTGCTTGACCCTCTGGTGGACAAGGTCCTGGTCACGGGTGCGCTCGTGGCCCTTGTTTCCAGGGGCGTGGTGCCGGCCTGGTCGGTCACGATCGTGCTCTTCCGGGAGTTCGTCGTCACCGGCATGCGCGCCATGGAAGCCCAGCGCGGCGTCACGATCCCCGCCGGCTGGCCGGGCAAGGTGAAGGCCTTCTTGCAAATGGTGGCCCTGGTCATGCTGTTGTGGATGCTGGATCCGCTGGGGCCCGGCGTGAAGGCCGGCTGGCTGACGCAGGCCGGCATGTGGGTCTACTGGGCCTCCGTCGTGCTGGCCGTGTTCTCCGGCCTGCAGTACCTATGGCACGCGCGCGGCCTGTTCCAGGAACCCGCTAAAGATGCTTGATGTCGCCCGTCGGCACGGGTGACTGCGGCGTGGCCGGGGCCAGCAAGCGGTTCTTCCAGGCGGCGAAGGCGGCGATCATCTTCTCCCACCAGGTCGTCGGCAGTTCCTCCTTGGGGACGGGCACCAAGGCCTCGTCGCCCGGGTTCGGTTCGTAGTCGGCGCGGTACATCACGTCGAGGCCGTCGATCGTGCCGCCATACTTCGCCAACATGCGCGAGCGCCCCGCCAGGTCCCGCACGATCACCTTCATGTGGCGTGGGTTGTTGTTGGCCGTCAGGTAGACGCCCAGCACGTCCGGCTCGCGGCCCAGGGCGGGCGCGATGCGGCGGAAGATGTCCGTGCTCTTGTTCTGCTCGTTGTAATCCGTGGGCAGCGGGGTGGGCATACCCGGTGGCGTCGCGCACCCGACCAGGGTGCCGACCAGGAACAGCAGAGATAGCGAGCGAGAAAGGGTCATAGGTTTGGGGAATATAGGGGACATCCCCATTCTACCCGGAAGGTCCGTGGGTTCAAAGTGGCCAGCGTGAAACGGAGTTCCCTGCTGCCCCCTGGTGCATGGCGCGACATGGGCTTGAGCCTGTGCCTCGCTATCGGCCTGGCGGCCGCGTGCCACGCCCTCGTGGCGGAGGCGCGCTTCATTCCTTCGTTGTCGATGTCGCCTACCCTGGCGGTCGGCGATCGCCTCGTGATCGAGAAGGTCAGCTACCACCTCAACCCCCCGCACCGCTTCGACATCGTGGTCTTCAAGCCACCCGACGTGGTGGAGGACCTGGGCTATATGGACCTGTCGATCCCCTGGATCAAACGGGTCATCGGCCTGCCCGGCGAGACGGTGGCGGTATCGCACGGGCATGTGTTCGTAGACGGCAAGCCGATCGCGGACCCCTACCCGAGCGAAGCCCCGGCGTACGAGATGCCCGGCCGCAAGGTGCCGCCAGGCCAGCTCTTCGTGCTGGGCGACAACCGCAACCACAGCATCGACAGCCACATCTGGGGCACGGTGGCGCAGGACCAGGTGATCGGCCGCGCGTGCTTCCGCTTCTGGCCGCCCAAGCGCTTCGGCGAGCTGCAACTGCCGCCGCCCACGCTGGCCGCCCGCGAATGAGAAAAAGCCCGGAGCCAAATGGCCCCGGGCTTTCAACTTAACGGCGGAACTGCGGCCGACCCAGGCCGGGCCCCTGCACCTTCTCGCGGAAGGTGATGCGGCCACGGGACAGGTCGTAGGGCGAGAGCTCTACGCGGACGCGATCGCCCAGCAAGACCTTGATGCGGAACCGGCGCATGCGGCCCGCCAGGTGACCCAACACTTCGTGCTGGTTGTCCAGGCGGATCCGGAACATGCCGTTGGAGAGTGCCTCCTCGACGGTTCCTTCAAGCTCAATAACGTCTTCCTTCACAGTTTCCTCCAAATGGTACATACCAAGCGTAACACGCGCATGCCAATTGCTCAAGGTGCGCTTGCACCTTCCTTTTCGTCATTTTGCCCGACGCATGCTAGACTGGCGGGCCATGACCGAGCTCGCGCTTGCCTGTGAAGGCCTGACCAAGCACTACCGCCAGGGCTTTCGGCGCTTCACGGCGGTCGACGGCCTGAACCTCCAGGTCCCGCGCGGCTCGACGTTTGGCTTGCTCGGGCCGAACGGCGCCGGCAAGACCACCACGATCTCCATGATATTGGGGTTGGTCTCCCCCAGCGCCGGGAGCGCCAAGATCCTCGGCGGCAGCATCCACCAGGCCGGCATCCGCCGCCAGGTCGGCTTCGTGCCGGAGAAGTTCCAGCTGCCGGCCTTCCTCACCGCCAACGAGTTCCTGGCGCTGCATGCGGACCTGGCAGGCATCTCGGGGGCCCAGGTCAAAGCCAAGGTGGCGGAAGGCCTCGCCCGCGTTGGGCTTGAAGGCCGCGGCGACGATCGGGTGGGCGGCTTCTCCAAGGGCATGCAGCAGCGCCTCGCGCTCGCGCAGGCGCTCTTACATGATCCCGCGCTGCTGATCCTGGACGAGCCTACCTCCGCGCTGGACCCCGTCGGCCGGCGCGAGGTGCGCGACATCATCCGCGCCGCCCATGCGCGCGGTGCCACGGTGGTGCTGAACTCCCACCTGCTGTCGGAGGTGGAGGCCGTCTGCGACCACGTGGCCATCTTGCGCAACGGCAAGCTGCTGCGGCAGGGCGCGGTGGGCCAGCTGGCCGGCGGCGCCCTGGGCGTGGAAGCGCGCATCGGCGCTTGTGGCCCGCAAGTCGAAACCGCGCTGCGACCCCTGGTGCAGGACCTGGCGATCGCGCCCGGCGTGGATGGCCAGCCCGCCACCGCCACGTTCCAAGTGCCGGATCCCGCCGCCGTGCCTGCCGTGGCCGCGGCCATCCTGGGCGCCGGCGGCCAGCTCTTCGCGTTGATCCCGCACGCGGAAAGCCTGGAAGACACCTTCATGCGGCTGGTGGAGGAGAAGGCGGAATGAGCGTGCTGGTGTTGGCCCGCCTGGGCCTGATCGAGTTGTGGCGCCATCGGCTGGCGGTCCTGCCGGCCGTGATCGCGGTCTTGCTCGGCGTCGGCCTGTACGCCAGCGTCGGCGTCACTCCCCCGCCCACGCCCGGCGGCGCCATGCCGCTGCAGGGCTCGTTGCCCTGGCTGATCGCGACCAACGTGCTGACCGGCCTGGGGACGGT
Source organism: Cyanobacteria bacterium RYN_339 (assembly GCA_028287685.1). GTDB lineage: Bacteria > Cyanobacteriota > Sericytochromatia > S15B-MN24 > JAQBPE01 > JAQBPE01. The sequence goes on along the minus strand of JAQBPE010000461.1, from coordinate 391 downwards.
GCTGGGCGTGCTGGCCGCGGCCGGCGCGCTGGCCGGCGAGATGGATCGCGGGACGGCGGTGCTGCTGGCGGTGCGGCAGCCGCGCTGGGTGATCGTGCTGGGCAAGGCCGTGGGCGTGCTGGCCTTCATCGTGGCGAGCTTCTTGGTATGGGGGGCCGTGTTGGCCGCCTACTGGGTCTCGCGCGGGGGCGCGGCCTCCGTTGGGCCGTTGTTACAGGCCACCGTGCTCGGCGCGTTGCCCGGCGCGATGGCCGCCATGCTCACCCTGGCCTTCTCCACCCGGTCGACGGCCACGGCCAGCATCGCCGGCGTCGTGTTGGTCTACCTGATCAAATCCGCCGCGAACACCATGTTGACGGGGCAGATGTTGGTGAAGTCGCCCGTCGCCACT
>JAQBPE010000445.1 GCA_028287685.1 Cyanobacteria bacterium RYN_339 | reverse complement strand
GCCGTCGGGCTCGGTTTCGGGCAGCCACTGCTCGTAGCCCAAGCCGGCGCCCTGGCGCATGGCCTGGTGCTGGGGCTCGCGCTGCTGCTGTTGCTGCTGCTGGTCGAAGCCGGTGAAGGCCGGGTTGCCGGCGTCCTGACCGAGGTTGGCGCTCGAGAGCGTGACCTCGACCTTGTCCACCTTCAGGCCCATCTCGGCGAAGGAGCGTTGGAGGCTGGCCAGTTGGCCGTCCAGCAGCGCCTTGGCCTGCGGCGTGTCCGCCATGAGCTGGGCGGAGATCACGCCCTGGTGGGAGGAAACGCGGATCTCCATCTTGCCCAGGTGCTCCGGGTAGAGCTGCAGCTTCACGGAGTTCTGCTGGGCGCCCTTGATCTGCTCCGCGCGATCGAGGATCTGCTTCAGCACTTCGTGGGGAGCCGCCGCGGCCTCGGACTTGTCCGCGGCCTTGGCCTGCTCGGCCTTGGGCTCGGGGTTGATCTGTTGGGCGGGCGCCGCCAGGCTGGCGTCGTCCTTCGCGTTGGGGTCGGTCGTGTCGGCGTCATCCTTGGGCAGGAGGTCCACGGGTAGGGACGCCGTCTCGATGCCTACGGCACCGTCCAACTTCGTCGCCGGGGCAGTCGGCCCCTCCGCTTGGTTCGCCTGCTGTTGGTCGTCGATCAGCTTGACCGTCAGGTTGGCTTGCTCGGCCTTGCCGACCGTCACCTTGATCGGGCCGAGGGCGCCGGCGGCCTGCGCGAGCAGGTCGGGCACCTGGGGCTGGGCCTCGGCTTGCGCCAGGGCCTGTTGCTGGGGCTGGGCTTGCGCCTGGGCCTGGGCCTTGGCGTCGACTTGGGTCTGGCCGGCGGCTTGCGCCGTCGCCGCGTCCTGGGCCGTCTGGGCCTGGGACTGGGCCGTCACCGCGGCGACCTCCGTGGCTTGCGTTGCCGCCGCCTGGGTGGCGACCTGGGTCTGCTGTGCGATGCCCACCTGCCCGCTGGTCGCGAGCATCAAGGCCAGGGCGGCCTGTGGATCCGCGGGCTGTTGGGCCTGGTCCGCCGCCTGGGCTTGCGCCTGGGTGTCGGGCTGGGCCTGGTTGGCGTCCTGGGCTTTGGGCGCGTCGTCGCCTTGCTTGGCGGCTTCGGCCTTGGGCTGGTCGGCGGCCGGGGCAGTTTCCGCCTTGGGCGCCTCGGCCTGCTGCTGGGGCTCCGCCGGCTTCTCCGGCTTGTCGGCCTTCTCGGCCTTGTCCGCATGGGGGTGCGGCTGCTTGGCGTCGACGCGGGCGTCGTCGCGGTGCGGCCTCGCTTCATGGGGGTGCTCGGCGCGCTGGAAGGCCTGGCCGAAGTCGGCCTGGTGCTTCGCCCGCGCCGCCGGCGCGGCGGCCTCGCGGCGGGCCGCGATGGCGCTCACGTCGAGCGTGGAAATCTGGGTCACGGGGGGCGCCTCCTTCTTGCTAGGGCCTCCAGGTATCCATCGGCCAATTTGACAAGAAGTTTAGCGCTCCCCTTTGCGAACCGTACCGGGTGCTAGTTCTCCTTGAAGCTGGTCTTGTCCGTGGACGCGTTCAGGCTGGCGAAGACTGTGGCCGCCGGGCAGTTGACGGTGGTTCGGCCGCTGCCCAGGTCCCACGACACCGTACCGGTGACGTTCGCCGTGTGAGAGACGAAGGACTGGTTATCCGTGAACGTGAAGGGCGGGAAGACGAAGCGGGACTTGAAGCGGTCCACGGGCGTCTTCGCGTCCTCTTCGAAGTTCAGGTCCACGGCCACGGCCACGGGCTGGTTGGTGACGACGTTGGTGACGGTGGTGGTCAGGTGGATCGCGGCGGACTTGGCCCCGCCGGTGATCTTGAAGGCCTTGTCCACCTCCTGGAATGGGAGGAAGGGGGAGGAGGTCTGGAAGATCGGGTCGCCGGTGGTGGCATCGGTCTGGTTGACCGTGACAAGCAGCTGGTAGAGCTTGAACGGACCGGAGACGCTGCTGGTGCCCGTGAAGTTGGCGCCGTTGACCACACCGGAGACGTTGGTGCCGCCCACCAGGGCCTTGTACTGCACGTGGGCGCTCTCGGCGGCCTGGAAGCTGCGGCTGTCCAGCTGTTGAAGCGAGTAGATCTTTGGGGCGGGCAGCGCGGGGCTGGGCCCGGGGGCCACGGCGCAACCCGCAAGTGCCAGCGTGGCCGCAAGGAACAGGAGGCGAGGCTTTTCGGTCATGGTGAGCATCCTTTCGCGAAATGGCGGACGAAAGGTTATCATGACAACGGTTTGGCGTTATGAGATCGTCTCGCCTGACGAAGCTGGCTGGCGGAATTGCCTCTCGCTTACAAGGTGATGCCGTGGGCCGCGAAGAGGTCCACGAAGATACGCTCCAGGCGGTCGATCGTGTCGTCGAACCCGTCCACCTCGAGGACACCCTGGCGGAGATATTCCTTACAGGGTTCGATCAGGGCGATCGCCGCGTCAATCTGCGGATTAGAGCCGCGTTGGTAGGCGCCGATGTTGATCAGATCTTGCGCCCCGCGGTGGGTGGCCATGACCTCGCGCAGCCAGCCCGCGGCCTGGCGGTGGCGCTCGTTGGTGATCTCGGGCATGACGCGGCTGACAGACTCCAGGATGTCGATCGCCGGGTAGTGGTTCTGGGCGGCCAGCGCCCGGCTCAGGATGATGTGGCCGTCCAGGATGCCGCGCACGGCGTCGGAGATGGGCTCGTTGAAGTCGTCGGCCTCGACCAGCACGGTGTACAGGCCGGTGATCGAGCCGCGGGGGCCGGTGCCGGCGCGTTCGAGCAGCTTCGGCAGCACGGCGAAGACCGACGGCGTGTAGCCCTTGGTGGCGGGCGGCTCGCCGGTGGCCAGGCCCACCTCGCGCTGGGCCATCGCGAAGCGCGTGACGGAGTCCATCATCAGGATCACGTCGCGGCCCTGGGCGCGGAAGTGCTCGGCGATGGCGGTCGCCACCAACGCGCACTTGAGGCGTTGCAAGGCCGGCTGGTCGCTGGTCGCGACGACGACGACGGAGCGCGCCAGGCCTTCGGGGCCCAGGTCGCGCTCGATGAAGTCGCGCACTTCCCGGCCTCGTTCACCGACCAGGCAGATGACGTTCAGGTCGGCCTTGGACGAGCGGGCGATCATGCCGAGCGTGGTGGACTTGCCGACGCCCGAGCCGGCGAAGATGCCCATGCGTTGGCCGCGGCCGCATGTCAGCAACCCGTCGATGGCGCGAATACCCAGGGGCAAGGGGTCCTTGATGCGCTCGCGCAACAGGGGGTTGGGCGGGGCGGCGTCGACCGGGACGCGCGTCTCGGCCTTGATCGGCGGGCCACCGTCGATCGGGCGGCCGAGGCCGTCGAGCACGCGGCCGAGCAGGTCGTCGCCCACGCCGATCGAGAAGGGCTTGCCCGTGGCGACGACCTCGGAGCCGGGCTTGATGCCCTGCATGTCGCCCAGCGGCATCAGCAGGAGGCGATCGCCGCGGAAGCCCACCACTTCGGCGGTGAGCGGGGGGCTGTTGGGGTCGGAGAAGATCAGGCAGATCTCGCCCAGGCGGGCGGAGGGGCCATCGGACTCGATCACGAGGCCGACAACTTGCGCCACGCGGCCTTCCACCCGGATGGGGTCGAGGTCGCGCAGGATTTTGAAGGCGTCGTCCAGAGACACTACTGCTCGTACCAGGGCCGGTTGGACTTCTTCTTGGTCTTGCCCAGCAGCTTGGCGAGGTTCTCGCTGGCCTTGTCGATGTTCGCCGCTTCCGGCGCTTCCACAACGGGCTCTTCCGCGATCCGGTGCATCAGCGTCCCCATGATCTCGTCGATCTTGTTGTCGCCCAGCACGTCGCCCAGGCTCGCCTCGTCGCCCGGCCGGCGCGTGCGCTTCTTGCCCAGCCGCTCTGCCAGGGCGTCGGCCGCCTCTTCCAGCGCATACGGGTTGTGCACCAACACCTGGCTGGTATCGATCTCCGTCGCGATCACGTTCCGCGCGGTCTGCTTGACGATGGCTTCCAGGTCCGCGTCCGCCAGGCCGCCCTCGATCTGCGCCAGATCGAGCTCTTCCGACAGCGTGACCACGCCGCGGCCCTTCTTCAGCTGGCCCAGGCGGGCGGCCAGGGCATCCGCGGCCCGGCGGCTGGGGTCGACCACGTGCGAGCGCGGCGGTTCCACGGCAGGGACATGGGGGGCCGGCGCGGGGGCGGCCACGGGCACCTCGTAGACGGGGTCCGGCGCGGGCGCGACGGGCGCCTCCCACACGGCTTCCGGCACGCGGTAGGTGGCCTGGGGCAGCTCCACCGGGGCGTAGACCACGGGATCGGGCGCCGGGACGGGGGCCACCGGCGCCACCACGGCCTCCTGGACCACGGGCGCCGGCGCCACGGGGGCTGGCGCGGCCACGGGGGCCGGCTGGGGAGCAGGGGCGACGGGCCGCTGCCAGGTGGGTGCGGCGGCGGGGGCGGCGGCCAGCACGTGGCCGCCCTGGCCCAACGCGCGCACGGCGGCCAGCACCATCGGGTCGAGGTCTCCGGCGCCATCCGGGCCGGGCACGATGTCCAGCAAGGCGGCGGCCACTTCGGCGAGTTGGGTCGCCAGGCGTGCATCCACCATGCCGGTGCGCGTGTCGATCATGCAGCCGCCCACGCCCACCTCGGGGTCGCCGACCAGCTCGAGCGAGGTCAGGTTGTCCACGGCCAGCATCAGCTGCTGGCGCGCGGCGTTCAGGCGCGGCAGGTCACCCGGATGGATGCGCACGCGCACGTGGGTCTTGTCCGTCACGTGCTTGATGGCCGCCTGGGCCATCTCCACGATGCTGTCCCGCGAGGTGGCGAGCTCCATCAACAAGATCTTCTGGGCGATCAGGATGGCCAGCTTGACCAGGTCCTTCTCCTGCTTCTCGAACCACAGGGCGCGCTCGGCGGCGGCCAGCTCCGTGGCATTGTGTAGGGTGGCCAGGGCCGCCGCGTGCTCGTCCACGACCATCTGCTGGCCGGCGTCGCGGCCCTCGGCCAGGCCCACGCCGAAGCCTTCGCGGCGAGCGGCTTCCAGCACCTGCTCGCGCTCCTCGGACATGCGGGCCAACAGCTCGGCTTCGCGCTCGGCGAAGTGCGCCGAGGCCTGGGCCATGGCGGCGTCGGCCTGCTCGCGGGCGCGGCGCAGCACCTCGCGGCTCTCCAGCTCGGCGGCCAGCAAGACAGGGTCCACGAAGGGGCCGTTGAGGCCTTCTTCGGGATCGATCATCGGCAGCGGATGAACCGGCGCCTTGATCGCATACGTGCCATCTTCGAACCTCGAGGATTTGATGATCTTCGGGGTCATTGCCATGGGGGTCTCGCTTCGCTGGGGGAGGGAGCCGGGTTAGATGACGATTTCGTCCTGGCC
>JAQBPE010000438.1 GCA_028287685.1 Cyanobacteria bacterium RYN_339 | reverse complement strand
TGGTGGCCGGGCGCACGGTGGCGATCGCCCGAACGCCCGGCGCCCAGGGCACCTTCGCGCTGGCCTTCGCCCTGCCGGCGGGTGGCTGCGTATTGGTGGGCCAGGTGGCGGGCGGCCCCGGCCTGGCCTGCACGGTCGAGGCCGATCTGGCCGGCCGGCTGGCGCGTGCCCTGTTGCTGGCGGGCCGCCCGCCGGCCGAGGTGGCCGCGCGGTTGCCCGAGCACGCCGCCGTCACGGCCTTCGCCTGCACCTGCTGGGGCGAGGACGAGGAAGGCCCCCAGCTGCTGGTCTCCACCTTCCCGCCCGCCACCCAGGCGCACCAGGCGGCGGTGGCACAGGCCGTCGGGCCCGGCGATCCTTTGGCGCTGGCCGTGGACCTGGTGGAGTTGGCGGCCCACGGGGCCGTGGGCACGCTGGCCGTGGTAACACGGTAGAATGGCCGGCATGCGGACCGAACATCACGTCAACCTCACCTTGCGCACGCTGGTCCTGGCGTTGGCGTTGGTGGTGGCGGCCTACATGGCGCCGCTGATCGCCACCTTCGTGGGCCTCATGATGTTGGCCCTGATCCTGGCCGCGTCGCTGGTGCCCGCGATCGAGCTGTGCGTGCGGCGCCTGGGCCTGAAGCGTGAAATGGCCGTCACCCTCGTCTTCGCGGCCATGATCGTCACGGCCAGCGTGCTGGCGCTGGTGTTGGTTCCCACCGTGATCGACCAGGTGCGCACCCTTGCGACGAACCTGCCCCAATACTTGCATTCCCTGCAAGGCACGCTGCTCTGGCTGCACGACCGCGCGGAACTGGTGGCGGTACGCTTCCATGCGCCCGTCCCGCCCATGCCCGACGTCAAGGCGGTCACGGACGCCGTCTCCGGCAACGCCTCGCTGTGGGTGGGCTCCTCGCTGGGCGTGGCCGGCAAGGCCGTGGGCTTCATGGGCATGGGCGCCCTGGTGCTGATGCTGGCCTTCTTCGCGCTGCTGGAGGGGCCCGCCCTGCGCGCCTCGCTGCTGGCGCTGGTGCCGCCGCCGCGCCGCGCGTTGCTGGACGCGCAAATCAACCCGATCACGGCCAAGCTGGGCGGCTACGTCCAGGGCATGGCGATCGGCATCGCGGGGCTGGCGGTCTTCCAGGTCCTGGTCCTGACGGCGCTCGGCTTGCCGCTGGCGCTGGCGCTGGGGCTGCTGAGCGCCCTGTTGGCCGTGGTCCCGTTGGTCGGCGGCGTGCTGGGCGTGATCCCGCCCGCCCTGGTGGGCCTGACGGTCTCCTGGCAGGTGTCCGTCTGGGCGCTGGTGTTGGGCTACCTGGGCCACTTCATCGTCGCCAACTTCGTGTTGCCGATCGTCTTCGCGCGCAGCGTGAAGCTGTCGCCGCTGATGGTCACGGTGGCCCTGCTGGTCGGCGCGGAGGCCCTGGGCATCTTCGGCGCGCTGATCGCCGTGCCCGTGGCCGCCGCCCTGCAAGTGCTGGTGCAGAACCTCTACATCGACGTGATGGAGCGCGCCCACGCGTCGCAGGAACGCGACGCCCTGAAGTTCGTGGACGCGCCGTTACCCAAGCTTACAACTGACCAAAGTTCGTAAGCGGGGTCGTCACCCCATCCTTCGTCAGGTCGCCCGACGCCACGATGCCGCCGCTGGCGTTGACGGCCAGCTTGGCCGTCAGCTCTTCCTTCACCGTCGTGCCGTCCAGGTGTTGGAACACGCAGCTGCCCAGCGCCGCGTCGCTGGTGGGTAGCGGGAAGCTGGTCGCCACCTTGAGCTCCTTCACCGTGAAGGTGGTGCCATCGTAGCCCATGCTGCCCGTCATGGCGCAGGCCACCTGCCCGGCCGGGTCGTAGCTGAAGCTGCCTGCCGCGTCGATGGCATAGCCCTGGGCCGTGCCCGTGAAGGACGTGATGGCAGCCGTCACGGTGCCGTCAGCGCTGGTGGAGCTGGTGTAGCGCAAGTGCATGTTCACCTTGGCTTCCGAGTTGACCACGTCCTGGTCCCCGGTGGTCAGCGCGGCGAGCTTGAAGAGCGCCGGGCCGCTGGAGGCCTTCGAGCTGGCGGAGAGGGCCTTGACCAGCTCCAGGGCGCCCAGGCCGGCCGCGATCGCCGCCGCCGGCAGCGGCACGTTGTTCGCCTGCGTGGCGGCCTGCTTGGTCGCAAGCAGCGTCGCGTTGACGCTGGCGAAGGTGGTGGCGTCGCAGCCCGCGACGGCCAGGGCGGCGGCGATCGCCAGGATCGGGAAGCGCATGGGGTTCTCCTTGGAAACGAGGTGGTTCGCTTCCACGGTAGCCAGGAAGTGTGGCGGTGGTACGCCGAGAAGGTTAAGTCGGGTAGAACTCCCTTATGAGACGCCTGCTTGTTTTGGCCGCCTTTTCCCTCGCGCTGGGCTGTACGGACGCGGACCTCACCGGCGTGAGTCCGGCGCAGGCCATGCGGCAGCTGGCCAGCGCCACGGATGACGACACCTGCGTCGCCAAGGCCCTGGAATGGGGTGACAAGGACCACGACGGCGTCCTGACCGAGTTGGAGTACACCAACCTGGCCCTGATCGCCTTCGACTACGCCATGCAAGCCTTTCGCAACCAGGTCGCCATCGCCAGGTCGCACCCCAAGGCGTACCCGCCGGACGCCCTGGCGGCGCTCGAGCGGGACATCCAGACCAAGCTGGAGCGCGGCGCCAAGCGGCGCGAGGGCTACGTCGTGGCCGGCAAGGCGCGGTTCTTACGCTTCGACACGAACAAGGACGGCCGGCTGGACCGCGCGGAGCTGGCCGCAGCTTGCAACGTGCTGGCCCACGAGCCCCGCGAGGTCGACACCGACGACTAGAACGCCAACCCTATGCGCGCACCCGGCCCATTGTAGACCGCACCCATCTCGTAGAAGGCCGCGGCCGCCAGCTTCCCGGTGTGTCCGCCCAGCTCGAAGTGCCAGCGGTTCAGGTCCGCTTTTCCGGAGTTCAACGCCGACAGCCGGTAGGCCACCTCGGCCTGCAACCCCAAGCCCCCCGCGGTAAACCCGTAGCGCAGCCCCACCGGCATGTACATCGAGAGGTTGATGTCCGTGTCCGTCGAGCCACGCGTGTTGGCGACGTCCTGCATCAGCATGCCGAACGCCATCCCCATCACCGGTTGCAGGTCGATCGGCAGGTAGCGCCGCGTGTGCCCCACGAAGAGAACGCCGGCTTCCGTCGTGAAGAAGCTGGTGAAGGCGCCCGGCGGCGTCAGGATGTGGGCGAACCCCTCGAATATGCCCAGGTTGGCCGCGGCCTCCACATCGAGGTTTACGCCGCGCGCGCCGACGTTCTGGAAGCCGACGGTGATGCTGCCCTTCCCGAAATCATCCATTTCCGCGGCGGCAGGGGCGGCAGCGAGGGCCACGAACAGGGGGGCAAGTAGCAAACTCTTCATCATCAGGCCCCCTAGAACGTCATCATCAGGCCGACGTTGGCGGCTTTGAGGTCGGCCATGTCGTCGTCCTGCATCCAGTCCAGCTTGTCATGCGCCAGGCGGTCCAGGTAGTAGCTGGCGCGCACCTTCACGGTGGGCAGGATGTAGTAGCCCACATCCACGCCCATCGTGTGCGCGCCCCACTTGGCGCCCCCGTTCAGCGCCGAGGCCAGGGTGTAGAGCCAGTTGAAGTTGGCCTCCGGCTCGATCACCAGGCCCGGCAGGAAGGACGGCGCCCAGCGGTACTTCAAGCCCAGCGGAAGGTCGAAGGAAGCCAGGTTGAACGAATTGCTGGTGACCACGGCGCCGGGCACGCCCGCGCTCCACGACGCGATGCCGGTGTTGAAGACGAAGGAGCCGCCCCCCACCTCGAAGATGTCGGCTTCGAGATCCAGGCGCGCCATCTTGGCCATCACCCCGGTCTCCTTGGCCAGGAAGGCCGCGTTGCCGCCGCCGAAAGCGCCGTTCACGGCGCCCATGCCGACGGTGAAGCTGAGGCGGCTGCCTTCCAGGGCGTGCCCTTCCTCCACGTCATACGAGTAGCTGCGCTTGTCGTTGCGGATGGCGTCCTGCTCCGCCGAGCGCCGGCGGCCCTCGTTGTTGGCGGCGGCGGTAGCCGCACCCATCAACACGCCGGTGCGGTCCGTGACCGTGAAGACGGTCATGGGCGTGGAATAGCCCAGCGAGCCGGCGTTGCTACCGCTGCCCACCCAATTCCACGCCTGCCACTCCATGCTGACGCGCTGATCGAACAGCGCTTGCGGCGCATCCTCCGCGAGGGCCGGCGCGGCAAGCGGACCGATGACCAGGAGGACGGCCAACCCGGCCCGGGACAGGTGATGCATGGTGCTTCCTCATGAGATTTCCAAAACGGGACCGCCGGGCAAGCGAGGGCGTGCGCGCATGATAGCAAGCCCCAACGCTGCCGGCCGGGACATATGTCCCGAAGTCGCCGTTCAGCACCCAATCTGGTAATGCTAAGTTTTTATACGCTTGATTGACGCCTGATGGTCTAATAGGGGCATGACGCCGTTCGCCTATGTCTTCCCGGTCTTCTTCGTGACGCTCTGGGTCACGATCGGCCATATGCTGGCTTGGGCGGGCGGCTGGCATCAGCTCGCCCGGCGCTACGTGGCAACGGACGGCTTCAGCGGCGAGTCGCACGGCTTCTGCAGCGGCGAGATGGGCTGGACGAACTACAACGGCGTCCTGTGGCTCGGCACGGACGGCGAGGGGCTGCGCCTGGCCGTGATGTTCCCCTTCCGCGGGGGCCATCCGCCCTTGTTCCTGCCCTGGCACGAAGTCAGGCTGGGCGAGCGCAAGAAGCGCTTCCTTTCAGGCGAGTGGGTTACGCTGCACCTGGGGTCCGAGGAAGACGTACGGTTGTGCCTACCGGCCCGCAAGGCCGACGCCCTGCTGCCGGCAGGCCTGGCTAGGCATTCGGCTCCCACAGGATGTTGATCACCTGCCAGGCGCCATCGACCTTGATCACGTGCATGAAGTCCGTCCAGCCGTCCATCTCCAGCAGCCCGGTGGCCGTGTTGCCGTGGACCGCGAAGATCGTCACGCGGCTGGCCTTGGGCGCGTCGGCGAAGGCCTCGGGGGTGTTCTTGCCCACGCGGGCGATCAGCGCCTCGGCGGGGTACTCGCTCAGCGCCATCGTGCCGTCGTCAGCGGGCAAGGTCGCACGCTTCGCCAGGGCGGGATGAAGGGCGCGGCGCATGCGCGCCATGTCGCCCGTGTACCAGCCCTCGGCGTAGTCGAGCATGGCCTGTTGGATCGCGGCTTCTTCGGTGGCGACGGGACGGGGGAGGGTCAGGGTGGGCATCGGGAGCCTTTCTTCTGTCAGCGAATCTTGGTTGCTCAATTTATATATCCTATTTTATGGATATAAGCAACTAACTTCCCTGAAGTTCTCCCTTCGGCAGCTCGAACCAGAAGGTGCTGCCGTGCCCGAGCCGGCTGTCCGCACCGATCTGGCCGCCGTGGGCCACCACCAGCTCCTTCGAGATCGCCAGGCCCAACCCGGTGCCGCCCATGCTCGCCCCGGCGGCCAACTGGCCGAAGGGCAAGAACAGGCGAGGCTTGTCTTCCGGGGCGAAGCCGGGGCCCGGATCCGTGACCGTGAAGCGCACGCGCTCCGGGGTTTGCGCCACCGCCAACGTGACCGTGCCGCCCGCCGGCGTGAACTTCAACGCGTTCGTGAGCAGGTTGGCCACCACCTGCTCGATGCGCTGCGGGTCTAGCTCGGCCAGCGCCGGCCCATCCACCGGCAGGAACGTGACCGAGACGCGGGCGGCTTCCGCCTGGGGCACCAGGCTCTCCACCACGTCGTCGACCACGGCGACCAGGTCCGTGGGCTGGCGCCGGAGCGCGAAGGTGCCCGCCCCCAGCCGGGCGGAGTCCAACAGGTCGTCCACCAGCCGTTGTAACCGCCGGGTGTTGGTGAACACGCCACGGATCAGCTCCTGTTGCGCCGGCGTCACCGGGCCGCCCACGCCGTCCTCGATGAACTCCAGGAAGCCCAGGATCGCGGTCAGGGGCGTGCGCAAGTCGTGGGAGACGGAGTTGATGAAGGCGCTCTTGAGCCGGGTCACTTCGCGGGCGCTCTCCGCCTGGACCAGCGCCTCGCGCTCCCGCAACTCGCTCGCGGCACGTTCCGCCTCCGCGCGCTTGCGCTCCGTGATGTCGAGACAGATGCCCCACAGGTGCGTCGCACGGCCCGCCGCGTCAACTTCCACCCGCCCGCGGGAGGCCAAGACACGCTCCTCGCCGTCGGGCCGCACGATCCGCTCTTCGCTGGCGAAGGGCCTACACGTCCGCAGCGCCTCCTCGACCATGGTCCGGATCCGTTCGCGGTCTTCGACGTGGATCTGGGCCAGGAAATCCTCGAAGGTCGCGCCGAACGACTGGGGCGCCATGCCATAGATCCGGTAGAGCTCGTCGGACCAACGCACGACGTTGGTCGCGATGTCCCAACCCCAGCTGCCGAGGTGGGCGAGCCCCTGCGACTCGCCGAGCAGGCGCTCGCTGGAGAGGAGATCGCGCGAGCGATCCGCGACGCGTTGCTCCAACTCCGCGTTGGCCCGGCGGAGCGCGGCAGCCGAGCGTTCGTGCTGGATCGCGATTTCCGCGAGCCTGCGCGCGATGTCACCCAGCCAGAGGTCCCGCGGCGTGGGGTCCTGGGGCGTCCGGTAATAGTGGGCCAACGTTCCGAGCACCCGGCCGTCTCGATCCAGCAGCGGCACCGACCAGCAAGCGGCCAAGCCAGCGCGCAAGGCGAACTCACGGTAACGTTCCCACAGCGGATCATGGGCGATATCCGGCGTACAGACCGGGTGACGGTGGAAGACCGCGGTGCCGCACGACCCAGCCGTCGGCCCGACCTCCTGACCGTCGATGTAGTCGTTGAACCAGGCCGGCAGGCTGGGGGCCGCGCCCACGTGCAGCCGCCCGAAATCGTCCAACAACAGCACGGTGGCGATCAGGCCCTCTCCATGGGCCTCGACCAACCGGGCGATGGCCGCAAGGATCTCGGCGAGGGGCGCACCGGTGGCGACGCACTCCAAGATGCCGCGCTCGCCGAGCAACAGGGCCTCGCGACGTTCCAGAACCTGCCGGAGCGCATGGTCGTCATCCATTGGCCACTCACCTAGAAACGACACTACATCATGGGGTCATAGTATCACAGCGGAAGCCGACCCGAAGCGCTTTACCTCAGGGTGAACGCTTGGAAGATGTAGCCCTGATCGATGTAGTCGTACGACATGTAGCAGTGGCCCCGGTCGCCCCACCTGGGCCCCCAGCTGTTGCGCACGATCAGGCGCCGGCTGGGGTCGTCGTACCCGACCACCACCAGGCAGTGCGCGTCCTCCGTCGGTACGTTGGGTCCCGCCGTCTCGACGGTGCCGCCGGGCCCCGGGAAGTCGAATTGCGGCGGCTCGAAGATGGCGATCACCACGGGCCGCCCAGCGTCCAGGGCCGGCACGATCTGATCCCCGGCCTGCAGCGGCACCACCACGGGCTTCAGCCGCAGGCCCTGGGCCTCGTACTGGCCCGGGGCCGCCATCCGCCGCAACGCGAGCGGGAAGCCTGGGTCGCGCCGTTGGATGCCTTCCGGGTAGCGCAAGGCGGCCTCCGGGAAGCCCCCCAGGCCGTTCAGGATGGCCGCGCCGTCCGTCATGTAGATCCCCTCGTTGCGGGGGAAGGTGCCCTCGCGCAGGCGGCCCTCGCCCCACAGCGCCAGCGGCGACCCGGTGACGCGCCGCCCCCCCGCCAGGAAGTCCACCAGGGCCGAGAAGCCGAAGCCCACGCAGGCGCCCATCGCCCCTTGGTCCCGCACGGGCGGCAGGAGATCGCGCAGGTCGACATGCCCGCGGTGGGGCGCTTTCGGGATGTCCGGCGGGTCGGCGTCCTCCGGCGGGTGGACCGGCATGGGCGTCACCCCGGCCATGCTCACGCCGCCCGCATGTTGCCGCCCATCGGGCCCGACGACGAGTCGCATCGGATGGGCCACCAGCGGCATCGGGCCGTTCGGCATCCCGAGCGACATGGGCGAAAGTGCCCCCACGCCCGGTTCGGCATCGGGGACCGGGTCGAGCAACACGCCCACGCCGGGGGCCGCCGCCGCTGCCGGAACCGGCACCAGCGCCAAGGCCAGCCAAACGATCCACCAAGCGCGCATGAACTGCCTCTCCCCAAGCGTCTTTTACCCCGGCGTCCCGCTGGGCGATCGGCCTGCAGGCATGCAGTTGAGCCTTGAACGGCTTGCTGAAATTTTGTCACACTCGCGATGGCCTCCCCCATGCACCGAAAGGGGAACCGGTGAAGACGCGCTTGATGTTGTTGCCCCTGGTCCTTGCGGTGGTTGCGTGCGCCCACCCTCCGGCCGCCGTCACCACGCCGGTGCGCCACACCTTGTCGAAGTTGCCGAACGGCATTCCCGGCGTTAACGACTGCTACCGCTTGCGCACGCAGCGGGTGGTCTTCAAGGTCTTCCGCGTGCTCTCCGTCGACCGCGCCGACTGGGACGCCCAGGCCCGCGCGGTCACAAACGACTGCATCGGCACGCGGATTTGGGACGACCAATGGTACTACTACACCCTGGATGATTCGCGGGAGGTCGTCCAGTTGCTGGTTTGGCGCAACATCGACGCCCACGAGTATGGCTACTTGGCCATCCGGAACACCCCCAGCCAGTGGCTGGTCTATACCAACGCCGGTGGGCCGTGGGTGGTCGGCAACGGTCAGCAAATCAAGCGTACCTGGACCTCCGACCAGACGCGCATCGACATCGACGTGAAGAACCCCAAGAACACGGGGAGCTGGACCGCGAACGAAATCTGGGCGAGCTTTGGTTACTAGTGCGCGGTTAAGCTCGGTAGTGAACGGTTTAAGCTTGCACGGATCCACGTCGGTCGGCCCCCCTCGGCCCCGATGAACCACCATCGACCCGAGGGAGAGCCCGTGGAAGCGCTTCGAACTTCCCAACCCAACGCCGCCACGCCCGCCTCGCCGGGCGGTGACCGCCGCGCGGAGGCCAAGCCCGCTTCCCTCGACATGGCAACGGACCACTTCAAGTACGGGATGATGTCCACCGCCGCGGTCCAGGACTCCACCCGCACCGCCAGCATCCTCTCGCGCAACACCGCCATGCACTCCAAGGTCTTGGAGCATGTCACGCTGTTCACCAACGGCGAGCGCGAGGCCGTGGTCCCCTTCTTCCGCTGGGCGGGCAGCATCGCCGGCCGCGCGGCCCTGTCCGTCGGGCCCAAGTTCGGCAAGGTGGCCTCCGGCCTCAACGTGGCCCTGAGGGGCACGGGCGCGGCGTTCACCGTCCTCACGAAGTACTGCCAGATCATCACGCTGCCCTTCGCCGCGATGGACGTGGTCGACGCCGTGCGCGAGCACGAGCCCAAGGCCAAGCGCGCCGCCGTCACCAACGCCTCGATCAGCGTCGTCAGCGCCATCACCGGCGTGATCGGCATCTTCTGGTGGTCCACCCCGCTCGGACTGCCCTCCCTGGTCATTTCGATCGCCTGCGGCGGCTTCCAGCTGGCGGACCAGTTGGCGCTGCACGGCAAGGCCAACAGCTGGCTCGCCGAGCACACGCTGGGCAAGCTCCAAAAGTAATCCCCGGTGGGGGAAAGGAGGGGCGCCCGTTTAGCCGATCCAGCAACCTGGCGCGGTACAATCCACGGGCGATGCCTCGGACCTATTACGACGTGCAAGACAGTCCCCGCGTCCGCGCGGCGGAATGCAAGGCCTGCGGCGGCGTGATCCTGCTGACGCGCTGACGCGACCCCTCGCTCAGCCGATTTTCACCTCGCTGGTGATCATCCCGTGGTCGGAGACCTTGCGCTCGAGCGCGCCGCGGTCCCGCGTGAAGCCCTTGAAGCTAACGCCCGCGGAACCGAAGATCCAGTCGATGCCGACGTTCTTGGGCAAGCGCCCGCCAGGCCCCGCGTTGGCGGCGTTCATGCCGGCTTGCTGGTGGAACTGCTGGTAGAAGGTCTCCCGCTCGTTCATGTCGCCCGTCACGATCACGGGCAGGCCGGTCTCGGCCTTCAGCTTGTTCACCAGCGCCACTTCCTGGTCCTTGGCCTTGTCGCGGTTGCCTTGCTGGAGGCCCAGGTGCAGGCCGGGCGCGTTGTGGAAGTTGCAGAAGATCGTCTCCTGGCCCGTTTCCTTGTTGCGCAGGCGCACCACCGGGCAGGGCCAGAGGTTGCCCTTGTGGGACGTGATGTCCACGGTGTAGGCCTTGACCAGGTCCCAGGTGTCGTTGCGCCAGGCGATCGAGTTGTTCGACGCCATGGAGCGCTTCGCGGCGCCGGGGAACATGCCGTAGGTGTTGCCGGTGGCCTGCTTGAAGGCGGTCGCCTGGTCGTTGTTCATCTCCTGGAAGCCCACCACGTCCACGTGGTGCTGTTCGAGCAGCTGCGCGGCCCAGCGGATGCGCGTCGGACCGGAGGCGTACTCCGCGGCATCCGCGCCCGGCACCGTGTGGTTGCTGCCCAGGATGTTGAACGAGCTGATCACGAAGCGGGTGGGGCGGCCCGCGACGGGGACCACCGGACCGGCCGGTACGGCCGGGGCCGCCGGCAGATGCAGCAAGTTGGACAGCCAGCTGACCAATTCGCCGAACAGCGCGGTCAAGCCTGCCAACGAGTACACCGGGTAAGGCGCCACCGGGGCCGGCGGCGCGTTGCGGTACTCCCGCTTGAGCTCCCGCGCGTCCTGCCGGACCTCCTTCAACGAAGGATCGGGCGCATTCGAATAGCCGAGGAGCCGGTAGGCCCCAACGTTGATTGTCATATGTCCAACTCCACTCTCCACCGTAGTTGTCCCGCCCCGGCACCTGCACCTTGCGGTAAGGCTTGGTTAATTACCGCTGAAACCTTGATGAAGGTGCAGGCCGCCGAAGCGGGACGACTAGCGATCCGTGAGCGTGTTGAGGAAGGCCACGACCGCATCGATTTCGTCGTCGTTCAGACGCGGCTTCTCGCCGGCCTTGCGGTCATAGGGCACCTCTTCGGTGTTGACGTTGGCCTTGGCCGCCGTGGGCAGATCGTTGAACTTGATCACCTTGCCGGTCGCATCCTTGGGATACCAGAGCCCGGCGTTGGTGTCGCGGGTGACGTAGAATTTGACCACGTCGCGCAGCTGCGCGAACTTGCCGTTGTGCATATACGGGCCTGTCTTCTGGATGTTCCGGAGCGTCGGCACCTTGAACGCCCCGACCAGCCTCGCCGGGTCGACGCCGGCCGGCAGCTTGGCCGCCAGGCCTGCTTGCCCGGCCAGGCCGGGATCGAAGTGGGCTGGATCTTGGTTGTCCGGAATGGCCTGGTTGCGCGGCACACCGAGGTTGTCGTACGTGAAGTCCGTGAACAGCCAATCCTGGGGCTTCCGCGATTTGGGATCGCCGGCGTGGCACCCCATGCAGTTGCCCTTGTCGGGGTTCTTGAAGAGCGCGAACCCCTTGGCTTCCTGCGCGGTCAGGCTGGCCTTGCCGCGCAGGTAGTCGTCGAACTTCGAGCTGAAGGGACTGAAGAGCGGGCTGCCCTCGAACGCGGCGATCGCCTGCGCCAACTTGTCGTAGGCCTTGCCCACGTCATCAAGGGCCCGGTCCCCGTAGACCCGGCGGAAGAGCGAGGCGTAGGTCGCGTTGCGCACCTTCGTGATCACGGCGGCCTGGGAAGGGTTGTTCATCTCGCGGGGGTTCAAGAAGGGACCCTTGGCTTGCTCCGAGAGGCTCGCGGCGCGCCCGTCCCAGAAGAAGCCGCCGGTCGGCGTGTAATCGATGCCGCCCGTGTCATTCGGCTCGCCGACGAAGCTGAACGATGGCGAGGTGGCGAGGTACATCGCCGTCGGCACGTTGCGGTTGCCGACCACGCCCGGCACGGCGCCCGCCGCCACGCCTGCGACCGTCGAGCCGGCGTCGCCGGTGAAGGCCTTGAGGGGGTCGTGGCAGCTCTTGCAAGACTGGCCATGCGGCTCGGAGAGGTTCTCGTCCTCGAAGAGGCGCTTGCCGAGGACTTGCTCGGGCGTGAGCGCGGCCTCTTCTGCCGAGAGGGCCAGCACGTGCTCCGGAGCCGGGTCGGCCGGTGGCGCGGCAGGCTCCTGCTGGTGCTGGGTCATGGGAGCGGGTGGCGTCGTGGCGCACGATGCCAGCGCTGGAAGGGCGACGATGGCCAAGGCCAGGCGGAAACGACGGTGCATTGAAATCCTCCTCTGGGGCCAGGAGTTAGAACGTCGAAAAGGGTGAAAACACCCTAGTGCGATGGCTCCCAGAAGGTAAGGACACAACCGACCTAATGTTTTAGGACTGAATGTTTAAATTCTAAGCGCCGTCGTCATTGGCGCATAAACATCGGCCCTGACCCGTCCACAGGCCGGAACTAGAGCGCGTTCCCGTCGTAGGTGTACGGGTCAAGCGTCTGGAAGAAGGCGTTCATCTCCGCGACGCGGGTCTTGGCCTGCTCGCGGGCCGCTGCGGTCGTCAGCTTGCGCGGCAATTCGGTGGCGAACTGCTTCGCCGTCTTGAGGCCGCCGGCCATGGTCGCGTCGGGGCCCCCATCCTGGGTGGCGGCCAGCAGGCGGATCACGCCCATGGTGCCCAGGAAGTCTAGAAGATCGGCGTCGTGGAAGACCCGGGCCTCGTCACCGGTCGGCGCCGGCCCGTAGTAGACGTGGCCCATGATCACGTCCTTCACCTTGGGGAACTTCGCCATCGGGAAGCCCCACGCCTTGAGCAGCGGCTCCGCCAGCTCGGCCGAGCGTACGCCATGGTCCACGCCCTCCTTCTCGAAGCCCTTGAGCCCGCCGAGGTCATGGAGGTAGGCCGCGGCGAACAGGACGTCGCGGTCCACGGCAAGCCGCTCCTGCGCGGCCAGCGCCAGGGCGATCTGGAGGTCGCGCTCGGCGTGGGAGAGCCCCCAGGCGGGGTGCTTCACGTTCTTCACCGCGAAGGCGTACTCCTGCTGCTTCCAGGGCGCATCAAGCGGCAGGCCCGTGGGCGTGGCGTTGTCCGCGCGAGCCTTGGCGGCCGCGGCGACGGTCGCCTTCTGGACGGGGGTCGCCACCGTGGCCTCCGGGACGCGCCCGCAGGCGGTCAACAGGGCGAGCGCTGCGAACATGGCGGACAGGGTCTTGGGCATCGGGTGGGGCCTTTCGGTGGGGGTTGCTTGGCCCAAGCTTAAGCGCCACCCGCCGGTCCACGCGACGGGGCGTATGACAGTTTCCGAAGCGCACATCGGACCTGAACCTATTATTAACGAATCCATAACCCGTTTCGGCGCGGTTGTTTGCGGCTTGTCAGCACCCCACCGATAGGCTTGGCGTGAGCTGTCCCGACCAGAGAGGTTGTCCCCATGTCCTACTTCGGAACGATCCCAGAGCGCGTGACGTCGACATTCTTGAACTGGGACAAGGACAAGAACGGCACGATCGACTACCCCGTGGCCTGCAAGAAGAAGCCTTGCGCCGGGACCGACGAGCGCACGGAAGTGACGGAATTCAAGGAGAAGGACAAGCAAGGCCGCGACGTGACGCGCGAGCTGACGATGAGCATCGACAAGCTCGTACTCGGTGCCGACCGCGACCACAACGGCAAGGTCACGCCCGACGAGCTCGAAGCCTTGATGCGGACCTTCGACAAGGACGGCGACAACAACCTGCCCACCCGCGGCATCTTCGATTGGCTGACCTGGAAGCCGAAGCTGGAGGGCGATCGCTTCAACTACGCCTACCCCACCACGGTGAAGAACCGGATCCGCTAGGATAGCGGCGAACCGGGGATGCCCGGCAGCGCGAGGTTTGGCGCAGGGCGCCCCGAGGAATAAGGGCCGTGTGCGCAAACGCTTGCCTGCCTTCTCGGTGGCTGTCGCCCTGGCCCTGGCGGCTTGCGCCCCCGTGCGGCCCGCGCCTTCCGTCCCGGGCGCCGGCAAGGCCGTGAGCGCCAAGCCCGGCACCACCGCGGCGGGCGGGTCCGTCGTTTCGAACAACGGCGCGGGGTTGGCTGGCAGGGTCCTGGCGCCTGCGAGCGTCGTCTCGAACAACGGCGCTGGGGAGATCGCGACCGATGGCAGCGCGGTGATCTCCAACAACGGCGGCAGCGTCCTGAGTGACAACGGCCTGGGGATCATCTCGGACAACTCGGGTGGCTACAAGGTGCTGGCGGCCGGTGGCGCGGCGACCACCGGGGAGGTGCGCGTGGCAAACGCCAGCGTGCGCCTGCTGGATGCGGCCGGCAAGCCCGTGTTGGATTCAAAGGGGACGCCCTTCGTGACGAAGACCGACGCGGCCGGCGGTTACGCCTTCCCCGGCGCGCCCGCGGACCGGAACGCCATCATCGCCGTGGAGCTGAACGCGGCCGGCACGATGTGGGCCTATGCGCCCGCGGCCACCGCGGCGGCGCCGAAGCGCGAGGTCGTCATCGACACGGCCTCCACGCTGGTCATGGGCTACGTGCTGAAGCACTACGTGCAGGGCCAGCAGGCCGTGCTGGACAAGTTGCCGGCAGACGTCGAGGCGGACACGCGCGCCAAGGCCGGGGCGGCCTTCGGTGGCACGCCGCCCGTCACCTCGTTCCGGGCCGCGGAGCTGTTGCATGGCGTTGACGCCCTGCGGGCCGGCAACAAGGTCTTCGACGACCAGGTGGCCTACGTCCGGAGCTTGCTGGTCGGCGGCCTGACAAACCTGGGCGACGGGCTCCCGGCCAACAAGGTGTCGCTTGCGCTTCCGCGGGACGTGGCGCGGCTCTCCGATGGCAGCCTGCTCATCCTGGAGGCGCTCGGCAACCGGGTGCGACGCCTCTGGCCGAACGGCCAGATCACCACCTTCGCCGGCAAGGAAGGGGCCACCAGCCTGGGAGACGGCAGCTCCGCGCAGCAGGCGCGGTTGAACTTGCCGCAGGCGCTGGTGGTCGACGCCCACGACAACGTCTACGTGGCCGACCTGAACGACCACCGCGTGCGCCGCATCGACGGCAAGACGGGCATCATCACCAGCGTGGCGGGGACCTTGCAGGACAAGGGCGTCGTCGGTGGTTCCGCGGTGGCGACCGCCCCCGTCCCCACCGGGACGGCGGCCGTCGCCGCACCCATCGCCTTGCCGCGCGCGGTGGCGCTGGACGCCCAGGGGCGCGTGGTCTTCGTTTGCGATCAGGGCTGCTACCGCATCGAGGCAGACGGCAAGCTCACGTCGTTGGCGGTGGGCGGCCGGTATGTGGTTGCGCTTACCTTGGATCCGCGGGGGGCTCTGGTCGCAACGGACGCCACCGACCGTGCCCACGGCGCCTTCTTGAAGCTCGTCGGGGACGACTTCACCCAGCCGGCCGGCCTGCCGGCCCACGAGCTGACGAATGACTCGCATCTCGCCTTCGCACCGGACGGGACACCCTTCATCAGCGACGGCGGGGGCGCCTACCGGCTGGTGGAAGGCGCGTGGCAGCGCTTCCAGGGCCCTGCCGAATGGGTTGGGCTGGCCGGCGTGGCCTTCGACGAAGGCGCCATGATCGTGGCCGACGCGCGTGCGAACCAGGTGTGGCGCACGCCCCTTTCCGGTGGCGCGCCGACCCTGATCGCCGGCCTGGCGCCAACGGCCGGCGACGGCATCCCGGCCGATCAGGTCAGCCTGAACGCCCCCAGCGCCCTGCGCCTGGACCCTACCGGAAACTTGTACGTGGCCGACCAGACCGCGGGCATCGTCTGGCAACGCCGGCCCAACGGGCTGTACTACCGGTTCGCAGGCGGTCCGGTCGTCGCCACTGCCGACACCCCGCTCGCGGAAATCGGAGACGGCGGCCCCGCGCGGGACGCCAAACTGGGCTACGTCGGCGACCTCGCGCTCGCCCCGGACGACGGCAGCGTGTGGATCGCGGACACGCCGTTCCCGCTCTTCCGCGTCCGGGTGGTGGCGCCGGACGGCACGATCAGCACGCACCAGCTGCCCGCCGACATCGCCAACCCGGGCCAACTGGCGTTCGCGCCGGACGGGTCGCTCTACGTATGCGATACCGCCTACTCCGTCAGCGGCGGCGACCAGAGCTCGCGGGTGGTGCGCCTGCAGGGCACGGTGGAAAGGGAAATCCTCCGGCGCTCGCCCGGCAAGCTCTACACGGCCCCGTTGCCGCTGCCCGACGGCGCTTGTTACTTGGTGGATGCCAGCAACGACGGCATCGTGCGCGTTTCCGCCGCGGGGACGTTGACAGTAGTGGCCGGCGGCACCGGTCCCGGCTTCTCGGGGGATGGCGGCAAGGCCACCAGCGCGATGCTCTCCGCGCCCTCCGCCCTGGCCCGCGATGCGGCCGGCAACCTCTACATCAGCGACACCCACAACGACCGCGTCCGGCGCATCGACGCCATCACCGGCATCATCACGACCGTGGCGGGTGTGGGCGGCACCACCCTCGGCGGCACCACGCCCGATACGTCGCTGCGCGAGCCACACGGCCTGGCCTTCGATGCCGACGGCAACCTGTTCGTGGCCGACACCGGCCACAACCAGGTGAAGCTGATCCTGGCCACCGCGCTGTCCAAGAAGTAAGGAAGCCAGGTTGACCCCCTGGGCTTCGATCGCTAGAATCCTGCGTCCCCTCATCCCGATCGGAGGACTTCGCGATGCGTTACTTGATCCCCGTGGCCGTGCTCCTCGTGGCGACACCTGCCTGGGCCACCGCTCCCCGGAACCTGACCTTCGAGCCCGGCGGGGCCTTGCCGAGCGGCTGGACGCACGTGACCAAGCCCGCGACGGCGGGGCGCTCGTACAAGGCCGGCGCCTCGACCTCGGACGCCCACAACAACAAGCATGGCGCGTTCCTGTTGGGGGTGGGCGTGCCGCCCAAGGATTCCTACGGCGCCATGCAACAAACCAGCGACGCGGTGCCTTACCGCGGCAAACGCGTGCGCTTCAGCGTCTGGCTGCGGCCGACCGACGTGAAGCGGCGGGCCGGCCTGTTCCTCTTCGCGGACGACGCCAAGGGACAGCCGCTGGTGGGCGACAACACCCAGGACCGGATCACCAAGGGCACCGGCGGCTGGCGCCAGATCACCATCGTGCAGGAGATCCCGCAGACGGCGACCACGCTGCGCTATGGCGCGATGCTCTTCGGCGAAGGCCGGCTGTCCGTCGCGGACGTCATCTTCGAGCCGGTCGGCATGACCGTGCCCCTGACGCCCAACGTCGTCGGTGCGAAGGCCCGGCCCTAGCTCCGTACGGCTTCGGGCACGTGGTCGGCCACGAGGTTCAGCTGCACCCCGTGCTCGAGCCAGGCCTTGGCGCCCGCCAGCAAGAGGTTGAAGCCGCCGGCGGCGTCATTCACCTTGGCCACGATCTCCTCGGGGGTGCCGGCGAACCCGCTGTTGACCACACGGACGTAGGTGCCCAACTCACCCAGGTCTCGGAAGGTCCATTCAACCTCGGTCTGCGCGCCGGCCTCGCCCCACGAGACCACGATGCGCTTGCCGGGCTCGGCGGCCACCACCGAGACGGGGACGGAAACGCCGTACATTTCCCAGCTCCAGACGACGGTCTTCCCGGCTTCCAGCCTGCCCGTGCTCTTCGTGAACCAGAACTTCGTGGTGGTCTCGGGGTTGGCGAAGGCGTCGTAGACCACCTCGACGGGACGGCGAAGCAGCATGACGGCCGTCGCGACGGGTTGGTTCGGGTTTCCCACTTCCAGCTCCTTTGGCTATGGTTCGGCAACGCCCTACAGTACCTCATCCAGCCGGGAGGTCTCCGATGTCGAATTGGTTTGGGACAAGCCCCACCAAGCCCGAAGGCCGGTTCCAGGCCACCAACGGCGCCACGGATGTGCTGCTGGCGGTGCTTTGCCTGGCCGGCGCGCCCCTGGCGCAGACCCCCCAGCAAATCCGGCTGATGGTTTGGCTGGCGGGCCAGGATCAGACGCTGATCGGCCGCGGGGTGGCGGGCTTCGACCTCTGCGATCTGCCCTGGGAACGACCCTCCTTCGCCGCCGATCGGGCTTTCCTCCTCGTCGTCGCGGCGGCGGCCAAGACCCGCGTGGGCTGGGACCGCCTCGGCTACACGCCGCCACCCGAGCCGCTGGAAGAGAACCTGGACCTGTTCGCGGCGCTGGCGGCAGCGCTCGAGCCTGGCGATGTGGCCTGGGATGACGACCGGTCGCCGATCCTGGGGTGGCCTGAAACGATCAGACTGTGCCCCCGCCATGACGCCTACGAGCATGCCCATGGGTGCCTGCTCTGCAACGACGTCTAGGCCGAAGTGGGCAAGAAGCAACCATTGCTCTAAGATACGTAGCTCGACCCTCCCACCCTCGCTGGAGACCCCTGATGGCAGCCGAAGTTCCGATGGGCCCTGATGACCAGGATGCCCTCGACCAGATGACCGCGGACCAACGCGAACGCCACTGGTTCGAGCACGTTTACCAGGGCGACGACATGCCGCAGCTGACGGTGCGGTCCGTCATCATGGGCAGCGCCCTGGGCTGCCTCATGTCGTTGTCGAACCTGTACGTCGGCCTGAAGACCGGTTGGGGCTTCGGCGTGTCGATCACGGCCTGCATCCTCTCGTACACGATCTGGACGACGCTGCACAAGCTCTTCCCGAAGTGGTTCAAGACCGAGATGTCGATCTTGGAGAACAACGCCATGCAGTCCACCGCGACCGCGGCGGGTGTCTCGACCGGTGGCACGATGGTTTCGGCCATTGCGGCCTACCTGTTGGTCACCGGCCACCACATGGGCGGCGTCGTGCTGACCTTGTGGACGTTCTTCCTGGCCGTGCTCGGCGTGATGATGGCCATCCCCATGAAGCGGCAGATGATCAACATCGAGCAGCTGCGTTTCCCTTCGGGCATCGCCACCGCCACCACCCTCAAGAGCTTGCACGCCAAGGGCGCCGAAGCCAAGAAACAAGCCAACGCCCTGTTCGCCGCGGGCGGCGTCGGCGTGGTGATGGCCTGGCTGCGCGACGCCTGGGCCTGGATCCCGGCCACGTTCAACATCCCGTTCCTGAAGATCGGCGGCCTGCCGGCGCTGAAATACACGATGGGCTTCGAGGGCTCGCTGATCATGGTGGCCGCCGGCGCCATCATGGGCTGGCGGGTGGGCTGGAGCCTGTTGCTGGGCGCCATCCTGAACTTCGGGTTCCTCGCGCCGCACATGGTGGCGCTGGGCGTGATCCCCGATAAGGAGCTGGGCTTCCGCAGCATCGTGGCCTGGTCGTTGTGGCCGGGCGCCTCCTTGATGGTCACCGCGGCCCTGACGGGCTTCGTCTTCCAGTGGCGCTCCGTCGCCCGCGCGTTCTCCTGCCTCGGCAAGATGGGCCAGGAGCGCGAGCCGAACCCGATGGACCGCATCGAGGTGCCGAACTCGTGGTTCATGCTCGGCACCGGGCTGTCCGGCCTGGCCTGCGTCGTGATCTTGATGGTGGCCTTCGGCACGTCCTGGTGGATGGGCGTGCTGTCGATCGTGATGGCCTTCGTGCTGTCGCTGGTGGCCTGCCGCGTCACCGGCGAGACCGACACCACCCCCGTGGGCGCGATGGGCAAGATGACCCAGCTGGCCTACGGCATCCTGGCCCCCGGCCAGATGGTCACCAACCTCATGACCGCGGGCGTCACCGCGGGCGCCGCCGGCGCGGCGGCCGACTTGTTGACCGACCTCAAGTCCGGCTACGTGCTGGGCGCCAACCCCCGCAAGCAGTTCCTGGCCCAGTTCGCCGGTGTCTTCGCGGGCACGGCCGTTGTCGTGCCGGCCTTCTACCTGCTGGTGCCGAACACCGCCGCCTTGGGCAGCGACATGTTCCCGGCGCCGGCGGCCCAGGTCTGGTTCGGCGTGGCCAAGCTGATGTCGAAGGGCCTGGAGTCCTTGCATCCGACGGCCCAGATGGGCTTGCTCATCGGCGGCCTGGCGGGCATCTTGATCGCCCTGCTCGAGCAGTTCGTGCCCGCGAAGTTCAAGAAGTTCGTGCCGTCGCCGATGGGGCTGGGCTTGGCCTTCGTGATCCCGGGCTTCAACAGCATCTCGATGTTCCTCGGCGCGCTGATCGCGTTGCTCTTCGCCCACTTCAAGCCGAAGGCCGCCGACACCTACACCATCCCCCTCGCCTCGGGCATCGTCGCGGGTGAGAGCTTGATGGGCGTCGCCATCGCGCTCTTGAGCGCTACGGGCTACATCAAGTAAGCATCCTAAGAACCGTCCCCCAGGAGGCCACTCCCGTGTCCGAACCCCTGCCGCTGCATGCCAACCTGGACGACATCCCCTGGGAAAGCACGCCCAGCGAAGGCCGCTACGGCTCCGACGACAAGATCGTCGCCGAGCACGTCGCCCAACAGCGGCTGGACCTGGCCATCACCCGGCTAGCGCCGGGCAAGTCGTCGTGCCCGTACCACTACCACCACGCCGGCGAGGAGCTGTTCTTCGTGCTCGAAGGCACCGGCCAGGTGCGCCTGGGCGGCAAGACCTACCCGCTGCGTCCCCATGACGTCATCAGCTGCCCGCCGGGACCCGAAGGCGCCCACCAGATCATCAACACCGGCGACCAGCCGCTGGTCTACATGGCCATCAGCACCAACGACGACGTCGAGATCGCCGAGTACCCGGACTCCGGCAAGGTGATGAGCTACGTCCGGCGCGGCGGCGAGCGGATGCTCGGCCACGTCTCCCGCCGCGCCGATGCCGTCCCGTACATGGACGGCGAGCCGGTATGACGTATTCCGAAATCCTGTTCGCCAAGGTAGACGGCGTCGCGACCCTCACCATCAACCGGCCCGAGCGCTACAACGCCTGCACACCCATGACGATCCACGAGCTGACCCAGGCGCTGACGGCGTGCTGGGCCGACACGAGCGTGGGCGTGGTGGTGCTGACGGGCGCGGGCGAGAAGGCCTTCTGCACCGGCGGTGACCAGTCGATGCGCGAGGCGGGTGGTTATCGCGGCGCCGAAGGGCAGGCGATCGCCGCGTTGCCCCTGGAGGTGGGCTGGCAGATGGTGACCAACTTGATAAGAACCATCCCCAAGCCGGTGATCGCGCGCGTGAACGGCTTCGCGATCGGCGGCGGCCATGTCTTCCACGTGGTCTGCGACCTCACGATCGCGGCCGAGCACGCGCAGTTCGGCCAGGCCGGGCCACGGGTCGGCAGCTTCGACCCGGGCTTCGGAACGGGTGACCTGGCACGGCTGGTGGGGATGAAGCGGGCGAAGGAGATCTGGTACCTGTGTCGGCGCTACTCCGCCGCGGAGGCGCACCAGATGGGCCTGGTGAACGCGGTGGTGCCTATGGAAAAGCTCGATGAAGAGGTCGCGAAGTGGTGCCAGGAGCTGCTGTTGAAGAGCCCGACCGCGCTCAAGATGCTCAAGTACGCGTTCCACGCAGAGACGGACGGGGTCGCGGGCATCACGAACCTCGGGGTGGGCGGGCTGAGCTTGTACTACGGGACGGAGGAAGCGATGGAGGGGCAGCAGGCCTTCATGGAGAAGCGGCCACCGGATTACTCGCGATTCCGCGAGTAGAGAGCCGATTCCCTGCTACCATAGTCCAGACAACCCTTCCCAGGAGATACGCATGAGCATCGCCCAGGACTTCACCCCCGAGTCCGAAGTCCCCAAGCCCCGCCCGGAGTTGAATTTCAACCACAAGCTGCCCGTCGACAGCGACGATCCCGACGCGATCGAGCGCTACTGGCTCGAGAACGTTTACGCGGGCGACGATTCCAAGCAGCTGACCTGGCGCTCGGCGATCATCGGCATGGTGATCGGTGGGGTCATGTCGTTGTCCAACCTCTACGTCGGCCTGAAGACCGGCTGGGGCATGGGCGTGACCATCACCGCCACCGTGCTCGCCTTCTCGCTGTTCAAGGCGCTCCAATTCCTGGCCAGCGCCAAGATCTTTGACGCCCTGCCCAAGCGCCTGCTGGGCGGGCTGCGCGACGAGTTCTCTATCTTGGAGAACAACGCCATGCAGTCGGCGGCCTCCGCGGCCGGCTACATGGCGACGGCGGGCCTGATCTCCTCCGTCCCCGCCCTGATGATGACCACCGGTCAGCGGCTGACGTCGGTGCAACTGGGGGCCTGGATCGGCGCCCTGAGTATGTTGGGCGTGATCATGGCCATCCCGATGAAGCGGAACATGATCAACATCGAGCAGTTGCGCTTCCCCAGCGGCATCGCCACCGCGACCACGCTCAAGAGCATGCACGCCAAGGGCGGGGAGTCGATCGCCCAGGCCAAGGCCCTGGGCCTCGCGGGCCTGGTAGGCGCGGTCGTGGCCTGGCTGCGCGACGGCACCGTCTCGTGGATGAAGGGCTTCAACCTGCCCCCCACCCTCGATCCGTCGGGGCAGATCATGGGCACGCCGTTGACCGCGCTGACCATCCAGGGCGAGTCCAGCCTCTTGCTGCTGGGCGCCGGCGCCATCATGGGCATGCGGGTCGCGCTGTCCATGCTGGTCGGCGGCATCGCCTACTTCTGCTTCCTGGCCCCCTGGCTGATCGCGCACGGCATCATCCCCAAGACGGGCGGTTACAAAGACTTGGTGAAATGGTCCATGTGGCCCGGCGCCTCGATCATGTTGACGAGCGGGCTGTTGTCCTTCTTCCTGCAGTGGAAGACCCTTGTCCGAGCCTTCTCCGGCTTGACCGCCATCTTCAAGCCCAAGGCCACCGTCGGCGCTGCCGACCCGCTGGACCGCCTCGAAGTGCCCGGCAGCTGGTTCCTGTGGTCCTTCATCGTGCTGGGCATCGTCTGCGTCGCGCTGGAGTACAGCTTCTTCCAGATCCCGATTTGGATGGGCGTGCTGTCCGTGCTGCTGTCGTTCCTGCTCGCCATCGTCGCATCCCGCGCCACCGGCGAGACCGACATCACCCCCATCTCCGCGATGGGCCAGATGACCCAGCTGACGTTCGGCGCGATCTCGCCCGGCAACCTCTCCACCAACCTCATGACCGCCGGCGCGACGGCCGGCATCTCCACCCACACCGCGGATCTGCTGACCGACCTGAAATCCGGCTACCTGTTGGGGGCCAAGCCTCGGCAGCAGTTCTTCGCCCAGTTCCTGGGCATCCTGGCGGGCTCCGTCTTCTGCGTGCCGGCCTTCAACTTGCTGGTCCCCAACGTCGCGGCGATCGGCACCCAGCAGTTCCCCGCCCCTTCCGCCCAGGTCTATGCCGGCGTGGCGAAGCTGCTGTCCCAGGGCTTCACCGCCTTGCCGCCCACCGCTGTCACGGCGATGGTGTGGTTGGGCATCGTGGGCATCGTGCTGGGCCTGATCGAGCACTTCTTCCCCAAGTCGGCCAACTGGCTGCCGTCGCCCGTCGGCCTGGGCATCGCGCTGGTGGTGCCCTTCTCGAACTCCCTGATGATGTTCTTGGGCGCGTTGATCGCGTGGATCTTCGTCAAGGTCAACGCCGACGCCTCCGACCGCTACATCGTCCCGGTTGCTTCGGGCGTGATCGCGGGCGAAAGCCTGATGGGCATCATCACGGCCCTCCTGACCGTGACCGGCTTCATCCAATGATGCGCCGGAGCCGGCGGTTGTGAAGGCGCCGAAGTTCGCGATGGGGCCACCGCCCGACTGCAGCAACATCCCTTAGCGGGAGACCCAATCCCGCGCCAGTACGGCGTACACGTATTCGCTGCCCCATGCCCCCTTGAACCAGATATTCTCGACGTGGTGAGCTTCCCGGCGGAAGCCCAGCCGCTCGAGCAGCGCGATCGCGCCCGGATTGAGGCAGTCGGTGGTCGCCGAGACGCGGTGTAGCCCCCAGGCGCCGAACGCGAGGGCGAGCAGCGTGGTCACGGCTTCGGTGGCGATGCCCTGGCCCTGGAAAGCCCGGGCGAGCGTGAACCCGAGCTCCGCCTGCCGGCCGTCTGGCAATAGTCCGATCGCCACGTCGCCGCACAGCCCCCCCGTCGCCACGAGCTCGATGCCGTACTGGGCCCAGCGACCGGGTTCACCAGGCATCACCGTGTGCTGCTCGCGGATGAAGGCGCGGGCCTCGTCACCGGTCATGCCGTCCCAGGATTGGAACCGCGCGACTTCGGGATCGTTGCGGTAGCCCAGGAAGGCGTTGACGTCCGTAAGCTCCAACCGTCGCAGGAGAAGGCGTTCCGTCCGTAGCGGGGGGAAAACCGGGTTGATACTCACATCGACCACCTCAAACACAAGGGATGCCCTGCTGCCTGGGCGCCGCGCTGGCCGCGGGGCCACTTATGGAAAACATTTGTTGCGGTTATCGGTCCGTTATGCAAAACGGGTAGAAGACTTCCAAGCGAATCCCAAAGCTGGCAAGGTCCAAAATGTTTCAATGTGGTGATGTTGACATTGTGGATGGGTATTGGAAGAACCAGCAATCTACCAGGGATTAGCAACAATAGTGGAGGAAAGTGAAGAAATGCAAAGAAACCTGAAGCTTTCGATTATCTGCGCGCTGGCCGCGTGCATCGGCACGACTCTGGGTACACCTGCTATGGCGGCGGAAGATGTCCTCGCTCCTTCGCAGCAGATCCAAGTCTCGGCAGTATCCGAAGCCCCCTTCATGGTGGCGGACGCCAAGGCCGACAAGAAGGAGCGCAAGCGTCTGCGCCGCTGGCGCGAGCAGGTCAAGGCGAAGCTCAAGACCGCCTCTGACCCGGCGCAGAAGACCAAGTTGAAGAAGTTGGCATCCGACATCCATAAGAAGATCATTGCATTGAATGCCAAGCTCAAGGGCGCGTAACGTTTAGAAAAAAGGAGTAAATTCAAGTGAAGACTAACGTTTTGGCAGTCGTTGTTGCGATGGCATTGATCGAATGCGGCGCTGGTTCGGCTCTCGCCAAGTCCACCCCTCAGCAGGCACCGGTGCAGCCCATTCAGGTTGCCGCGGAATCCTTCCAGATCGCCGAAGATGACGCGGATATGGAAGAGCCGGCCGAGGATCCTTCGGACGATGCCGAAGAGTCGCCCGAGGAAGAGGCTGCTTCTGAAGCCGCCGAAGACGGCGATGATCCGGACGAGAAGGAAGAGTAAGGCTTAGCCTTCCTCACCTAAGTTCATCGAACCGCCCTTGCACAGCTCGCTGTGCAAGGGCGGTTCCGCATGTGGAGCTACCTCG
>JAQBPE010000435.1 GCA_028287685.1 Cyanobacteria bacterium RYN_339 | reverse complement strand
TGGCGCTGCGGGTCGCGCGAGCGCACCGCGTCGCCATGCAGCAAGTGGTGCCCGTCGGCGTGGGGGATGTGGGTGGGCGCGGGGTGGTGCGGGTGGTGTCCCTCTGGGGGCGCGACCTTGGGCTTTTGCGGCTTGCCAAGCGGCCCCGTAGGCTGCTTGCCGCCGGTGCGGTCGATGCGGTGCGATCCCCCCATGGCCTACCTCCTCGCGGCAACGGCCGCCTCCTTCTTATACCCCGTGGAGGAAATGACTGTCGGTCACAACGAGACAGGTGAACAACGTCCTCGCCGCCCGATCCAGCGGGTATAATGGCCCCATGTCCGACGAGACCCCGAACGCCGACCCGACCCTGGCCGCCGCCCAAGAAGCGGCCGGGACGCTGCAGGCCCAGCTGCGTGCGCGGTTGGGCTCGCTGAAGAGCGCGGCGCGGGAGAGCGATGCCGGCTTCCTGCTGCGCGGCCTGGGCACCGGGCCGCTGCCGCCTGCGCCCGAGCCGGAAGCGCCCACGGAGGCCGAACGCGCGGCGGTGGACCGCGCGGAGACCCAGCGCCTGGCCGCCGAGCGCGCCGAGGCGGACGAGCTGGAGTCGCGCAAGCGCATGGCCTTCATCCTGGCCTGGGTGAAGAAGAGCTCCGACGACCCGATCTTCCAGCGCAAGGAAGTGGTGTACAAGGTGCTGGCCGAGGAGCGCGCGCACCAGCAGGGGCTGCTGGCCAAGCTGGTGACGGAGTTCAAGCAATTGCCCCCGCCCGCGGCCGCCATGGGCCTGACGCCCGAAGAGATCGCGGAGCACCCGATCTACCGGGACCTGGAAGCGCGCCGCAGCGCCATGCAAGGCGAGATCGACCAGATGCGCGAGGTGCAGACGCGCCTGTTCAATCTGCAGAAGGGGCTGACGGGCTCCGGCAACAAGACCGGCGGCACGGGCATCCTGGCCAAGGCGGCGCCGGAAGATGCCGGCAGCCGCTCATCCCGCGAGGCGATCGACATGATCGGCGACTGGCTCTCCGAGAACTAGCTCCCTTGCTTGCGGTCCAGGAAGTCGGAGACGTTGTCGATGGCGTCGTCGGCCGTTTGGTCCGCCGTGGGCTCGGCCAAGGGCGCCAGGAAGCCGCTGCCGCCGGTCTTGCCGCTCACACCCGAAACGCGCTTGAGCAGCGCGAAGATGCGGTTCTGCATGTCGCGCGCGCCCTGGATCTTGGCGTCCAGCTCCGCGGCGGCGGTGGGGTTGGTGGTCGCCCGGCGGGTCGTCACCAGCGCGACGATCTGGTTCTGGAGGTACGAGCGCTCGTCCGTCAGGACCTGGTAGACCACCTTCTGGTCATCGAACAGCGGGTCGCCCTTCGGGTTCTTGAGGTAGTTCATGATGAAGGCCATGCGCTGCTTGCTGGCCTTGGCTGCCTGGTCGTCCTGGCGCGTCCGTGCCTGCGCCTCCGCCGCCGCCTTGACGGCCGCATCCGCCCCGGGGTTCGGGGCGGGCGTGGGGGTGGCCTTCTGGGTGGGCGGCGCGCCCGTCAGCTTGCCGGTGACGCTCTTGACCCAGCCCAGCAGCTTGTCCTTGGGAGCCTCGCTCATCAGACCGGGACGGAGGTGGGTTGGGAGTTCTTTACGGCCGTCTTGACCACGCTCTTGCCGGCGTGGAGCAGGCCCTTGCCCACATGCTTGAGGCCCTTCAGGAAGTGGTGCTTCTTCTTGGCCTTGTGCGCCTGCTTGGCCTTGCCATGCTTGGCGGGCCTGGGCGCCTCGGCGGGGTGGGCCGGCGCGTGGTCGTCCGGCTCCTCGTGCTTGGAGGACGGAGGAGGGACGTCCCGGCGGACGGGGTTGGTGGTCGGCGGCCCGCCCAGCGGGATCGTGGTGGTGGTCGGCGCCGCGCCGGCGAGCGCGGCGTTCAGGCGCTTGAGCGTGACCGGATCCGCGGTGCCCGACGCCAGCGCCTTCAAGGTACCGGGCTTGAGCTTGGCGAGCTCCGCGTCGGTCAACGCCCCCACGGCGCTGTTGAGGGTCTTGGTGTCCAACTGGATCGAATCCGCGGTGGCGCCTGGCAGGGTCGAGCAGCGCAGAATATCTGCCGCCATGAAGATGCGCGAGTCGCTTTCCGTCGCGGGCAGCTTCTCGAAGACTTGCTTGCGCTGGGCCTGGTTCAGGACCTGCTCCGGCTTGTAGCCGCTGGCCCGCATCCGGTTCATGAAATCGGCGATGTCCGCGCCGCTGGCCTGGTCCAAGGTGTTCTGCAGCGGGCCCTGGTCCGCCTCCATGCCGTCGCGCCTGACCCGGTTCGTCTGGCCGGTCGAGGCCGAGCCTCCCGGGCCATCTTGCACGGGGGCCCGGCCGCCCACCATCACCGCCATGAACATCTCGAAGAGCTTGTCGCCCAACGAGCGCTTGCTGCCCTCGATCTCCTTGAGCTTGGTGTCGAGCGCGTTGGTGGGAGCGGGGTTCGGGGGGATCTTGACCGTCACCTCGGCCAGTACCGGCAGCGGCGGCGCGCCGTTGGGCCAGTTCTTGTTGTAGGCGTCGCCCAGCGCCACCAGCTTCTTCTCCGCGGCGGCCTTGGCGGGCCCCGGCGGCGCCTTCTCCCAGGCCGCATTGGCGTCTTGCAAGGTCTTCGTGTCCGCGTCGTACTGGGCGCGGCGGACGCCGGCGTCGGAGGTCGCACCGCCCGAGGGCTGCTCGGTCTTGAGCTTCTCGGCCGCGGCCTTGGCGGCGCGCGTCTTGGGCCCTTCCAGGCCGTCTTCCTTGAGCGGAGGGCCGGGGATCTTGCCGGCCTTGATCAGGCCGTTGAGCTCCTGCTGGGCTTGCTTGACCGTCTGGTGGGTCTTGTCGTCATGCGCCGTGATGTGGTTGTGGAGGGCGTCCGTCTCCGGCTTGGACAGGTTGGCCGTGGTGGTGGCGCCCTCGTCGACCAGGTCCTGGGTCAGGGCGTTGAACTCATCGAGGCTGAAGTTGCCGTCGCCGTCCTTGTCGAACTTCTTGATCTCCGCGCCCAGGTGGTCGAGCTTGGCCTTGGCCTCCTGGGCGTTGGCGCCCGAGACCAGGTTCTGGTTCTTGGCGATCAGGACCTTGGTGACGGCTTCCACGCTGGCCTTGCCGTCCACGGCGGCGTCGCCGGCGTCGAGCTGGGTGAAGCTGTCCGCGACCTTGGTGTTGGCGGAGGTCAGGGGCGAAGCGCCCGGGGTGAAGCCGCCTACGTTGGAAAGATCGTGGTACGTGGGCGGGAAAACGGTGAACCGCAGCATCGCAACTTCTCCTCTAGGCGCAAGGTCGTTCCAGGCTTGTAATACCCGTCCTCCCCCCGACTAAACCGGATCGTTGTGACTCGCAGTCACAAATTTTAGGGGGCGGGGCTGGCGAGCACCGTGAAGGGCTCGAAGACCTCTTGCAGGTGGGCCTTGGCGGTGGCGGCCAGGTCGATGAAGACCTTGTCGCCCGCGTCGAAGTAATGGCCGGAGACGGCCTGGGCCGTCTCGTTCGGCACGCCGTGCTTGGCCAGCAGCGCGAGCACCTCGGGGGCCGGGTCGGCGTGCTGCGACATGGTCACGACCTGCTCCAGCAGGGGCGGGTCGAGCGGCGGGTCGAAGGTAGCACCCAGGGCGCGCAGGTCCTCCGTGGCGGCCAGCAGGTCGGTATAGGTGGACTGGCCAAGGTCCGCGAACGAGAGGATCTTGCTGGAGAACTCGATGGCCGTCTGGCCGTCGCGGTCGATGCGCTTGGCGGCGTCCACCGGCAGGAGGTTGATCACGGCGGTGGTCTGCTCGATGAAGGTCTGGGTGGCGGCGTCGCGCGGGCCCAGGAACTTGAACTTGAACGACTCGCCGCGCTGGCGCTGCTCCAGCCCGTCCTGGACCTTGCGGCGCATGATGTCGAGCAGGAACAACGACACGGCGCGCGTGCTGTCGTTGAGCGCGGCGTGGCCGGTGGTGGGCGCCTGCAGCGCGGCGTAGTTGAACGCCGGGTCCGACGCCAGGCCGTAGACCTGGGCCATGATGCGCACGCCCTGCTCCGGCGCCGCCAGGAAGCCCAGCCGGTAGCCGCCCTGGGCGTTTGTGGCCACCGGGCCGGCCAGCACCTTGCCGTCGCGCAGGCCCACCGCGAAGACCATGATGTCACGCACGGGGCGCAACCCCTTGGCCGCGGCCGGTGCCGCCTGGGCCAGCCGGTAGGCCCCGCCGTTGGGGGAGATCAGGCGGGTGCGGCCAATCAACGAGGAGCCGACATCCGAAATCAGGTTGCCGCTGGTGGCGCCGATCAA
This sequence comes from Cyanobacteria bacterium RYN_339, assembly GCA_028287685.1. Classification (GTDB taxonomy): domain Bacteria; phylum Cyanobacteriota; class Sericytochromatia; order S15B-MN24; family JAQBPE01; genus JAQBPE01. The sequence continues at coordinate 1,489 of JAQBPE010000435.1, read as the reverse complement.
CCCCAAGCCGTTCTCCGACAGCAGGCCCAGCCCGTTCTCGGAGAGCAGCGAGGCGCCGTCGTTGGAGATGATGCTGGCGCCGTCGTTGGAAATCACGTTGCCGCCACCGCTCGCGATCACGCCGCCGCCGTTGTTGGCGACCACCCCCGCGCCGTTGGGGCCGATCAGCTGGATGCCGTCCGGCGTCTCCTTGGCGATGCCGCGCGCCAGCATGTGGCCGGGCTCGACCAGGATCTCGCCGGTGTACAGCAAGCCCAGGCTGGGCACGGGCGCCGGGGTGGCCGAGCCCTGGCTTGACATGGCCTGGGGCGTGGCGCTGGGATGCGCCGGCGCCGCGGAGGTGCGCACGGCCAGCTTGCTGCCGGCCGGCGGGTTACAGGCCGCCAGGGCCGCGGCTGCGATCGCCCCGGCCAGGGCGCACCGGATCAGCTTGGGGCGTGTAAAGCTCGTCATCGCTGCGTTCTGTAATACCCGCTCGCCTGGTGTCCTACACAATCAGGAGCTGACTGCCAGTCAGTTCATCATACCATGCCCGCCGCGAACTCCGCGCTGGGCGACGTGCCCAGGTGCAGCTTGAGCGCCTTGCGGCAGTCCCAGTAGACCTGCCGGGCGCGCTCCGGTTCGCCTTGCCTTATATGGAAGGCCGCGAGCTCTCGGTAGACCTCCTCGTCGGCGGGGGCGATCGCCACCGCGCGGCGCAGCCCGGCCTCCGCCGCGCGCGGGTCGGGGTGGTGGGCGCCCAGCCAGACGGCCAGGTCCAGCGCGGCGCGGCGCAGCCCCTGGCGCTCCGGCTCGAAGCGCGCGCGCAGCTTGTCCTCGTCGAGCAGCTCGCCGCCGTAGAGCGCCAGCGCCGCCGTCACGGGCCCCAGCGCCCCGGCCGGCTCGCCGCGCATGGCGGTTCGGGCCAGCACCGCGGCCGCCTCGAAAGCGCGCACGTCGAACAGCGCCACCTTGTCCCAGACCAGCGTGTAGCGCGAGCCCTCCTGGACCACGTAGCGCGAGGGCCGGCCGGCGGCGAGGTCGGGCTCCAGGATCCGGCGCAGCGAGCTGATCTCGATTTGCAGCGCCTTGACCGTGGTGGGGGCGGGCTCCTCGTCGAGCACCTCCGCGAGCGCGACGGCGTCGAGCCCGCGCGGGTGCAGCGCCAGGGCCGCCAGCACCGCGCGCGCCTTCTTGCGCGGCCAGCGCGTGAGGGGCACGCCGTCCAGCTCCACGCCGAAGCCGCCCAGGAAGGCCAGCGTCAGGTGGCCGGCGGCGGGCGCGGCGGCGGGCCCTTCCAGGGGCGTCAGCTGGGACCAGAGCAGGGGGTCTTCGCGGCGCAGGAACGGGAAGGCTTGCGCCGCGTTCAGCGCGCCGTCGAGCGCCTGGCGGGCGGCGGCCGCGTCGCCGGCCCGTAGGCGGGCACTGGCGGCGTACAGCCCCACGCGGGCCAGCAACAGGCGCGCGCCCAGCGCTTCGGCCGCCGTGGCGGCCTCGTCCAACGCGGCCG
>JAQBPE010000425.1 GCA_028287685.1 Cyanobacteria bacterium RYN_339 | reverse complement strand
AAGACCGGCGTGGGCATGATGGATTGCAAGAAGGCGCTGACGGAGACCAACGGCGACGTCGACGCGGCCGCGGACCTCCTCCGCAAGAAGGGCATCGCGAAGGCCGCCTCGAAGGGCAGCCGCGTGGCGACCGAAGGCCTCGTGGGCGCATTTGTGTCCGCCGACGGCAAGTCCGGCTCCATCGTCGAGATCAACTCCGAGACGGATTTCGTGGCCCGCAACGAGGCCTTCGTCGCACTCTTGGACAACGTCTCCAAGCTCATCGTCGAAAAAGGCACCATCGAGACCGGCTCCGGCGAAGACTTGGCCAGCCTGCCTTCGTGGCAGAGCGGCGCCACCGTCGACGAAGCGGTCAAGGAGCAGATCTCCAAGATCGGCGAGAAGCTCGACATCCGCCGCTTCACCCGTTACCAGGCCGGCGCCGACGGCCAGTTGGGCGCCTATATCCACCTGGGCGGCAAGATCGGCGTGTTGGTCGAGCTCAAGGGCGCGGGCGACCTGACCGACCTGGCGCGCGACATCGCGATGCACGTGGCGGCTTCGCAGCCCCAGTACATCGCCCGCGAGGAAGTGCCGGCGGACCAGGTCGAGAAGGAGAAGGAAATCCTGATCGCCCAGCCCGACTTGCAGTCCAAGCCCGAGAACGTCCGCCTGAAGATGGTGGAAGGCCGCATCGGCAAGTACTTCGAGCAGATCTGTCTGTTGGAGCAGTCCTTCGTGAAGGACCCCAGCACCAGCATCGCCGACCTCGTCAAGAAGGCCAACGCCTCGGTCACGCGCTTCACGCGCTACGGCCTGGGTGAAGGCCTCGAGAAGAAGGTCGACAACTTCGCGGAGGAAGTCGCCTCCTACATGAAGGGTTAACCCCCCGGGGAGAGAGGCCGGTGCCTCTCTCCCTTTTTTTCCCCAGGAGCAAATCGTGGCAATCCTCCAGTACAAGCGTGTGCTGCTCAAGCTCAGCGGCGAAGCCCTGATGGGCAACCAGGCCTACGGCATCGACCCGGCGGTGATCCAGCGCGTGGCGCTCGAGATCCGCAACGTGGTGAAGCTGGAGGTGGAACTGGCGCTGGTGGTGGGCGGCGGTAACATCTTCCGCGGCATGGCCGGCTCCGCCAAGGGCATGGACCGTGCCACGGCCGACTACATGGGCATGCTGGCCACGGTCATGAATGCCCTGGCGCTGCAGGACGGTCTGGAAAAGGCGGGCGTGGTCACGCGCGTGCTTTCCGCGATGGAAATCCGCGAAGTGGCCGAGCCCTTCATCCGCCGCCGCGCCCTGCGCCACCTGGAAAAGGGCCGCGTCACCATCTTTGCCGCCGGCACCGGCAACCCTTACTTCACGACGGACACGGCCGCCAGCCTGCGCGCCGCCGAAATCGGGGCCGAGGTGATCCTCAAGGCCACGAAGGTGGACGGCATCTACGACCGCGACCCCATGAAGGACCCCGAAAACGCCGTCAAGTACGACCAGTTAACCTACATGGAAGCCCTGACCAAGGAACTGAAAGTCATGGACGCCACCGCCATCGCGCTGTGCAAGGAGAACTCGATCCCGTTGATCGTGTTCGACCTGGCGCGGCCAGGCAACATCGAGCGCGCCGTCCGCGGCGAGCGGATTGGCACGCTCGTCACGAACGAAGTGTCCTCCGCAAGGTAGAAGGAGTCGCAGCAATGAACGAAGTCATCTCGCAGACCGAAGACAAGATGAAGAAGGCCATCGCGGCGACGCAGCGCGATTTCGCGAGCGTCCGCACCGGCCGCGCCTCGGCGGCGCTGCTGGACCGCATCAGCATCGACTACTACGGCACGGACACGCCCATCAAGGGCATGGCCAACATCTCCGTACCGGACGGCCGCACGCTGCAAATCCAGGCGTACGACCGGGCGTCCGTCCAGCTGATCGAGAAGGCCATCCAGAAGAGCGACCTGGGCCTCACGCCCAACACGGACGGCAACACGATCCGCCTGAACATCCCGGCCCTCACCGAAGAGCGCCGCAAGGAGCTCGTCAAGGTGCTGTCGAAGAGCTCCGAAGAAGGCAAGATCGCCATCCGCAACATCCGCCGGGACGGCACGGACGCCCTCAAGCGCAAGCAGAAGGCCAGCGAGCTGACGGAGGACGAGCTGAAGCGCGGCGAAGAGCAAATCCAGAAGCTGACGGACCGCTACGTGAAGGAGCTCGACGAGTTGCTCGCCGCGAAGCAGAAGGAAGTCATGGAGGTCTAGTGGACCTCTTGGGGTTGCCTTTGTCGGAAGCCCTCGCGCGGTGCGGGGGTCCGGCGCCTACGATCGTGCGCACCGCGCCGTCGCGCTCCCGCCAGCCCCTGCCCACCTCGGATGAGGATTGGCGGGTGGTTCGCGTGGATGCGGACGCCTGGGTGGTGGCCCCGGCCCTGCCGCTGCCATGATCGCGAACCCACCCAAGAAGCTGAGCAACCTCGGCCTGCGCTTCATCAGCTCGCTGTTCTTCATCGCGATGGCGCTCTACTGCATCTACACGGGCAGCTGGGCCTACATCGCCATGATCACGGTCTTCGCGATGCTCTGCATCCGCGAGTTGTGCCGGCTGTTCAAGCTCAAGGGCTACGCGCCCGCCACCATGCTGGTCACGGCCAGCGTGCTCTGCATCGACCTGATGGGCGGCATCGCCGGCCCCACCTACCTGGCGCCGGTCCTGGCCATCAGCTCCATCTGCATTTTCTTCTACCTGCTTTTGCGCCCTCGGCCGCGCGCCGGCATCGCGGACGTCGCCACCAGCTGGTTCGGCGTGGTCTACATCGGCTTCTTGCCGTGCTTCCTGATCCTCTGCCGCAACTTCCCCGAGCCCTATGGCTTCCAGTTCGCCGTCGTCCTCAACACCTGCATCTGGGCCACGGACACGTTCGCCTACTTCGGCGGCCGCTTCCTGGGGCGCACGAAGTTGCTGGAGGCCGTCAGCCCCAAGAAGACCATCGAGGGCAGCCTGACGGGCACGCTGGGCGCCACGCTGGTGGGCGCCTGCTGGGGGCTGGCCTTCCACTTCCCCTGGTACCACGGCCTGGCGCTGGGCTTCCTGGTCAGCCTGACGGCGCAAATCGGCGATTTGGGCGAAAGCCTGATCAAGCGGGACGCGGGCGCCAAAGACAGCGGCAGCGTCATCCCCGGCCATGGCGGCATCCTGGACCGGATGGACTCGTACTTGCTCACCGGCGTGGTGGTGTACTACTACCTGCGCTGGTTTTACCACCCCTGGCTGCCCTAGTCTAAAGGAGAACCGACCACATGGTAGAAAAGCCCAGCGAAACCGAAGAGCAGTGGTTCAAGGACCAGGAGCTCAAGAACGCCAAGGAAGCCGAACAGCGCGCCGCCCACCTGGCCGCCCTGGCCGCGGAGGCCGCCATCAAGGCGGAGCGCGGCCGCTGCCCGCGTGACGGTGCGGCGCTCGCGACCCAAATCCACGAGGGCGTGGAAATCGACCAGTGCCCCACCTGCAAGGGCGTCTGGCTGGACGCCGGCGAGTTGGAGCACCTCGAGCACGGCAAGAGCGGCGGCCTCTTCGGCTTCTTGCGCGGCCGCTAACCCAGGCGCACGAACCCCCGGTAGGCCATATCGATGGCCACCAAGAACAAGAACGCGGCCAGCGCCTTGCGCAGGGCCGCGTTCGGCGTCTTTTGCAGCACCTTCGTGCCCAGCACGATGCCCACCAGCCCGCCGGCCACCAGCATCAGCCCCTGCCGCCAATCGACGTGCCCCAACGCCAGGTGCGTCACCATCCCGGACATCCCGGTCAGCAAGACGCCGGCCAGGCTGTTGCCCACGGCCCGCTTGATCGGAATTTTGAACAAGGCAACCTGGGCCGGCACGAACAACAAGCCGCCGCCCACCCCGAACAGGCCCGAGACGAAGCCCACGACGGCGCCCAGCGCCAGGGTCTGCCCCGTTGCAGGCGGCGGTCCGGGCTCGGTCTCGCCCGTCGCCCCGCTGCGCGCCAGCGAGAGGGCCACGCCGCCCAGGAACAGGCCGAAGGCCAGGGTCAACCAGCCCTCCGGCACGCGCGACGTCAGGAAGGCCCCAAGCGGCGCCAGTAGCACGGCCGTCAGCGCGAACACCGCCACAAAGCCGCGATCGACGTTGCCGGCCTTCAGGTGCTGGAACGTGGCGCTGACACCAATGAACGAGACGTAGAACAACGACGTCCCGATGGCGGCCTTCATCGGCCAGCCCAGCAGGGCCAGCGCCGGCACCAGCAGGAAGCCCCCGCCCAGCCCGAACAGGCCGGACAGGAAGCCCGTGAGGCACCCGAGCGCGACCAGGACGCCGAAGTCGTGCACTGGTGGCTAGCGGTTCTCCGGCGGCAGCTCCGGCGCCGCCTCCAGCAGGGTCTCGTCCGTCTGTTGCGGCGTGACGATGAGCTCCATCGGCGGCGCGGTGCGCTTGGCGGCTGGCTTGGGCCGCGCCACGGGCACCGGGCGCATCTGGATCGGCGCCACCGGGCGCTCCTGCGGCACCTCGATCGGGGCGATCGGCTCCTCCGCGGTCGGCTTGGGCTCGCGGCGGCGTGGCGCCACCTCGACGGGCTCGAAGGACTTCGGCTCGTGCCCGCGCTGGAAGGTCTCCGTCACGCCCTCGCGGTCGAGGGGGTTGGTGAGCTGGCCGGTGTGGCGGTTGATCGTGGCGGTGGTGACGTTGCCCGGCTCCTTGAACGCGTGCGGCTTGGTGTTCCGCAGCGCATAGCGCATGAACTGCGCCCACAGCGGCGCGACGACCGTGCCGCCCGTGCTGGAGTAGGCCAGCCGGGAGTTGTTGTCGTTGCCCATCCAGACCACGCAGGCCATGTCGGGCGTGAAGCCGGCGAACCAGACGTCGCGGGCGTCGCTGGTGGTGCCCGTCTTGCCGGCGGCCGGCCGGTCGATCTGGGCGGCCGTGCCCGTACCGTGGTTGATCACGCCCTGCATCATGTTCACGAGCAGGCGGATCGGCTCGGCGTCGTAGACGCGCTTGGGCTTGGGCCGGTTGTCTTCGATGATCCGGCCGTTGCGGTCCTGGATCTTGATCACCATCGTGGCCGGGTTGCGCATGCCGTCGTTGGCGATGGTGGCGTAAGCGTCGGCCATCTCGAAGGGCGTCACCTCCGACGTGCCCAGGGGCAGGGAGAGGTTCTCGCCCAGCTTGGAGGTCAGGCCCAGCTCGTGCGCCGTGCGGATCACGCGCTTCACGCCCACGTTGTAGCCCAGCTTCACGGCCACGATGTTCACGGATTTCTCCAGCGCCTGGCGCATGGTGAGCGCGCCACGGAAGCTGTGGTCGTAATTGCTGGGCGAATAGTAAACGCCAGGACCTGATGGCAGGCTAATCGGCTCGTCGACGATCACGCTGCCGGGCGAGAAGCCCGCTGAAAGCGCCGTCAGGTAAACAAACGGCTTGAAGGTGGATCCGGGCGGGCGCAGGGCCTGCACGGCGCGGTTGAACTTGTACTTCTTGAAGTCGGTGCCGCCGACCAGTGCGCGCACGAAGCCGGTGCGCGGATCCACGGCCACCAGGGCGCCCTGGTGGATGTTGTAGACGATGTTCCTGGCTACGGCTTCACGCAGCATCGTCTCGGCCTTCTCCTGGAGGTCCAGGTCCAGCGTGGACTGCACCCGCAGGCCGCCCTTGAGCACCATGTTCTCGCCGTAGCGCTTGATCAGGTCGGCGATCAGGTGGGCCGTGAAGTACGGCACCTTGTAGGCGTACGAGCTGCTACCCGGGTAGTGCAAGACCTGCTTCTCGGCTTCGCGGGCCTGCTTGGGCTGGATGAAGCCCGCCACGACCATGCGCTCGAGCACCAGCTTCTGGAGGTGCTTGGCGCCGGTGGGGTTGCGGTAGGGCGAGTACGCCTCGGGGCCGCGCAGGATGCCGGCGAGCATGGCGCTCTCGGCCAACGTGAGCTTGCGGGTGCTCTTACCGAAGTAGTTCAGCGAAGCGGCCTCGATGCCGTAGGCGTTGTGGCCCCAGTACACCTGGTTCAGGTACATCTCGAGGATCTGGGCCTTGGAGTAGTGGTGCTCGATCTGGATGGCCAACCAGGCCTCCGAGATCTTGCGCGGCAGGCTCTTGGCGGGCTCGAGGAACAGGTTCTTCGCCAGCTGCTGCGTCAGGGTGGAAGCGCCCTCGACGCTGGCGCCTTCGGCCACGTTCACCAGCACGGCGCGCGTGATGCCCTTGGGGTTCACGCCGTAGTGGTAGTAGAAGTCGGTGTCCTCCATCGCGATGACGGCGTGCTGCACGCTCTTCGGGATGTCATGGAGGGGGATCACGACGCGGTTCTCTTCGCCGTGCACGTTGGCGATCAGCTTGCCATGCGCATCGAAGATCTTGGTGGTCTCGGGCGGGACGTACTTCTGCAGCGAGCCGACGTCAGGCAGCTTCGACAGGCTGAGCGCGAGACCGCCGACACAACCGGCGATCAGCGAGACGGTCACCGCAAACATCAGCAGCAGCAGCCGGCCCGTGACCATATGCACGGTGTCGCGCCGCGAGCGCTTGGGCGCAGGCGCCGATTGCCGCTTGTTGGGCGGCGTGGCGGGCGGCCTGGGAGGGGCGGTGGCGGTTCCCCGCTGCTTGGTAGACACGGATCGGAGCGCTCCCTGGTAAGTGGAGATTCGGATCGTCAGGAGGAAGGATAAGCAGCGTGACGGCGAACCGATAGTCTACAATTATAACCAAACGACCAAGTTTTCGAAAGGTCGGATTGGCGTTATGTTCAGGGAGCGGTGGCGATCGCGCCGCGCAAGACGGCTTCCATGTTGGCGCTTGCTGCCTTTGCCACGTCAACGACTTCTTGGTGAGACGTCTCGGCGGCCCCGCTCGGCGTGATCGAGATGTTGGTCACGCAGCTGACGCCTAGCACCTTCATCCCGCCGCTGGCGGCGCGTGCGGCCTCGGGGACGGTGGACATGCCCACGGCGTCTGCGCCGGCGGTGATCAAGTAGCGGTTCTCCCCCATCGTCTCGTAGGATGGGCCCATCAGACCGACGTAGACGCCCCTGCGCAGCGGCACCCCGGCCTTCAGGCAATGCGCGGCCAGGCGCTCACGCCACTCGCCGTCGTAGGCCTCGCGGGCATGGTAGGGGCCCCACTCCGCGTCCAACCCGCCCGGCAGGGGCACGGGCAACCCGCCCTGGGAACCCTGGAAGGCCAGGTGGTCGTCGATCAGCATCAGGTCGCCGGGCTGCCAGTCCGCGCGCAGCCCGCCGGCGGCGTTGGTCAGCACGACGTTGGGCACGCCCAGGTCCTTGAAGAGGTTGACCAGCATCAGGGCTTCGCCAAGGCCATGGCCCTCGTACAGGTGGAAGCGACCGCGCGCCACCATCACCCCGGGGCCGCCCTCGCCCAACTGACCCCAGCTCAGCACACCGGCGTGGCCGGCCACCGTCGCGGTGGGGAAGCCGGGCAGCTCCGCATAGTGGCAGCTGCCCCCGTTCACGAGATCCTCGAGCGCCTTGATGCCGCTGCCCAGCACGACGGCCACGCTGACCGGCACCTTCATGGTGGCGGTGATGCGCTCGGCGAGGGGGTGGGTGGCGGTGTCCATGCTACGTCTCCTGTTTGGTCGGCTGGCTCATTGAACCCGGTCGGCCGGCTCCTTAACCGTGCCTGG
>JAQBPE010000388.1 GCA_028287685.1 Cyanobacteria bacterium RYN_339 | reverse complement strand
GTCGGCGAGACCGCGGCCGTGCCCAAGGCCAGGCCCACGGCGGGGTTGGCCTTCACGTTGGCCGCCGGGATGAAGCTGGAAGTGGGCTTGAGGCTGGCCGCCGGGCCGGGCGCCTCGCTGGCCGCGGGGGCCACGGGCGGCGCCGTCGCCTGGCAGCCGGCCAGCAGGTTCAACAGGGTGGCCACGCCAAGGCCGGCGCGCACGATGTGCACGCCGGCGGTGGCCGAAGGAAAGGGAACGGGTCCTACTTGGACTGCTCCTTCTTCTTGAGGCGCAGGTTGAGGTTGATCACGCCGGAGATACGGGAGGCGTCGTCCAACGTCACGACCTCGGCCGCGGCGGTGGGGTCGGAGATCAAGAACTTGCCCTCCGCGTGGGCCACGACCACGCCCTTGTAGGGGGCGGTGAAGTTGGCCAGGCGCGGGGTGGACGTCAGCCAGAAGGTGGTGGCGCCCGCCGCCGACGGGTTGGTCTGGACGTGCGAGCCGCCCGGATCCGCCGACGTCGGCAGGGAGATCAGGCCGGCGTCGTCGTACGTCGCGGTGGCCGGGGTGGGGAAGGTGACCGCGCCGCGATCGAAGATCTGGAGCGCCACGTCGCTGGCCGACAGGCCCGTGGTGTTGGTGAAGTTCACGTTGATGCGCACCCACTTGTGCATCGTGCGCACGGCGATCGAGGAGGATGCCGTGGCGCCGGGCGCCGCGGAGCGCGACTGGGCCGCGAAGGCCGCGTCGCCGAACCAGGTGAAGAACGGGTTGTCGATCGTCGTGACGTTCAGCGTGCTGTTGACTTCCGCGTTGCGGGCCACGCGCACGAACGCGGGCAGCTGGGGCGAGGTGTGCAGCGAGCGGCTCATCGTGGTGCCGGGGCCGCCGTTGGCCCCGATCCCCAGCGAGAAGCTCTGGCCGTCGGAGGCGGGGGCGCTGTCGGACGTCAGGCCCAGCTTGAAGGCCGCGTCCGTGAGCAGGGTCAGCGTGTCGCTGGCCGAGCCGGTGGCGCTGAGGCCCCAGCGGGTGGCGCGCGCCGTGGGGTCGTTGGGGTTGTGGTACGAGCCGCCGAAGTGGCCGCTGGCGTCCGTCGTCAGGTTGATCGTGCCTTCCTGCGAGCCCGTCAGGGTGACGGCCGCGCCGGCGATGCCGCCGTTGTAGCCGCCGCCGATGTCCGGCGTGCTCTTCTCGACGACCATGCCGGCGAAGTTCACCACCGGGTTGCAGACGTCGACGCCGTCGACGGTGCAGCTCAGGTCGGGCCCTTCGTAGCAGTACGGGAAGCAGCGGTACAGGGCCACCTTGTCGTCGCCCAGGCCGCCGGGCGTGGCGTTCTGGCCCACGAAGGCGTCCTCGTAGCAGTACGGGGGGTCGGGCAGGTTGATGCCTTCGGGCGCGCAGCAGCCCGAGTGGTGGTGGGCGACGTAGTCGACGGCGTCCTGGTAGGTGGGGTTCTCGCAGTTCAGCCCGCCGCCGCAGTTGTTCCAGAGGCTGACGCCGGGCGTGGCCTCCAGGGTGGCGCCGGTCAGGGGCGCCAGGGCGTGGGCGTAGGGATCGGTGCCGGCGGCGACGTGCATCGCGTCGGACATGCCCAGGCGGCTCGCCGCCATGCGCAGGAAGGTGCCGTAGGTGGGCGAGGCCGGGTTGGTGGGGCCGATGGCGGCGGTCGCGTCGCCGTTCAGGTTGTGCAGCGCCTTGCCGACCAGGTTGGTCAGCTTGTGGCGGCCCTGGTCGTTCAGCTCCGTGCCGCAATCGGCGCAGTAGAACTTGTTGTCCTTCGAGATGACGCGGTACTTGGCGCCGGCATAGGGCAGCTCGCCCGCCTTGGCTGCGGCCACCACGTTCGCCCCGGCAGCAGCGGCCACGGTGGCGGGCTGGGGGCTCATGAGCGCGGGGGCTTGGGCACAGCTCGCGGCCAACAGGCTCAGCGAAACCAGGCTCCGGCGCAGCACTCGGGGAACGGTCGGCGTTTGGAAGTTCAGCATAGCGCGGGGCACCTTCTCTTTCTGGACTGTTGGGCTAAGGCTTAGGAGCGGAGATGTCGCCTTGGATGTCCGAGCCCTTGATCAGGGCAGTCGGGTCGGTTGCGGCGATCCCGCCGAAGTAATCTTTGGAGTTCTTGATGACGAAGGTCGGGTGATCGACGATCGCGATGTCCTCGTTCGCCACGAACTTGTCGGCGTCGTTGAGGTACTTGCCGACGAGCACCAGGCTCCCCTCGACCGGCTGGCGGAAGAACCACGAGATCAGCTTCTGGTGGAAGTTGCCGTTGGCGTCCGTGGTGAAGCGGAGGCCACCCAAGTTCTCCCAGATCTTGCTGGTGATCGGCTGGCCGTCCACCATCGGGGTGAGGCGGTTGATGTTGTCGTTGATCACGGAAACCGAGACGTCCACGTTGGGCGGGAAGCCCGTGCCATGGAGGAACAGCGCCTCGTTGTGGTCGGAGAAGCACACGGTCTTCTCGACGAAGTCCTTGTCCGTCACCATCAAGACCGGGCGCTTGCGCACGCCGAAGAAGATGGTCTGGGCCGGCGTGGCGTTGCCCTTTTCCGCCAGTTCGACCTTGTAGGAGCCGGTGACGGCGCCGTAGGTGTCCTTGGGGACCTCCGCGTGGTGGAAGCCCACGTGCGGGAACTCGATGAAGTTGCCCACGACGCTGGAGATGTTGCCGCCGTCGCTGGCGAGGAAGTCCTGCGCGGTGGTCTTGCCGTTGGGCCAGATCAGGGTGCCGGTGTAGGTGGCCTTGGGCTTGAGGCCCTTGGTCTCCACAAAGATCGTGTTGCCCGCGTCCACGTAAGCCACGGCGCCCGTGTCCACGGTGGTCACGGTCGAGTTGGGGTCGCTCTTCGGCAAGGCCGCTTCGCCGGGCAGGGCGTCCTTGGTGCCGCGCAGGATGCGGCCGGTGGCCGCGTCGACCAACTGGCCGGTGGCCGGGATGGCGGCGACGCCCGTGGGCAGGGCAGGCTGGGTCGGGGGGGCGGTGAAGCCCAGCGGCACCACGATCGGGACGCCCGACGTGGTGGTGGTGGAGGTGGTGGTGCCCGTTCCGGCCGCCGCGTTGCCGCCGGCACCGGCGCCGGTGGACTCGACGGGCAGTGCGGACGGCGCCGCGCCGGGCTGCAAGGTGACGGGCAACCGGCCCGGCTCCTGCGTGTGGAAGATCTTGTCGGTCGTCTCCGATGCACCGCCGGGCGAGAACAGCGCGCAGCCGCTGGATGCCAAGGCGCACGCGGCCATTAGCCCCAAGGTCCGCTGACGATGCTTCATACCGATCCTCCCCTATGCCGTATTCGACAGTGTACCTGGCAGCCGATCTCAAACCAGGTTAAAAACAAGTTATTTAGCCAGTCCGACCTTGCCGTAGATCCGGAACATGTTCTCGTAGTAGTCGCTCGAGGCGTTGCCCAGGTGGTTCTCCTGCACGACCCCGTCCGGCGAGATCGTGTAGATGTGCGGGTAGTTGTCGATCTGGAAGGCCATCGCCGCCACTTTTTCGGTGTCGTGGTTGAGCGTCATGGTCACGCCGAACTTTACACCGAAGGCCTCCACCGCCTGGGCCGTGGCGCCGGTCGCCTCGATCGCGATCACGCGCATGTCGTCGGCCTGGTGCTTGGCCAGGAAGGCCTGCAGCTTCGGCACCTCCTCCTGGCAGAAGGGGCAGTAGGTGGCGAAGAAGATCAGGAACGCGAAGTGCCCCATCGCTTCGGAGAGGTGGTGCTTCTGGTTCTGGGGATCGAGGTACGGCACATCCGGGGCCACCTCGCGCTGCACGAACGGCTTGAAGGTCGGTTCCGCAGACGGCGCTGGTTGCGGGGACGCAGCGGGCGCCACAGACACAGCAGGGGCGCAGGCGGCCAGCGTGACGGCGACGAGGAGGGCGGCAAGACGGTTCATAGCGGTAGCCCAGTAATACCCTCGGCGGGCTGGTAAGAAACTGCCGTGGTGGGAAGAATAGGCTACAATGGCCGCTCGCCCCACCCCTGAAGGAGTCCCGATGAAGCGTTTGGCGCTTGCCCTGGCCACGTCCATGCTGGCCAGCGGGTGCATCTACCTCACCCCGCCAACGGGCCTCCGCTTCGGGACTCATGACAAGGAGTTCAAGGACACGGGGTCCGCCGCCGATGGGCAGGCGATCGCCATGTCCGAGTTAAGGTCGCCGGACTTCCGCGTGATCTACCCGGACATCTGGCAGGTGATCCCGCCCACGAACCTGGTCTCGCAACGGGACGGCAAGACCATCAAGCGCGTCAGCATCGGGCAGATCGCGAGCAACGGCGACGCCGAGGGCCTGCAGGTCACCAACCTCCTAACCGCCCTCGATCCAGACCCGGGCAAGAACCTGACGGCGCTCGGCGCCACGGTCATGAGCTCGCTCAAGGCCGGCGTAAAGGATGACTTCAAGGTGATCACCAACGAGCCCGCGACCATGGGCGGCGAGCCGGCCATCAAGGTCGAGCTGGCGGGCACCGGCCTGGACGAGGTGGACCCCACCACCGGCCAGAACTACCAGGGCAAGCCCCAGCACTTCCTGGCGTACTGCAGCTGGCACAAGGGCCGCGCCTACATCTTCGTGATCTCCACGTTGGAGTCGCGCTGGACCTCGCTGAGCCAGCTCTTCGAGGGCATGGCCAAGGAGTTCAACTACCTGGAGGGGGCCGCGCCGGTGGTTTGCGCCGTGACGGTCTCGCCCAGCCCCGTCGCCAGCGCCGCTGCGGCCGCCGCCGCCGACAAGGGCAGCACGCCCGCGGCCTCGCCCACGCCGCAAATCGCATACGTGGTATGCGATCCCGCCGCTTCGGGGGCGACCAAGCCTGACGCGACCGGCACGGGGGCGGCCAAGCCAGACGCGACCGGCACCGCCGCCGCGTCTCCAGCTCCCTCCCCGTCGCCCACGCCCGGCAAATGACGGTCATCTCGCCGGACCTCGTCACGCTGGAGCTCGTGCGCCAGGCGCGGCAGCGCACGGCGGCGATGGTGCAGCCCACGCCCCTGGTGCCGGCCCCCTGGCTGCACGCCAACGCCTGGCTGAAGCTCGAGTGCTTCCAGACCACGGGCAGCTTCAAGCTGCGTGGCGCCGCGGCCTGCCTCTCGCTGCTGCCACCCGGCACCGGCGTCCTGGCGGTATCCGCCGGCAACCATGGCCTGGCCGTGGCGCATGCGGCGGCGGCGCTGGGGCTGCCGGCCACGATCGTGGTGCCCGCCTCCGCCTCGCCCGCCAAGGTAGAGGCGATCCGCCGCTACCCGGCCACCTTGCTGCAACGCGGCGCGGACTACGACGAAGCCGAAGCCCTGGCGCGCCCGCTGGCGGTGGAGCTGGGCCTGCGCTTCGTGTCGCCCTACAACGACGCCGACGTGATCGCCGGGCAGGGCACGCTGGCGCTGGAGCTGCTGGAGCAACAGCCGGACCTGGAAGCCATCATCATCCCGTCGGGCGGGGGCGGGCTGCTGGCGGGCGTGGCGATCGCCGCCCAGGCCCTCAAGCCGGGCCTGGTCATCTATGGCGCGGAGCCCACGGGCTCGCCGACCATGGAGCGGGCGCTGGCCCACGGCGGCCTGCACCGCATCCAGGAGCAGCCCACGCTGGCGGACGGCCTGGCGGGCAACATCGAAGCCGGCGCCATCACCTTCCCGTTGCTGGCCGGGCGCGTCCAGGAGGTCGTCCTGGTCACGGAGCGCGAGATCCGGCAGGCCATGCGCGCGGCGGCGTACCACGAGCACCTCATGTTGGAAGGCTCGGCGGCGGTCGCGCTGGCCGCAGCCACCAAGCTGGGCGACACCGGCCAACGAACGGCGGTGGTCCTGACGGGCCGGAACGTGGCCCTGCCGCTGTTCCTGGAGGTCATGGCGTCCAGCTAGCGAGCAAGGTATACTAAGACCAGCACCCGCACCGATTCACAGCCACGATTTGGAGTCCCGATGCGCCTCGAGCCCGTCATTTGCCTGCTGACCTGCGCCGCGCTGGTCCTCGGCACGCCCCAGGCAGCCCGCGCCGACACCAACTATGACCTGATCCAGGCGGCCTATAACGGCAACCCGGCACGCGTGGCCCAGCTGGTGAGCAAGGGCGCCAACGTGAACGCCCGCGACGACTACGGCTACACCCCGCTCATGTGGGCGGCGCAGCAGGGCCACAACATCACGTCGGAGGCGCTGATCAAGAAGGGCGCGGAAGTCGATGCGCAGGACAAGCAGGGCCATACCGCCCTGCTGATCGCCACGGTCAAGGGCCACGAGAACGTGGTGCGCGTCTTGCTGAAGTACAAGGCCGACCCGAACATCAAGGCCCAGAACGGCGTCTCCGCGTTGGAGTACGCCCGTATCTACAAGCTCAACACGCTGCGCAAGCTGATGGAGTCCGCCTTGGCCAACCCGCAGGCCACCAGGCCCACGCCCAAGCCGATGCCCGTCGCCACCCCGAAGCCCATGGCGGTGCCCACGCGCAAGCCCATCGGCGCCGCGACGCCCAAGCCCCCCGCGGCCACGCCCAAGCCCAACGCCACCCAGGCGCCGGCCGTTACCGGCACCTTCGGGATGTCGGCGCAGGCGCGCGAGGCCATCAACAAGCTGCATGGCAAGTTCATGGACCACCTGGGTCTGCGCGACCCGGAGGCGATCGTCCAGAAGGGCTTCAACCAGGACCTGGAGGACAAGCTGGACCAGATCTTCCTGGCCCTCGACTATGGCCACACCTCCAACATCGCCCGCGCCAAGCTGGCGGACGCCCGCAAGCTGGTGAACTCCTCCAAGCAGCTGGCCGCCCAGCCGGACCCGCAGGACGACCGCATTTGCCGGCAGATCCTGACCTCGCTGGACGACATGCTGCGCACCGCCGGGTATTAACCTAGGTATGCGCTACCCCCTGGTCCTGCTCGCCGTCCTGGCCGTCACTGCTTGCCAGCCCTTGATGGGGACCTTGCCCGCCCAGGTGGCGGCCTCGTCGCCGGCGCCGGTCGGCGGCTCGACCCTGGCGACGCCCGTGACCACGGCCTCCGCGCCGGCGGCGCTCGCGATCGTGAAGGGCACGGTCAAGGCGCCCGCGGGCATCGTGGGCGCGGTGATCTCGAACAACGGTGGCAACGTCATCCCGACGGGCGGCGGCAACGTGATCCCCACCGGGGGCGGCAACGTGATCCCGACGGGCGGTGGCAACTTCCAGCTGCAAGGCGTGGCGGAGAGCCCCCTCGCCAACACGGAGGTCTTCCTGGCGGACGCAGCCGGCCAGCCCTTCCCCAGCCTGGCGGCCGTGAAGACGGACGCCAACGGCCAGTTCACCTTCCCGCAGGTGCCCGCGGGCCACACCTACATGGTGGTCGCGCGCGGCCGGGACACCGGCCGCAACAAGGACGTTACCCTCCAAACCCTGGTGGCACCGTCGGAGCTGGGCGCCACGACCGCCATCGACACCTCGACCTCGCTGGTCACGCTGGCCGTCACGCAGGACCAGGGCAACCAGGCGCTGGGCCAATTCAACGCGGCCGCGTTCCGCACCGCCACGGAGGCCACGGCCAAGGGCCTGGGCGACAAGGACGTGCCGGACCTCTCCGACCGCGGCGCGGTGCTCGCCAAGGTCACGGAGCTCTCCAAGTCCATCGCGGAGCTCAAGACGGCTCTGGAGGCCATCCGCCAGGACCTCAAGGACATAAAGCAGTCCATCGACGAGCTCAAGACCCAGGTGGCCAAGCAGCAACAGGCGCCGCCGCCCCAACCCCAACCCCAGGGGCCGCCGAACGGCCAGGGCCAGGGCCCGGGCGGTTGCCAGCCGCCGATCCCCTTCGACGCCGTGCTGGTGGGCACCTACCCCGCGGACGGCTACCCCATGGCCTTGGAGTTCCGGCCCAGCCCGGATGGCCCGGTGCTCTTCAAGGGCACCTTCCAGGCGCCCGGCCAGTCCGCGCGCACCGCGGTGCCGCCCAACTGTGCGCACTGGATCACGGTGCGCGACAAGAACGGCAAGGTGGTGGCGACCTCGCCGGCCTGGGCGCCGCCGGTAGGCAGCACCAACCAGCGCGTCAACCTACCGGTTTAACGGATTGCGGCGCAAGAAGTCCTTGTAGCCGGCCACGAACAGGTCCTGGTTGTAATCGCGGAACAGGTGCCCGGCCTGGGGCGCCACCAGGATGGCGGCATCCGGGCGCCAGGTCCGGATGTGGACCACCTCGGCCAGCGGCACCAGGTCGTCGCGATCGCCCACCGCGTAGAACAGCGGCAGCGAGGCGTCGGCCAGGGCCTCGTACTGCACCGCGGGCTCGTCCGGCAGGGTTTGCAGCAGCTCGCGCACGTTGCGCACCAGGGTCTTCCAGTGCTCGGGCCCATAGTGGCCGCCGTGGGCCTTGGCGAGGTGTGGTGCCCACAGCGGGTGGGCGGCCAGGATGTTGTGGGGCTGGAAGAAGTCCGCGCGGTCCGCGGCGGTGGCGTGGTCCCAGCCGATCTTCGAGCCGGCCGTGGCGAGCGTGCCCACCCGCGCGGGGTGGGCGTGGCGCAGGGCCATGCCCACGTAGCCGCCCAGCGAGGCGCCCAGGACGTGCACGCGGTCGAGATCCAGGGCGTCGAGCACGTCCACGACGTCGTCGCGCAGGGCCTCCAACGTGAAGATCCCGCTGGGGTTGTCGCTCTTGCCGTGTCCGCGCAGGTCCAGCCCGATCAGGCGGTGCTTCTTGGCCAACGGCTCGTGGATCAGCCGCCAGTTCTGGGCGTTGTCGGAGAGGGCGCCGTGCAGCAGCAAAACAGGATCGCCACCCTCCCCGTACGTCTGTACGTGGAGGGTGGCGCCGCGGGTGGTGATGTCCACTTACGTGACCTTGGAAGTCTCGTGCAGCGTGGCCGGCCGCCCGATGGAATGGTACTCGTAGCCCAGCTGGGCCATCTTCCAGGGGTCGAACAGGTTGCGGCCGTCCACGATCAACGGGCGCTTGAGCAGCGTCTTCATGTAAGGCAGGTTCAGCGAGTTGAACTCCGCCCACTCCGTCAGGATCACCAGGCAATCGCAGCCTTCCGCCACTTCGTAGGCGTTCTGGCAGTACGTGATGTTCGGCATCACTTCGCGCGCGGTCTCGGTGGCCACGGGGTCGTAGGCGCGCACCTTGGCGTCCAGCTCCGTGAACATCGGGATGATGTCCGTGCTGGGCGCGCCGCGCATGTCGTCGGTGTTGGGCTTGAAGGCCAGGCCCAGCACGCCGATGGTCTTGCCGGCGAGGTCGTTGCCCAGGGCGTTGAAGACCTTGTCCGCCAGGTGGTGGCGCTGGCGCTGGTTGATGTTCTCCACCGCCTTCAGCAGCTCGAAGTCGTAGCCGTGCTGCCCGGCGATCGCGATGAAGGCCTGCACGTCCTTGGGGAAGCACGCGCCACCGTAGCCGACGCCCGCCTTCAGGAACTGCTCGCCGATGCGCTTGTCCAGGCCCACGCCCTTCGAGACCTTGCCGATGTCGGCGCCCGTCATCTCGCAAATCTGCGCCACCGCGTTGATGAAGCTGATCTTCATCGCCAGGAACGCGTTGGAGGCGTGCTTGATCAGCTCCGCCGAGTTCAGGTCGACGATCAGGATCGGCGCGTTCAAGGGGGCGTAGAGCTTGACCAGCAGCGACGCGGCGCGGTCGGCGTTGGTGCCCAGGACCACGCGGTCCGTTTCCAGGAAATCCTTGATGGCCGAGCCCTCGCGCAGGAACTCTGGGTTCGAGGCGATGTCGAAATCCGCGCCCGGGGGCAGGTGCGAGCGGAACAACGTGGCCAGCCACTCGCCGGTGCGCACGGGCACCGTGCTCTTCTCGACGATCAGCTTGTAGCTGTCGCTCATGGCGGGGGCCATGGCGGCGGCCACGTGCTCGAAGGCGGACAGGTCCGCCTCGCCGTTGGGCTTGGCCGGCGTGCCCACGCAGATGAAGATGATGTCGGAGAGCCGCGTGGCTTCCTCGATGTCCGTGGTGAAGTGCAGCCGGCCTTCCACCACGTTGGTCTTCACCAACACGTCGAGCCCGGGCTCGTAAATCGGCATGATGCCCTGGTTGAGCTTCTCGATCTTGGACAGTTGGTTGTCCACGCACACGACCTGGTGGCCGAGGTGGGCGAAGCACGCCCCCGTCACGAGGCCCACGTATCCGCTTCCGATGATCGCAATCTGCACGTAAGTTCTCCTATAGCGGTTACGTTCCCGCGCGCGGCGTCCCTCCCACGGTGGGAGCAGGGGTCCCCGCATCTATCTTACGCCTTTTGGGCGTCTTCCAGGACCTCGAAGAGCTTCATCAGCAACTTCTGCATCGCCGGCTTGCTCAGCCCGGCCTTCAAGGCGGCGCCCGTGGCGCGCATCATCGTGGCCACCACGGTCAAGATGCTGGTGGTGCTCTGCAAGGCCAGGCGCTCCGATTGGGTCTTGGCGATGCCGAAGAACCGCAACAGGAGGTTCTCCACCGGCGTCAGGATCACGATCAGCAAGCCCAACGCGAGGCGCATGGCCTTGTTCTTGGTTTGATGAGCGAGCACCTTCAGGCGCTCGACGTGCGGCTTGAGGCGCTCGTAGGCCTTGGTGAGGTAGACCGCGGAGCGCACCACGATGATGGCGATCCAGCGTTCCATGGGCTTCCAGCAAATCTTCACGACGAAGTACTTGGAAAGCAGGAACACGATCATGAAAGCCGCCACGCCCATGTTCTTGGCCCGCGCGGCGCCTTCGTTTATCATCACTTTGGGGTCTTGGGAGACCTGGCTCATACCCCCCTTATTCCCCCGCGGGGTATAGGCGAACCGATGGAAGCCATTACCTTCGACGTCAGCCCGGCCACCTTCGTGGCAGGCAAGCTGCTGGGCAAAGCCTGGCCGGGGTTCTACCCCAGCCGCGGCCTGCGCTACCGCCAAGACTGGCCCGTGCCGGTGCCTCGTGGCGCCGACTGGGCGCGGGTCAAGGTCACGCAGGCGGGGGTGTGCGGCAGCGACCTGGCCGCGATTTATTACAAGACCAGCCCCGCCCTCACGCCGTTCACGTCCTTCCCCAGCGTGCTGGGCCACGAAATCGTGGGCGTGGTGGAGGAAGGCCCGCTGGCCGGCGAGCGCGTCGTCGTCGAGCCCTTCTTGACCTGCGCCTCGCGCGGCGTCGCCGTCGCCTGCGAGGCCTGCCGCACAGGCGCCTACTGCGTTTGCCACCACACGGCGGAAGGGCCGATGGCCCCGGGCATGATCATGGGCGCCTGCCGCGACCAGGGTGGCGGCTGGGGCCAGCACGTGATCGCCCACCGCTCCCAGCTCTTCCAGCTGCCGCCGGGTCTCACGGAGACGGACGGCGTGCTGGTCGAGCCGCTCAGCATCGGCATGCATGCCGTCTTGCGCCGGCCCCCGGCGCCCGGTTCGCATGTGCTGGTGATCGGGGGCGGCATGATGGCTTACGCGGCGATCGCCGCCCTGAAAATGTTGGGGATCGACTGCCGCATCACCTTGTTGGCCCACCTGGACTACCAACAAGCCGCCGGCCTGGCCCTGGGCGCCCACGAGGCCATCCGCGGGACGACGGACGAGGTCGTCGCCCTGACCGGCGCAAAGCGCCACAAGCCCCTCTTGGGCCGCGACGTGTTGGTGGGTGGCTTCGACCACATCTTCGATTGCGTGGGCAGCGCCGCCTCCTTGCAAGACGCCCTGTACTTCACGCGCCCGCGTGGCACGATCACGCTGGTGGGCGCGCCTGGCGTGCTTTCCCTGGACTGGACCTTCGTCTGGGCGCGCGAGCTGACGATCGTCGGCACGCTGGGCTACGGGCTCGAAGATTGGCAGGGCGAGCGCCTCCGCACGTTCGACCTGACCATGCGGCTGATGGCGGGGCGATCGCCGGACGTGCGCCCGCTCGTCACCCACACCTTCCCCCTTTCGCGCTACCGCGAGGCGATCGAGGCCAACCTCGACCGTGCCGGCACGCGCTCGATCAAGACGGTCTTCACGCCATGACCTCCGCTGTCTACACGCTGCCTGACTTCCAGGAGGCCCAGGTCGGCACGCCGGGCCAACGGGTGCACGCCGTGCGCGCGGCTGCGGTGCGCTTCCGCGAGCGCTTCATGGCCAGCGGCATGCCGGACGCCGTCGCCACCTGCGACCTGATCTCGCTGCCGTACGTCACGCGCTACGCCTTCTGGCACGCGATCAAGCACCCCAGCCCCTACCTCATGTTCACCAACCGCATGATCGTCGTGAAGTATAAGGACTGGGACAACCAGCCGCGCGTCTTGCTCTTCAACCCCACGGACCACCGCCGCGCCGCCGAGGTGCCTTACTACAAGCGCATGGCCGCGAAGTACGGGGAGTTCCTTTCCTATAGAGTGCTTTCGAAGGTCCACGGGACCGTGGAAGGCCACCTCGAAAGACTGGGTCTGAAGCCCGAAGACATCGACTTCATCAGCTTCGACCACCTGCACACCCAGGATCTCCGCGGCTGGATCGGCGAAACCCCCTACTTCCCGAACGCCAAGATCCTGGTGCAGCGGTCGGAGTGGCAGATCTTCGACCAACTCCACCCGCTCCAGAACTGGTGGTACCAGGCCCACGCCACCGACGGCGTTCCCGCCGAGCGCGTGGCGATCCTGGACGGTGACGTCAGCCTGGGCCCCGGCGTGGCGCTACTCGCGACGCCCGGCCACACCTGGGGCAACCACTCGCTGGCGCTGCACACCCCGCGCGGCGTCACGGTGATCAGCGAGAACGGCGTGAGCCTCGACAACTACAACCCCGAGCACAGCCGGCTGCCCGGCCTCAAGGCCTACGCGGCCACGGGCCAGGAGGTGGTGCTGAACGGCAACACCCTGGAAGGTGCGCTGGAGCAGTACGTCTCGATGATCAAGGAGAAGGTCGTCGCGGGCCCCCACCCGGACGATCCACGCTTCTGCAACCACTTCTCGAGCTCGGAGCTGACGGCCCACTGGCTCTTCCCGGGTCTGGCCCCCACGCTGGCGCAGCGCTCGCTTTCCCATGGAAGGTTTTGACCGATGCCCAACCACCGCTTCTTCGGCCTGGCGCTCGTCGCCCTGTTCTCCAGCGGGTGCTTCATCGGCATCAGCGGCCCGAAGAGCCCGTCCTTGCTGCCTCCCCAGCTGCCCATCGTCAAGCCTGCCACGCCGACTCCCCCGCCACCCCCGTGGGAGATCGGCGAGCTTTCGGTCGGCGCCAACGTCCTGGCCGTGCGGATGCTCTCCGCCGAAGTGGCGTGCGGCGTGGGGGAGGGCGGCGTCATGGTGACGACGGTGGACGGCGGACGCACGTGGAGCGACCTCCCGCACACGCCCGCGATCAAAGACGACCTGCAGGACGTCGTCTTCCTGGATCCGCGCTGGTGGTGGGCCATCGGCGACAAGGCGGCCTACGTCACCAAGGACGCCGGCGCGACCTGGACCACCGTCGACGTGTTCAAGGGCGAGGCCCCCACGATCAAGCATTCGGAGGCCGGCCCGGCGGTGGTCGCGCTGGCGTTCCGCGACTACGAGCACGGCGCCGTGGCGGGCCATGGCCGGGTCTACCTCACGAACGACAGCGGCGCCACCTGGACCCCGGTCGAGCCGGTCGCCAGCCTGGCCGCCTACCTCAACGTGCAGCCGATCGGCCAGGCCTACACGGTCACGCACGCGGAAGGCTTCGGCCGCGTCGACGGCAGCGGTATCGCCTACACCCCCGCCCAGGCCGTTGCAACCACCCCCGCCGGGCTGCCCGTCACGTTCAGGACGCTGCGGTTCGCCGGGCCGCTGGTGGGCTATGCCGTCGCCGAGGTCCTGATCGCCCGGGGCACCGCCCACTGCCAGCTCCTGAAGACGGTGGACGGCGGCCTCACGTGGGTGGTGGTGGCCAACCGCTACAACGACGACCCCTTGATGGACGCCGCCCGCTCGATCGATGTGGTCGACGAGCGCCACGTCTATATCGTGACCTCGTATACGGTGCTCGGCTCGAGCGACGGCGGGGCCACGTTCACGTCGCTACAGAGCCGGGTGCACCATCCCTGGGGCCTGGACATGTGGGACGACGCCACCGGCCTGCTCTTTGGCCAGGGCGCCGTCTTCCGCCGCGTGATCCCTTAGTAGATCGTCGCGAAGTCGTCCCCGGCGCGCTCCAGGAACCCCTCGGGGCCATTCGGCAACAACTTGACCCGGTCGAATGTGGCCTTGCCGCCCCGCGGCCCGGCCTGCTTCTGGTTCACAATATGGAACTTCAAGGCCTTCACCGGCGTGCCGCGCTTGAGCACCTTGATCACCTTGCCATCGTGATCGGCCGCGGGGAAGAGGCTGGCGTCCTCGCGCAGGGACACGCCCACTTCCTTGTCCTTGAGCTTGATCCGCAGCTCCGCCGCCTTGATCGCCAGGCTCGCGTCATGCAGGTGCTTGCCCGCCTGGTACTTCTTCAGCGCCGCCACGGCCTTCGGGCTGGCGATCCGGCCGAGGGCCCAGATCGCGTTGAAGGGGAAGGCCACGAAGGTCTTCTCGTCATTGAGGAAGGTCTTCTCCTTCATGAGCATGCCCCCCAGCACCGGCACGATCGGCTCGCCCTGCCCGGAAGCCCAGTAGGCGCTGTTGAGCGTGTCCAGGTAGGCCCCTTGCGTGAGCTTGAGCTCCGCCTGATCTTGGAGCGACAACCCCAGTTGCTTCGCTCCCGGCATGCCCATAGGCTTGGTTGCTCCGCTAAGGGCCGCCACCACTGCCATCGCCAACAACAAACGCACCGTCGTCATGGACCCTCCCGATCTGCCAGATCGTCTTCGGTTGTACCCCACGGCCGGCTCAATAATCTGGATTTAACCATGCAAGTGATTTGCACAAGGGTATGATGCGTCAACAAGCATGTAAACAATAGTTCTTGTACATACGGGATCTGGCACGGACGAAGGAGGGACACACGCTATGGCGTCCAAACTGAACTTGAAGGTTGTACTTTCCACCACGGTCGCCCTGGCGATGGTCGCTGGCTGCCAAACGCAAATCGCGACCAAGGGCGCCGTCGAAACCACCGTCGGCAAGGGCTCCACCACGGTAGGCACCGGCACGGTGACCCCGCCGACCAAGAAGACCGAGAATCCGCAGCTGGCCGACCCCAACGCGGGCGTCGACAACTCCAACGACGGTGCCTTGGACCGCTCCAAGGGCATGACGCTGACCAAGAAGGACGGCGGCATGTACGTGAGCGACGACGGCCTCCTGACCGCCGTCTTCCCCCCCGGCTCCCTGTCGGCCAACACCACCGTCAAGATGGTGCGCGTCGATACCGGCAAGCTGAAGAACTCGGATGTGTTCCTGAACGGCATCCGCTACCAGATGGACCTGGGCGACGCGTACATCACGCCCGGCTCCCGCGTCACCGTTACCTCCAAGGCGGACGACCGCCTGGTGGGCGAGCTGAAGTCGATGTACTCCGACTACACGCCGGAGCGCTACAGCCTCTCGAAGGACGAGAAGGGCAACTGGAATGTCACGATGAGCATCCGTGGCGCCACCGAGAACGAGGCCCCGAAGGCCGTCGCCGGCGCTGGCCCCACGCGCGGTGTCATGGAGGAAGGCGGCTTCCCGATCACCCCCGCCAAGGCCGGCGGTGGCTTCAAGCAGGACAGCCGCCTCGAAGCCTTCTGCAACTACTACCCGCCCCCGAAGCCGGCGTCGTACGGCGACTTCGAGGCCCACGTCACCTGGTCGTCGGACTCCGAGTCCGGTTTGAAGGGTAAGGCGGCCTACGAAGACGGCAGCAACGCCTCCGGCGGCGACAACCGCGTCAACGTTGCGTTCAGCACCAACTACTCGGCCGCCCCGCTGCCGAAGAAGTACGTCATCACGGACACGATCCCCGGCACGCCTGCGCGTCCCAAGATCGACGTCGACCAGTACGGCAACGTGATCGCCCCGGCCTACAACACGATCGCCTCGGACTACAAGCCCAAGGTCGACGCGGCGATGGCCACCTGGGCCAAGAACGGCGCGTTCATCGACTTCACCGGCAAGAAGGTGGACTTCAGTGGTTCCTCCTGGACCCAGCCCGGCAAGCCGAAGACCGGCGACTCGGAGTTCGGCAAGGCCGAAATCAAGGTCTCGCTCTTGGGTGCGGTCGGCGCGATTGCCCCCGAAGAGAAGTACGACGCCACCA
>JAQBPE010000373.1 GCA_028287685.1 Cyanobacteria bacterium RYN_339 | reverse complement strand
CGGCGACGGCCACCGCCGCACCCGGCGCCAAGCTCTCGCGAGGCATTCTCAAAGCTCCGCCTGGTGCCTCCACGCGCGTGCAGGGCACGCTGGTCGTGGACGCCGGCTACATGGTGCGGGCCGGCCTCGGGCAGGTCATCTCCAACGACGGCAACAGCGCCGTCTACCCCGCGGCCTCGCTGATCGGCAACGACGGCGCCGGGATCGTGGCGCAGGGCGCCGGGAACCTGATTTCCAATGATGGCGCGGGCATCATCGCCAACGACGGCGGCTCCTTGATCGGCAACGACGGGGCCTCGCTGTTGGCTCCCGCCAAGGGCCGGCGGTTGTTCGCCGAGGCCGGCGGCAGCGGCGATCAGCTTGCCGCCGGTTTCGCCATCCGCGCCCTCGGCCTGCGTGACAACCGGCCGGTGCCCTTGGGGGTGGACGCGGCGGGCAAGCCGGTGTACGTGGTCCTCACGGACGCCAAGGGGCGCTATGACCTCCACCTGCCCGAGAAGTTGGCCGCGAACGTGCGCTTGATCGCCAGCCCACCGGGCTCCACGGACCAGCGGGCCACGTTCAACATGCTGGTGGGCAGCGCCGGCGTGCAGGACGGGTCGTTCACGGAAGCCACCTCGCTGTGGACGGCCTACGTCCGCAAGGTGCTGATCGGCTCGATCCGGCCCGCGGTCATGAGCGACGACGGAGGCCACGCGCGCGCCGACGAGGTCGCCAGCGCCATCGGCATTGGCACGACAGGCGGGCCCATCGACATGGCCTACAAGGCCTGCCGCGAGGAAGGCGTCGAAAAGCTGGAGAAGCCGCGGCGCGCCTTCATCGTCCAGCGCTTCGTGGACGCCATCCTGGCACGCGCCCGGCTGGACGTGGTGGGCGTGGGCAACCAAGAAGGCTACGAGGGCGACAAGAACGAGTTGGTCCAGCACGCCTTCGAAGATCTCCTGGGGCAAATCCGCAAGGGCGCGGCCAAGGCGTTGGCGCAGGACCCGGCCTACTTCAACAACCGCCACTACGTGATTTCCGCCAACGCCCGCCGCGCCGCGGCGGCCAAGCCCGGCTTCGACATCCGCAAGGCCTCCGACGTCGGCGATTTCATCGTGGACGAGTACTTCAGCGATTCGACCGCCGGCCACCAGCATATGGCCGCGGAGGTGCTGGTTGACTGCGGCATGAAGCCGGAGGCGGTGCTGCACCTGCTGTCCGCCAACACGGCCGTGGGCGTAGGCATGGCGGGCGCCTTCCTGTTGAACTACCAGGACATCGAGCCGGACCTGCGGGCCGCCATCCGCGAGCAGTTGGGTCCCGACCGCCCCGTGGTCCCCACCCCCCCGCCCCTGGCGCCCCCGCCGATCGCCGCGCCGTCGCCCGGCCCGGAGCACTACACGGTGTCCACCCTGGCCGGCACCAAGGGCCAGGCCCCTTGGCACATGGCCATCGGGCCCGACGGCAACCTCTACTACGTGGACGTCGTCACGCAGGCCATCTTGAAGGTGGACCTGGCCAAGCCAGATCGGCCGATCACCACGGTGGTGCAAGGGCTGCAGGGCGGGCTGGCCCTGGCCTTCGACCTCACGGCGGCGGTGCCCACGTTGTATGCCACGGATACCGTGGCGCATACGATCCTGCGCCTTCTGCCCGGCCCGGTGGAGCAGCTCAAGCTGCCGGTGGGCACGACGCTCGGGAGGATGCACCAAATCGCCTGCACCAAGGACCACGCCCTGATCGTGGCCCAAGATCAACCCCCTGCCGTGCTCCGGATCTCGTTGGAAGGCGACCATGCCGTCACGGTCCTGGCCGGTGAGGCGGTGGGCACGCCCAAGTTCATGTTGGCCCAGCCCGCCGGCCTGGCCATCGCGCCGGACGGCGGCATCTACGTGGCGGATTCGGCCAGCCAGGCCGTCGTCCGCATCGACGGCGGCGTCCGGGTGGTGGCCGGCCGCGATCACAATGGTCATGACGATGGCTTCTACGACAACGCCTCCTT
Source organism: Cyanobacteria bacterium RYN_339 (assembly GCA_028287685.1). GTDB lineage: Bacteria > Cyanobacteriota > Sericytochromatia > S15B-MN24 > JAQBPE01 > JAQBPE01. Next base: position 19,654 of record JAQBPE010000373.1, on the reverse strand, counting down.
CGCCAACCCCCAGTCCCTGACCTTCGCGCCTGACGGCAGCTTGATCGTGGGCGACAGCACCAGCGCAGCCGTCCGCCGCGTGAGGTTCGCCCTGGGCGCGGGCGTGGTGTCCACACTGGCCGGCAACGGCAGCTACGGCGCCGTCGACGGCGAGGGCAGCGCCGCGAGGTTCGCCCCCCTCACAGGCATCGCCGTGGACCGCAACGGCGTGGTCTACGTGGGCGAGAACCAGTCCAACGACATCCGCGTCCTGACGCCCTAGAAGGCGTCCGCCAGCAACTCGTAGGAGCGCAGCCGCGCGGCCTGGCCGTAGGTGTTGGTGGTGATCATGACCTCGTCGGCGCCGGTGCGGTCCACCAGGGCCTCGATGCGCTCGCGCACCGTCGCCGGCGTGCCTGCGATCAAGCGGGCGCGGAAGCCTTCGGCGATCGCCCGCTCCCGGGGCGAGAACGGGTATTGGGCGGCCACCTCCGGGCTGGGCAGCTGGACGCGCTTGCCCGTGAGGTTCTGCGCCACGGCCACCAGGAAGCTAGCGGCCTGCCGATCGGCCTCCTCCTGCGACTCCGCGCAGATCACGGCCAAGGTCAAGATGGCGTGGGCGCCCGGGCCATCGAACTGGTCCTTGTAGAGACGCAGCGGGATCTCGGGCGGCAAATCGGAGAAGTGGGCGGCGAAGGCGAAGCCCACGCCCAGCATCGCGGCCATGCGGGCGCCGTAGTCGCTGGAGCCCAGCATCCAGATCGGCGGGAAGTCGCCGTCGGCAGGTTCCGCCTTCACGGTATGGAAGGGGTGGCCTTCCGGCATGTGGTTCCGCCCGAAGGCGAGCAACTGGGCCAGCTTGTCCGGGAACTCGTCGGTCTCCAAGGCTTGGCGCGAGCCGCGCAGGGCCAGGGCCGTGACCTGGTCGGTGCCGGGCGCCCGGCCCAGCCCCAGATCGACGCGGCCCGGGTAGAGCGCCTCGAGCATCTTGAAGGCTTCCGCCACCTTGAACGGCGCGTGGTTGGGCAGCATCACGCCGCCGGAGCCCACGCGGATGCGGTGGGTCACCTGGCCCGCCAATGCGATCATGATCTCCGGGGTGGTGGAGAGGATGTTCGGCATGTTGTGGTGCTCCGCGTACCACAGGCGCGTGTAGCCCAACCGGTCTACCAGCGTGGCAAGCGCCAGGCTGTCGCGGATGGCGTCGCCGCTGGCGACGTTCTCCCCGCGCGGAACCAGGTCCAAGACGGAAAGCGGGATGCGCATGCCGGCATCTTAGCATCCGCGGGCCGTTGGTTGACCAGCCAGCCAAGGGTCACCTAAGATGCGGGCGTGACCCGCCTGGCCCTCGTCCTCGTGCTGCTTACCGCCGCCGCCCCGCCGTTGGACCAGGCCGGCGCGGTGGGCCGTGCCTTGGCGCATCACCCCCAGCTCCGCGCCGCGGAAGCCCGCGTGGCCGCCGCCCGCGCCCGCCAGGTGCAGGCCGCCGCCGCGCCCAACCCCAACTTCCTGCTGGCCGTCGACCAGGTGCCCATCGCCGACCCGCGCGAAGGCAACTTCATGCTGGGCGCCAGCCAGCCGCTGCTACCGGGCGGCCAACGCGAGGCGCGCGTGGCGATCGCCCAACTCGACCTCCAGCTCGCGGAGGCCACCCTGGCCGTCGGGCGCCAGGACCTGGCGGTGCGCGTGAAGGAGGCCTTCGCCCGCTTGCTCTATGACCGGGCCGTCGCGGCGCTGGTGAGCAAGGCCCGCACCGCCGACGACGCCGCCGTGGCGCGGGCCGGCAAGCGCTACCAGGCGGGGGAGCTGGCGCGCGTCGAGGTGCTGCGCGCGGAGGTGGAGCGGGACCGGACGCTGCGCGAGCTGGTGGCAGCCGAGGGCCGGGTCCTGCAAGCCACGGGCCGGCTGGAGACCTTGATCGGCGAGCTGCCGGACGCCCTCGCGGCGCCCGGACCCGTGGCCGTCCCCGATGGTGCCTTCCTAACGCGCCGCGCGCTGGAGGTGCGGCAGGAGCTCGTCCTGGCGCGGCTGGCCATCGAGCGCGAGGCCGCGCAGCGGCGCCTGGCCCTGGCCGGGCTCTGGACCGGCACGGAGATCGCGTTCTCCGGCGGGATGGTTTCGGGGCGGCCCGGCTTCAGCACCTCCCTCTCCATGCCCGTGCCGCTCTACCGCCAGCAAGGCGAAGTGGCCGAGGCCGAGGCCAACCGGGCGGCCGCGGAGGCCGAGCAGGAAGGCCTGCGGCGCGAGATCGCACTGGAGGTGCGGCTCGCCGCCAACGCCTGGCAGGTGGCCGCGAACCAGGCGCAGGTCTTCGCCGCGTCGTACTTGCCCCAGGCGGAGCGGCTGGTGGCGAACGCCCAGCGGCGCTTCGACGCCGGCGAAGGCAGCGCCGCCGAGGTGCTGGAGGCCCGGCGGGCCGGGCTGGAGACCGCAATCGCCCATGAGGACGCGCTGCTGGCCCTCCGCCAGGCCCAGGCGCGCCTGGAGCGGGCCGTGGGGGAGGCGCCATGAAGCGCTGGTTGCTCGCGCTTTGCTTGCTGGGCTGCAAGCCCACGGAAGCCCCCAAAGCCACGCCCGCACCGCAGCACGAGTCCGGCGTGGTGCTGACGGCGGAGGCGCAGAAGCGCGCCGGCGTGGTGGTCGAGCCCGTCGCCCGCCACGCGCTGGACACCGTGCTCGCGACCACCGGCGAGCTGGAGGCCAACGCCGACCGCGAGGCCCACGTCACGACGCGCGTGGCCGGCCGCGCCGTGCGCGTGCTGCGCACCGTGGGGGACCGGGTGCAGGCCGGCGACGTGCTGGCTGTCGTTGAAAGTCTCGAATTAGGCAAGGCGGAGGCGGCTTACCTGGATGCGGTGGCGCGGCTGGAGCTGGCCCGCGGCACGCGGGAGCGCCAGCGCCAGCTCTTCGCCAACGACCTGAACGCGAAGAAGGAGGTCCAGGCGGCCGAACACCAGGTGCGGCTCACGGAGATCGACCGCGACCGCGACCGCAACCAGCTGGTGCTGCTGGGCCTGGGCGCCGATCGGATCGCGGGGCTGGCGCGCTCCGGACGCATCGACGCGACGGTGCCTATGAGCGCCAAGATCGCCGGCACGATCGTGCAGCGTCACGTGACGCTGGGGGAGGCGCTCGAGCCGGGGTCCAAGGAGCCGGCCTTCGTGCTGTCCGACGCCCGCGTGCTGTGGGCCGACGCCACACTCTACGAGCGCGACCTCGCCAAGGTGCGCGCGGGCCAGACGGCTACCGTGACGACGCCCGCCTACCCAACCAAGGTCTTCACCGGCCGCGTGGCGCTGGTTTCCAACACCATGGACCGCGACACCCGCACGGCCAAGGCCCGCGTGGAGGTGGCCAACGTGGACGGCAGCCTGAAGCCCGACATGTTCGCCAACATCATGCTGCATGTGGGGCGCCAAGACGTGCTGGCGGTGCCCAGCGGCGCGGTGGTGCTGGACCGCGGCAAGACGCTGGTCTTCGTCCAGGTGGGCCCGGAGCGCTTCGAGCCCCGGCCGATCCAGGCCGGCCCGCCGGTGGATGGGCTGCAGCCGGTGCCTAGTGGCCTGGCGCTGGGCGACAAGGTCGTCACCGCGGGCGCCTTCACGCTGAAGTCGGAGCTGCTCAAGGGCAGCTTCGGCGACGCGGACTGACGATGCGCCTCACGGACATCACGGACCTGGCCATCGGGCACCGCGTGCTGGTGGTGATCATGTTCCTGCTGGTGGCGGTGGGCGGCGTCGCGGCGGCGCGCACGATGCGCATCGACGCCCTGCCCGACCTCACGAACAACCAGGTGCAAGTGCTCACGGAGGCGCGCGGCTACGCGCCCGTCGAGGTGGAGCAGCTCGTCACCTTCCCGATCGAACTGGCCATGCAGGGAGCCCCGCGGGTGAAGGAGCTGCGCTCGATCTCGAAGTTCGGCCTCTCCGTCGTCACGGTGGTCTTCGACGACGCCGTGGACCCATACTTCGCCCGCCAGCTGGTCTTCGAGCGCGTGCAGCATGCGCGCGGGCAGCTGCCACAAGGCATCGCGGATCCGGCGCTGGGGCCGATGACCAGCGGCATGGGCGAGATTTACATGTACACGCTGGAGGGCAAGGGCAGCCTGTTGGAGCTGCGCACGCTGCAGGACTGGGTGATCAAGCCGCAGCTGCGCACGGTGCAGGGCGTGACGGAGGTGAACTCCTTCGGCGGCCAGGTGAAGCAAATCCAGGTGCTGATCGAGCCGAAGAAGCTGGTGGCGCATCAGCTGAGCTTCCACGAGGTGCTGGAGGCGCTGGCGCAGACCAGCTCCGTGGCAGGCGGCAACTTCATCGAGCACAACAAGGAGCAGTACATCGTGCGCGGGCTCGGCCTGGCCGAGAGCCCCGCGGACGTGCAGAACACCGTGGTCGCCACGCGGCACGGCGTGCCGATCTTCGTGAAGGACATCGCGGAGGTGGCCGTGGGGCCGGAGGTGCGCCAGGGCGCCGTCACGGAGAACGCCAAGGGCGAGGTGGTCTCCGGCATCGTGATGATGCTGCGCGGCGAGAACTCGCGCATGGTGATCCGGCGCGTGAAGCAGCGCGTGGCCGCCATCAACGAGACGCTGCCGGCGGGGCTCAAGATCGTGCCGTACTACGACCAGACGGCCCTGGTGGACGCGACCATCCACACCGTCATGATGAACCTGCTGGAAGGCGGGCTGCTGGTCGTCGCGATCCTGTTCCTGTTCCTGCGCGACGTGGACTCCGCCCTGCTGGTGGCCGCCACGATCCCGCTTTCGATGGGCTTCGCCTTCATCGGGATGCAGGCGTTCAACCTGAGTGCCAACCTCATGAGCCTGGGCGCCATCGATTTCGGGCTGATCGTGGACGGCGCGGTCGTGATGACGGAGAACGCCCTGCGGCGCTTGGCGCTGCCGGAGAACCGCGATCGCCCCCGCCGGGAGATCATGGCGGAGTCCGCGCGCGAGGTGGCGAAGCCGATCTTCTTTGGCATCAGCATCATCGCCCTGGTCTACCTGCCGATCCTGACGCTGCAAGGGTTGGAGGGGAAGATGTTCACGCCGATGGCGCTGACCGTCTGCTTCGCGCTGGTGGGCTCCCTGCTGCTGTCTTTGTTGCTGGTGCCGGCGGTGGCCTCCTGGGTGCTGCCGCCGCAGACGCGCGTGCACCGGGCTCCGGCGCTGGAAGGCTTGCGGGCGCGGTATGGGCGGCTGCTGGCGGTGGCGATCGCCCACCGTGGCCTGACCGTGGCGGCCGGCCTGGCGGTGTTCGTGGCCAGCCTGCTGATGGTACCGCTGCTGGGCACGGAGTTCCTGCCGGAGATGGACGAGGGCTCGCTGCTGATCCAGACCATCCGCCTGCCCAGCGTCTCGCTGCCCGCGTCGCTGGACCTCCAGAAGCATGTAGAGCAGGCCCTGTGGGAGTTCCCGGAGGTGCGCACGGTCGTATCCCGCACCGGCCGCCCGGAAATCGCCACCGACCCGATGGGCGTGAACCTCACGGACACCTTCGTGATGCTCAAGGAGCGCTCGGAGTGGAAGCACGCCGGCAAGGAAGCGCTGGAGGAGGCCATGCGCGAGCGCCTGGCCAAGATCCCGGGCGTCAGCTACGCCTTCACCCAACCGATCGCCATGCGCGTTGACGAGCTCGTCTCCGGCGTGAAGAGCGACGTGGCCGTGAAGCTCTTCGGCGACGATCTGGAAACCCTCGCCAGGACCGCGGACCGCATCGCGGCGGTGCTGCGCAAGGTGCCTGGCGCGCGCGAGGTCAACGTGGAGCAGCAGCAGGGGCAGACCTACCTCAACATCCACATCAACCGTCCTGCCCTGGCCCGCTATGGCTCCAGCGTGGGCCATGTGCAGGAGGTGGTGGAGGCGGCCATCGGCGGGCGGCGCGTGGGCGAGCTGATCGAGGGGCAGCGCCGGTTTGCCATCCAAGTCAAGTTGCCCGAGGCCCAGCGTGGCAGCGTGGAAGCGATCCGCAACTTGCTGATCGACACGCCGCAAGGCGGGCTGGTGCCATTGGCGCAGGTGGCGGACATCAAGATGGAGGAGGGCCCGGCCCAGGTCAGCCGCGAGGACGGCCAGCGCCGCATCGTGATCGAGGCCAACGTGGCCGGGCGCGACGTGGGCAGCTTCGTGGCGGATGCGCAGGCCGCCATCAAGCGCGACGTGGCCTTGCCGCCCAACTACTTCCTGGGCTGGGGCGGGCAGTTCGAGAACCAGCAGCGGGCGATGGCGCGGCTGGCGTTGGTGGTGCCGGCGGCGATCGCCATGATCTTCGGCCTGCTCTATGCGGCCTTCCGTTCCTGGCGCCAGGCCGGGGCGATCCTGATGGTGCTGCCGTTCGCCACCGCCGGCGGCATCGTGGCGTTGTGGCTACGCGGGCTGCACCTGAGCGTATCGGCGGCGATCGGCTTCATCGCGCTGTTCGGCATCGCGGTGCTGAACGGCATCGTGCTGACCAGCACCTCCAACCAACTGCGCGCCGCCGGGCTGGATGCCGAGGAGGCGGCCCTCGAAGGCGCGACGTCGCGGCTGCGGCCCGTGTTGATGACGGCGCTGGTGGCCGGGCTGGGGTTCTTGCCGATGGCCCTGTCGCATGGCGCCGGCGCCGAGGTCCAGCGGCCGCTCGCCACCGTCGTGATCGGCGGCCTGATCACCGCGACCTTGTTGACCCTGTTCGTCCTGCCGGCGCTCTACCCGCTCACGGCCTGGAAGAAGAACAAGGCCACTTCCCTCGAGAAGTCCTCGGCCGACGCGGGGAGCTGACGGCCCAGCTCTCGGTCCAGCTGCACCTCTAGAAGGGTTTCGGCGTTGTCCGGCCAGGGGAGGTCCCAGCGCAGCGCGGGGAGGCAGCCCAACAGGGCGGAGGCGTGCAACGCGCGTGAGTCTTCCAGGCCCAGCAGCGCGGCTGTTTCGGACTCCTCCGCGATCTTTGCGAGGATCGCGCGGCTGAAGGTGCGCAAGGTGTTCAGCTCGAGCGGCTCCAGGCCTGCCACGCGGATGGCCCACACGCCTTGGGCGCCGGCGGGCAGCCAGAAGCAGTCGTCGCACCGGCCGCCTTGGGAATGTTCGCACGGATCCATCGCGTCATGATAGCAGCGCTGCTATGATGGCGCGATGCTGACGCTTGCCCTTGCCGCCGCCCTCGCCACTCCCCCTGCGGGCCAGCCCGGGCGATTGCCCGTCACGGCGCGCCCCATCGCGTACGACGTGCACCTGCGCCCGGATGCCGCCAACAAGCGCTTCAGCGGCTCGGAGACCGTCACGCTGCGTGTGGACCAGCCGACGTCGGTGTTGGTGCTGAACGCCAACGAGCTGGTGGTGAGCCACGTCGCGCTGGACGGGCGGGCGGCCACGGCCATCAAGCTGGACCCCAAGAACGAGACCTTGACCGTCTGGCTGGACAAGCCCGCGGCCCGTGGCACCCACACGCTCTCGCTGTTCTTCAGCGGCGAGATCGGCAACCAACCGCGTGGCCTGCACGCCCAGCCGTACCAGGAAAAGGGCGCCAAGAAGGTCATGCTGGTGACGGAGCTGGAGCCGACCGACGCGCGGCGGATCTTCCCGTTGTGGGACGAGCCCTCGTACCGGGCACGCTTCACGCTGGGCATGGACACGCCGCGAGGCTGGTCGGCGGTGTCGAACATGCCGGAGGCACGGCGGCGCCGGTTTGGGGAATGGACCCGCTTCGACTTCCAGCCGACGCCCGCGATGGCGAGCTACCTGCTGGTGCTGTGTGCGGGCGAGCTCGAGTCGATTGGAACGCGCGCGGCGGGCGTCGACGTGCGGGTTGTGACGACCAAGGGCAAGTCCGAAGGGGGGCGCTACGCGCTGAAGGCCACCGCCCAGATCCTGGCTTACTACAACGACTACTTCGGCGTGCGCTACCCGCTGCCCAAGTTGGACCTGATCGCGCACCCGGGCGGCTTCTCCGGCGCGATGGAGAACTGGGGCGGCATCACCTTCCATGAGGCACGCCTGCTTTACGACCCGAAGCGTTCCTCCACTTCCGACCAGCAGGCCATCTACTCGATCATCGCCCACGAGGTGGCGCACCAGTGGTTCGGCAACCTGGTCACGATGGCCTGTTGGTACGACCTGTGGCAGAACGAGGGCTTCGCCAGCTGGATGGAGAACAAGGCCACCGACCACTTCAACCCGCAATGGCATATGTGGAGCGAGTCCAGCCGGGACCGTGAGCGCGCGATGGCGCTGGATGCACGGTCCACGACGCATTCCATCCAGCAGCCGATCGTCAACGCCACCGACGCGGACGCCGCCTTCGACGAGATCACCTACCAGAAGGGGCAGTCGTTCATCCGCATGATGGAAGGCTACCTGGGCGAGAAGCGCTTCCGGGCCGGAATCCGCCAATATATGGCGACCTACCAGTACGCCAATGCCAAGACGCCGTACCTTTGGCAGGCCCTGGCCGACGCCTCGCACCAGCCCGTGAGCCGGATCGCGCCGCCCTGGACCACCCGGCCGGGCTTCCCCGTGCTGTCCGTGGCCGCGGAAGGCGGCCAGCTGGCCGTGACCCAGTCGCGCTTCTCCGGCGACGGCACGCCCCTGGCGGGCGCCGCCTGGCCCGTGCCGCTGGTCTACGCCGTGGACGGGCACGCTTCCTCCAAGCTGTTGGATCGGGCCAAGACCACGCTGGGCGCGGCGGGCACCGGGCCCGTCAAGCTGAACTGGGGCGACGCCGGGTATTACCGCGTGCAGTACGCCCCGGCGCTCTTCGACCGCCTGCGCAAGGGCTTCGACCGCCTGCCGGCGTTGGAGCAGGCCAACTTGCTGAACGACACCTGGGCGCTGGCCCGGGCCCGCCGCGTGCCGGCCACGGACTACCTCGCGCTAGCCGCCGCCTTGCGCCCGGACACCGATGCCGACGTCTGGAGCCAGGTGATCGGGGCGCTGGAAGAAGTGCGCGTGCTGGAGGGCAACGGCCCGGCCAAGGCGGCTTACGCCCAGGCAGCGCGCAAATTGCTGGCCCCGCTGGCCGCCAGGCTGGGTTGGGAGCCGAAGAAGGGCGAAAGCGCCAGCACTGCCAAGCTGCGGCCCGACGTGCTCGATTTGCTTGGGCGTTTGGGGGATGAGGCGACCCTCGCCGAGGGACGGAAGCGCTTCAAGCTGTTCCAGACGTCACCGGAGCGGGTGCCCGGCGATTTGCAGGAGGTCATCGTCGACCTGGTGGGCTACAACGCCACTGCCGCGGACTTCGATACGTTGTTGGCGATGGCACGCAAGACGGACCGGGTGGCGGACAAGCACCGCTATTACCGCGCGTTGGCGCTGGTGGGCGATGTCGCCCTGGCCCGCAAGGTCCAGGCGCTGGTGCTGGGCACCGAGCTGGACCCCTTCCAGGGCCAGTTCTTGCTGCGCAAGGTGGCGGAACAGCATCCCGAGTTGGCCAAGGACTTCTTGAAGGCCAACCGCAAGCAGTTGTTCAATGGGCGGACGGCTTTGGACCGCGCCAACGTGGTGATCGGCGCTTATGCCGGCAGCCACGACAAGGCGGCGGCGGACGAGCTGGAGAAGGACGTGCATTCGAGCTTGCCCGAAGAGACCTGGCCCGAAGTGGCGCGGGCGGCGGCGCGGATTCGGTTTGACGATCAGGTGCGCCGAGAGGTGCTGCCGACGATCGAGGCCTGGGCGGGCCGGAAGCCCTAGGCCGGAGGGCCGATGGCACCGATCAATGGGCGCGGATCGGAGTTCGAGAACTCGATGGGTTGTTGCGGTCAGATTCACATCAACCCAATGAATGCCCTATGTTATTTTCGTGGCCGTCATGGTCACGTTATCGGGCATATTCCCGGAAACGTTTATGGCGACCGTGTTTCGGCCCATTTAGACACGTTGGGCATGCCACGCGCCGCGTGGCATGCCCAACGTAATCAACGTCCTTAAAAGGGTGTGGGTGAGTGCATTTCACGGATTTTCAACCAAAACGGGTTCGGACACCTCTCCCATCGAGAACTGCCCGCTCTCCCCAACGTCCCCGAGCTAGAATTCCCAGCTGATGGCTAGCGGCAGATAAGACGCCCGCAGGGCCACGCCCAGTCGTGGGGTGGGCTTGTAGCCTACTTCAAGCAGCGGCGGGCCGCCGAAGATCATCGGCAAGAGGTCCGGCCGCGGCGCCTGAAGCCCGCCGGTAAGTGCCGGAGAAAGCCAGATGAAGTTCACGTTGGGGGAGGCGCTCAGCCAGAAGCTCTCGTTGGACCAGCGCAGGGTGGCCCCAACCAGAACGTTCGGTTGATTCGTCTGGCCCGGGCCGACGCTCTTGGGACCAAGGTTGGCGGTATCGAAGGCCATGTCTAGGCCCAGGATCGGGCCGACCTGGATGCCACCCTCGTCCCAGAGGTAGGCGGCGGTCATCGCCACCAGGGCGCGCGCGTTGGGAACGTAGACGGCGTCAGCGCGTGTCAGCCAGGGGCCTTGGGACGATTCCACGGACAAGCCGTAGGACACGCCGGGGAGGCCCGTCAGGGCGGCCTGCAAGGCTAGCGCTGTCAGGATGATAGGCATGACTATCGTTTATATGCCAGGCCGGTCCGATCGCGCGTGCCCCGGGTCACGCCGAGAGCGAGGCTTTGCTCACGGCTGGCGGAAGAAGGACTTGGGAAGCCGGCCGGTGGGGTCACCGCGCTCGTCGCACCGACTGCGGAATGCGCCGCTATAGGCCCATTCCACCAGGTCCACGTAGTGCTTCGCGGGGCCGCGGGCTTCCCAGTGGACGCCAGCCTTGGACCAGACCCAGGCGTGGGCTTCGCCGCCGCGGTTGGCGGTGGCGAAGTGGAGGCCGTGGAAGCTACAGCGGTCGAGTCGGGTGAGGTCGGCGGGAGCTGGGATGGGAGGTGCGTGCGCGATGCCTTCGGCCCAGGCGTCGTCCAGGTCGCCGAGGACGGAATAGGCCGGCTTGTCTTCGTTCAGGGAACCCCACGACTTGGTACGCACGTGGCCAACGGTTGCGGGGCTGTAATTCAGCTCCACGCCGCCGGCCGGCTCCCAGAGCCGGGTGAAGGCGGCTGCCAGGAAGAGGCTAACGAGGACCATTGGGAGAGCCAAAGCCGAAGTGCTCGCAGTAGCCCACGCCCTTGATGCGCTTGCCGTGGGCGTCGATCTTGGTGGCTTCCATGGCGCCCTCCCAGTACTCGGGCAGGGGGTCCTTGAAGAAGCTGACGGTGCGCCACAGCTCCTGGTCGATGTTCATGGCCTTCAGCTCCGCGGACTCGTGCTGATCCGGCAGGTCGATCTTCCACTGCGTGGTGTAGAACTTCTGCGTGCGGGGGCTCTGCCACCAGTTCAGGCGGTCCATCGTGAAGTTGTGGGTGTGGTCGCCGGTGCCGTCGGCTTTCAACACGTTCACGTGGCGGGCGCCGGCCGTGCCGTTGGCGGCGCGGAAGCCGAACAGGTTGTACTCCGTGTTGTCGTCGAACTGCAGGCTGAACCAATCCCAACGGTCCTTGAAGCCGGACACGTAGAAGGGGCCCCACTGGTGGTCCATCCAGGCCAGGCCTTGCACGTGCTGGCCGTCGACGGTGCCGCTCGTTTCCAGGCGCGTCAGCGAGTAGTACCAGCTATCCTTGCCTTCGGGCATGTCGATCTTGCCGTCGCCGCCGATCAGCAAGGGGGCCTTCTTGGAGGCCAGCGTGAGCGAGAGGGGGCGATCGCCCGCCTTGCCCCCGAGGTGGTACCGGCCGTCGCCCAGGCGGCTCAGGGCCTGCCCGGCGTAGTCCACGGCCAGCTTGGCGCGGTCGTCCGCGGCGTTCTGGGGCGGGATCCACTCGCGGCTGTAGCTGAAGCGCTGGCCCTTCTGGTCCGTCACCGCCACGTGGGCCCAGTGCAGCAGGGGGCCGATCTTGAAGAGCGTGAACTCGAAGCCGTACTTAGCGCCGTTGTCTGCCTTCAGGTGGCCGTTCACGTACCACCACTCCATGAGCGCGGAGAGATGCGCGGCCTCGTCCTGCGGGAAGCGGATGCTGGTGGCCTTGGTAGCGAGCTTCACGCGGGCGCCACCGGCGGCGATGCGCGCCAGCTCCGGGGTGGCGTCCTTCGCGGCCTTCGCGATCTCGCGGGTTGCAGCCGGGTCCGGGTCCTCGCCGTCGGCGAAGGCCACGAACTTGGCGACCACGTCCTGGTGGCCGGCCTGCACGGCTTCGGCGAGCGCGTTGGCGCTCAGCTTGATGTAGCCGGCGCGGTCCAGTTGACTGGCCTCCGCCAGGGTGGCGGGCTGGGAGCCAGCGCGGCTCGCGGCGTTCAGGTGCACACCGCAACCCGTCAGCGCGGCGGCGAGGATGAAGGAGAGACCCGGGCGCAGATAACTCATCATAAAGTTATCTTATCCCATTCTTAACTAAATTTCTACCTTTTTCTTTGCGAGATTCGGGAGGTTCCGGCGGATGGGTACCTGCCGTTGCGGCGGGGACGGATCCTGATTTCGAGCGAAATCCCCGAGGTGCGCTCACCTGGCCAGCTATACGGATGTCTATTACCTTTGGCGTTAAACGCGAAAGGTAATGGCAACGAGTCAAACACCGATGCCCGCAGCGTTACCGGGGATGTGCCCAATGAGGAGACCCCGGCGGCAGTGAGATTTACCACTCGTAGCGGTAGCCGACCCCCCGGACGGTCAAGAGGTGGCGGGGTTCCTTGGGATCGGCCTCGAGCTTGGCGCGCAGGCGGGCGATGTGGAGGTCGATGGCGCGGTCGAAGCTGTCGGAGGTGCCCTCGTCGTCGATCAACTGCCAGAGCTCGCCGCGTGAGAAGGTGCGGCCGGCGCGGGTGGACATGACCTCCAACAGCCGGAACTCCGTCACGGTCAGGGGGATGGAGCGGCCGCCCAGGCGCAGCACGCGCTGGTTCGCGTCCAGGCTGTCGCCGGTGGGCTGGGCCGCCTGGGGGCGGGCGGCGCGGCGCAGGATGGCTTCGATGCGGGCGATCAGGACGAGGTAGTTGAACGGCTTGACCACGAAATCGTCGGCGCCCAGGTTCAGGCCCCGGATGCAGTCCTGGTCGTCCTCGCGCGCGGTGACCAGGATGATCGGGCGCTGCTCGCCCGTGTCGCGCAGGTGGCGCAAGTAGGTGAAGCCGTCTTCGTCGGGCAGGCCCACGTCGAGCAAGATGGCCGCGATGCTGCCGTCCAGGCGCCGCCGGGCCTCCGCCACCGTGTTGGCGACGACGACCTCGAAGCCGTTCTGGCTCAGGAGGCTCACCAGCAGGGTGACCATCATCTGGTCGTCGTCGACGAGCAAGAGCTTCCGCATTGTTTCCGGATTGTATCAGATTTCGCGCTTGGCTGGCCCGGGGCCGCCTGGCGTGCGCGTTCGCGAAATTTAACCGGGGCAAGGCCGCTCCGAGGGAGGGGGTGCGATAACCTGGCATCCAAGCACGACACCCGACAATCCGGAGGACCTCGATGGATCGCAACCGCTTCTCCCTGGCCGTGTTGGGCGCGCTGGCCCTCGCGAGCACTGCTTGCACGCTGACGCTGCCCACCGTTTCCGGCGGCGTCGCCGCCAAGACCGCGGGCCAGCCCGCCCTCGGCGGCCAGGCGCAACAACAGGGCCAGCCGGGTGGGCAGGCGCAGCAACCGGGCAACCAAGCCCCGCTACAGGCGGACCCTTGCGCCCCGGCCCGACAACTGGCGGCCTTCACGCCGGTCACGCAGACGATCGGCGCGGACGTGCCGGCGGTGTACCGCAAGCTCTACGGCGCCTATGCCATCGCGGTCGAAGGCAGCTACGTCGTGATCAAGACGATGGGCGAGCCGGACCACGGGAGCCCGTACTACCAGGGCGAGAACTACCTGGCGGAGACCAACCCGGGCTTCCGCGGCAACCCGAGCAAGATCACCGGTCGCGATGTGACCTACAAGTTCCCGCTTCACCCGGCGGAGGACCCCAGCCATGCGGAAACGCCGCTGGGCCAGATGGGCATGGCGCTGGACGGCGTGCCGTTCTACAACCAGTACGCGGCGGGCCGCGCCACGTTGGGCCAGGAGATCCTCGGCTTCGATGCGGCCGGCGGGCACCCGGACCAGGACAACCAGTACCACTACCACGTCGAGCCGACGTTCCTGACCGGGAAGTTCGGCAAGGACGCCCTGTTGGGCTTCTTGTTGGACGGCTTCCCGGTCTATGGGCCGCAGGAGAACGGCAAGACCGTGGTCAGCGCGGACCTCGACAAGTTCCACGGGCACTTCGCGGTGACCGCCGACTTCCCGCAGGGGACCTACCACTACCATACGACCTCGGATTCGCCCTACATCGCGGGTGAGGGGTTCTACGGCAAGGCCGGCCAGGTGATCGACACGGGCCGCGGTGGCGGGTTGGCGCAGGGCGGGCAGCAGCCCGGGACGCAACAGCAAGGGCAGCCCCCCCAGCAGGGCCAGGGCACCCAACAGGGGCAACCTCCGCCGCAGGGCCAGGGCATGCAACAGGGGCAACCTCCGCTGCAGGGCCAGGGCATGCAACAGGGGCAACCCCCGCAGCAAGGGCAGGGCAGCCAACAGGGGCAACCCCCCCAACAGGGGCAACCCCCCCAACAGGGGCAAGGTCAGGGCGGTCAGATGGGCGGCATCCCGCCCCTGTGCGGCGCGACGCAGAGTGGGCAGCCACCGCAGCAGCAAGGCGGAACGCAAGGCGGCATGCCCGGTGGGCAACAAGCCGGCATGCCAGGCGGTCAGCAGGGCGGCATGCCCGGCGGTCAGCAAGGCGGGCAACCCGGCGGTCAGCAAGGCGGGCAACCCGGCGGTCAGCAGGGTGGGCAAGCCGGTGGTCAGCAGGGTGGGCCACCTGGTGGCCAGCCTGGCGGCATGCCCGGCGGTCAGCAGCCCCCAATGGGCGGCCCCCAGGGCGGCCCTCCGCCGGGCGGCCCGCCGCCCCCGAACGGCCAGAACCCTCCGCCGGGTGGTCAACAGCCGGGTGGACAGATGCCTCCCGGTGGTGGCACCCAACCCCCAACCGGCGGCACGCGGCCGCCCCAGTAACCTAAGGCGCCCCCGATCGCGGGGGCGCTTCGCCGTTTAGCCCCCCGCGGGCACGAAGCGGAACGCGGCCGAGTTGGTGCAGAACCGTTGCCCGGTCGGCGGCGGGCCATCCGGGAAGACATGGCCGAGGTGGCCGTCGCAGCGGGCGCAGGTGATCTCCGTGCGGACCATGCCGTGGGCGCGGTCCACATGGGTCTCCACGGCCTCGGGAGAGATGGCCTGGTAGAAGCTCGGCCAGCCCGTGCCGCTCTCGAACTTCGTATCGGACGAGAACAGGGCCTGGCCGCAGCCTGCGCACTGGTACTCGCCGGCCTCGTGATTTTCCAGCAACGCGCCCGTCAAGGCGCACTCCGTGCCCTTCTCGCGCAAGATGTGGTACTGCTCCGGCGTCAACTGGGCGCGCCAGTCCGCTTCGGACTTCTGGATCTTTGTGGTCATTCGGTTGGTCCTCCCTTCCCATGGTCTCATAACCCGGTGTACGATTCCACCACCATGCAAAAGCCCGTTGTCGACCTCGGTGGTTCCAAAAGCGTCATGTTCAGCATCGAGGCCGAAGCCTTGAAGGCCTTACGCGCTGCAGGCATGGAGGCGGAAGCGGGCCAAATGTTGGAGCGCCTCAGGCGCCCGGATCTTTCGCGCTTCCAGTTCCTGAAGATCGTCCAGGAATACGTCGAGCTCAAGTAGGACGGATTTGCCCAGCCGCAAGCTCCTGGTCACGGACATCGACGGGACCCTCGTGGGGGACCCCGACGCCACCAGACGGTTGGCAGAAGTGCTGGCTGCCCTACGCGAGCACGTGATCCTGGCCTACGCCACCGGCCGCACGCTGCGGCAGTGCGAGGATCTGGCGGCGAATCCGCATGTGATCCAGCCGGACGTGTGGGTGACGGAAGTGGGCGCGGCCATCCGGTACGCCGACGAGGGGCCCGACGAGGCCTGGCGCGCCAAGATGGCGGAGACCTGGCACCGCGAGACCGTGGTCCAGGTGGTGGCCGGCTGGCCGGAGCTGACGCCGCAGTCGGCGATCGCCGACGGGCCCTTTAAGGTTCCTTTCCAGATCGCGCCGCACGATGCGGCGCTGGTGCTGCCGAAGTTGGCCGCGCAGCTGCTAGAGGCCGGCACCCCAGCGCGCCTGGTGTACAGCTCCCAGCGCGATCTGGACATCATCCCGGCGGCGGCGGGCAAGGGACCGGCGGTCCAGCACCTGGCCCGGCGCTTCGGCTTGGGGCTGGAGGACGTGTTGACTTGCGGGGACTCCGCCAACGACCGCGACATGTTGGTACTGGGCGGGCCGGCGGTGGCGGTGGCGAACGCGCATGCCGAGCTGACGGAGTCCGGGTTGCCGGGCACGGTGTTGCGGGCGCGGGCCGGGTTCGCGGATGGGGTCGTGGAGGCGCTGCGCCACTACGGGTGGGTTTAGCGGGGGAGCCCCCCTCCGCGAGGGGGGCGGACGGTTAGGCTTTGGCTCGGGCTGCGACGGCTTCCAGGGCGGCGAGAGCGGGGTCTGGAGGTTGGCCGGCTATGAGGGCGGCTTCCAGGGTGGCGGCGGCGTGGCCGATCGGGGCGAAGCCGTAGCCGCCGGCGGCGCCTTTGAGCTGGTGGGCGGTCACGCGAAGGGCGTCCAGATCCCCGGCCGCCAGGGACGCGCGCATGGCGGCCATGCGATCGGGCAACATGCCGACGAAGATCGGCACCAGCTCTGCCATGTCGGGATCGTCGGCGAACGTGCTGGCGAGAGGTTCCATATGCCAGGCATACCCGGTCGAACGCAGGGCCGAAACATTCTGGATACAAGGCCCGCGGCCGTTTGACGGGGGCCAAGCAAGCGACTAAGATGGTGCGATGCTTAACGGGGACCTCACCGGGCAGCTCGACGCGCTGGCGGGCCGTGTAGACGCCTTGCTGGCCACCGTCGGCCGGCCGGGCTGGGCGGCCGATCGCGCGCAACAAGAGCTGGCGGACGTCGCGGGAGCCTTGCGGACGCTTCAAGCGCGGAGCTGGGCCCCGGAAGCCGCCAAGACCCAGTTCCTGGCCAACATGAGCCACGAGATCCGCACGCCGCTGGGCGCCCTGTTGGGCTTCGCGGATCTGCTCACGGACCAGCGCCTCGGCGAGAGCGATCGCCTCAACTACGCCCTGATCATGCGCCGCAACGGAGAGCACCTGCTCTCCATGATCAACAACGTGCTGGACCTCTCGAAGATCGAGGCGGGACAGCTCACGGTGGAGCGCACGGCCTGCTCCGTGGTGCAGCTGTTGCAAGACGTGGACTCGCTGATGCGCGCCCGCGCCACCGGCAAGGGCCTGGACTTCGAGGTCGTGCTGCTGACACCGCTGCCCGAGCGCATCACGGGCGACCCGATGCGCATCAGGCAAATCTTGATCAACCTGGTGGGCAACGCCGTGAAGTTCACGCCCCACGGCAAGGTAGAGCTGCGCGTGGCGTACGAGCCCGGCCAACTGCGCTTCGACGTGGTGGACACCGGCATCGGCCTGTCGCCGGAGCAGCTGGGCCAGCTTTTCCGGCCCTTCGAGCAGGCAGACCCCTCGATGACGCGGCGCTTCGGCGGCACGGGGCTGGGCCTGGCGATCTGCCGCCCGCTGGCCGTGGCGCTGGGCGGCGACCTGGCGGTGGTCAGCGAGCCTGGCCGCGGCAGCACGTTTTCCTTCTCGATGGCCGCCCCCGATGCCGAGGGCCAGGTGGTGGACCTCGCGGTGGCGAGCGCGGCCGGCGACGTCCCCGCCCCCAGCCGCGACCTCGCGGGCCGCGTGCTGCTGGTCGAAGACGGCCTGGACAACCAGCTGTTGGTGGCGACC
The DNA here is from genome assembly GCA_028287685.1 of Cyanobacteria bacterium RYN_339. Classification (GTDB taxonomy): domain Bacteria; phylum Cyanobacteriota; class Sericytochromatia; order S15B-MN24; family JAQBPE01; genus JAQBPE01. The sequence goes on along the minus strand of JAQBPE010000373.1, from coordinate 1,880 downwards.
ATGCTGCGCAAGCGCGGGCTGGTTGTCGTCGTGGCGGAGAACGGCCAGGTGGGCCTGGAGCGCGCCCTGGCGGCCGCGACAGCCGGCGAGGCCTTCGACCTGGTCTTGATGGACATGCAGATGCCCGTGCTGGACGGCTACGCGGCCACCATGCAGCTGCGCGAGCGCGGCTACCGCGGCGCCATCGTGGCCTTCACGGCCCACGCCATGCCGGGCGAGCGCGAGCGCTGCCTGGCGGCCGGCTGCGACGACTACCTCTCCAAGCCCGTGGACCGCAACGTGCTGATGCAGCTGGTCTCGCGCTACGTCGCGCCGATCTCCGCCGTGCCGGAGCCGCCCGCGGCCGCCACCCCGGCGGACGGCGACGGCCCGCAGACCGTGCTGGTGGTGGACGACTCCGAGGACATCCACCTGCTGGTCAAGGCGCGCCTGAAGCCGGAAGGCCTGCGGCTGCTGCATGCCCATGACCCGGAGGCGGCGATCGCCCTGGCCCAACAGCACCTGCCGGACCTGGTCCTGCTGGACCTGGACCTGGGCGGCCAGAGCGGCATCGAGGTCTGCCGCCGCTTCAAGGACGACCTGGCCCTGGCAGGCATCCCGATCATCTTCCTCACCGGCACCGTGGATGTGGAGGTCAAGGTCCAGGCCTTCGACGCCGGCGCGGTGGACTACGTGACCAAGCCCTTCGACGCCGTGGAGCTGCGCGCCCGGGTGCGCGCCGCGTTGCGGGCCAAGCGCTTCCAAGACCTCCTGGCAACGCGTGCCCGCGTGGATGGCCTCACGGGCTTGTTCAACCGCGCCTTCTTCGACGATACCCTGGCCAAGGATCTGCTGCTGGCCCAGCGCCACGACCGGCCGCTCTCGCTGGTGATGGTGGACGTGGACCACTTCAAGAAGCTGAACGACACCTACGGCCACCCCTTCGGCGACGCCGTGCTCCAGCGCGTGGCCAAGACCTTGATGGCCACGATCCGCCAGACGGAGCTGCCGTGCCGGTATGGCGGCGAGGAGTTCGCGGTGGTGCTGCGCGAGACGGACCTGGCGGGCGCCATGCGCACCGCCGAACGCCTGCGCGTCGCCATCGAGGGCATCGAGCTCTCGCACGGGGGCAACCCCGTCCGCATCACCGCCAGCCTGGGCGTCTCCTGCGTGGATGCCCTGGCCGACCCGCGCAACGGCACGCCCATGGACCTGTTGGCCGACGCGGACGCCGGGCTCTATGCGGCCAAGCAGGGCGGCCGCAACCGCTCGAGCTACGGCCAGCTGGCGGGGCGGCTTCAGCCCAGGACGGAAGCCTGAAGCCGGTTTCTCAAGCCGAGCAGGCCCGGGTGCAGAGCGTAAGCAGCTCGTCTACCAAGCCCGTGGCCCGCTGATCGTCGTCGCGCAGGCCCTGCTCCAGCCGCCCCGCGGCCTCGGAGATGGCGGCGAAGCCGTAACCGCCCGCCGCGCCCTTAAGCTGGTGGGCCAGATGCATCAACGCGTCCGGTTCCGGGCGGCCGGCCGCGGTGCGCAGCTCCGTGATGCGGCCCGGCAGCCCGCGCACGAAGTGCTGGACCAGTTCCTCCATCTCGGGATCGCCTGCGTAGGTACTGAGCAGGGGAGCCGGCGCCGCGTCGACCTTGGCGGGTGCGAGGAACCGGGCGACGGTGGTCAACAAGGCCTTGCGGTCGACCGGCTTGGACAGGTAGTCGATGCAGCCCGCGGCGAAGCAACGCTCGCGCTCCCCGGGCATGGCATGGGCCGTCAGCGCCACGATCGGGCCACGGTAGCCCAGATCGCGGAGGTGCATGGTGGCCGCGTAGCCGTCCAGCACGGGCATCTGCATGTCCATCAAGATCACGTCGAAGGGCCGGCCCTCGCGCCAGGCCGCCAGGGCCTGG
>JAQBPE010000091.1 GCA_028287685.1 Cyanobacteria bacterium RYN_339 | reverse complement strand
GGCAACAGGACCTCTTCGATGAAGCGCGCCGCCCGGCGGCGCACCTCGGCCAGCTCGGCGCGGTCCATCATGTCGTCGGGGTCGAAGCCGTAGGCCGCCTCGAAGCCACGGGCCGCTTCGCGCGTGCCGATGCGGAGGCCCGTGAGGTCGATGGCGGACCGTCCGGCGATGATCGCGTCCAGCTGGGACCACGGGAAGTGGTAGATCGGGTCGTTGACCGCGCGGCCTAGGACGTGGTCCGGGGTGCTCATAGCTCAACCATACCCCACCCGTTGTAATATGGGGCCCCATGCCCAACGACGTCTCCCGCAAGATCATCGACCTCGAGTGGCCCACGCGCTACCTGTTGGAATGCGGCCACGCCGTGCCCATCGCGCCGGACGCGGGCGTGGCCGACATGGCGATGCCCGGCCAGGAACTGGTTTGCCCGGAGTGCAGCGGCAAGGCCCCGCCGGCGGCCGCGGAGCTGATCAAGCCCTTCAAGGCCGGTGAGGCCATCAATGCCATCAGCTTGAACGATCGCCTGGCACAGATCGAACGCCTGCTGGCTTTGCGAGGCTTGACGGCCGCCCTGACCCGCTTCGCAGCCGACGAGCCGATCAATGCCCAGACGCTCAACCAGCGCCTGGAGGAGATCACACGCTCGCTGGCGTGATCGCAGCGATCAGGCGGTTGAAGACCTCCGCCGTGGCTTCGGCATCCGCCAACGCCCGGTGGCGCGCGGAAACGTCGATCTCGTAGTACGCGATCAGGCTCTGCAGCGACCGGCTGCGCAGCTGTGGCAAGCACTTGCGGGCCAGGCGCACCGTGCAGTGCGGCCGCTCGAAGGGCCAGGGCCGCTCCAGACGAGCGTACTCGGCGTTGAGGAAGCCCCAATCGAAGGGCGCGTTGTGGGCCACGAAGGCGCCGTGGCCGACGTCGGCCAGGTAGGCGTCCCAGGCCGCGTAGGCCTCCGCGGGGGCCGGCGCGCCCACCAGCATTTGGCCGGTGATGCCCGTAAGGCGGGTGATCCAGCTGGGCACGTGCACGCCGGGATCGATCAGGGTCTCGAAGCGGCCAACCACCCGGCCGTGGCGCAGCGACACCGTCGCCAGCTCGATCACGCGGCTGGACGCCGGGCTGCTGCCCGACGTCTCCGTGTCCACGAAGTGGAACGTATGCCCGGTGTCGATGAGGGCCAGGAGCTCGCGTAGCTTCATAGCCCGATCATACTAGATTAGATCAAGCAATGTCCCAAAACTCGATTTCATCGGGCATCGGTAGGGGGAAATCGACCGTTGCCGGGATCGGGCCTCCCGGGTGGTAGACCGGCAGGCGCCGGAAGCCCAGGCTGGTCAGGTGCGGCAACTTGGCCTGGCGCCGGCCCGGCAGCAGTTCCGCCCAGCCCACGGGGACCAGGCGCTCTTCGCCCTTGCCGTCGTGGAAGTTCGACATGCTGGTGTTCACCACCATGTAGGCGACCTCGCGCTTCTCGAGGTCCACGATCAGCCGGCGCACCCGGCCCAGCACGAAGTCGTGGCTGCCGAGGACGGCGAAGCGGCGCGGGTCCGGCAGGCCGGGCACCAGCTCGTAGTGTTCGAGCTCGTCCAGCGCTTGGAAACGTTCGGTGGCGGGCATGGCTACCTCCTTGGCTACTTCGCGGGGACGTCGCGCCAGCGCAGCGGCGCGTAGCGGGCATGGCCGAGATCGACGTAAAGGCGGTCGTAGGCATGGGCGTGCGGGTTCAGGTCGGTTAACCCGCGCAGCTTGTTGGCAACGAGGGTCCAGCCGTCGATTTCCTCGCGGAACTGGAGCTCCTCCGGCTTGAAGTCCGTGATCGGCGCGTGCGGCGCCACCACCCAGTTGCGGCCCTGGACCTCGAAGGTCAGCTTGGCGGCCTTGGCCTCGCGGGCTTGGGTGCCGACGTCGGCCAGCCGATCAAGTTGCAGCTGGGCCAGCGGTACCACCTCCTGGACCACCTCCTGCTTGAGGGCATGGGCCACCTCCTGGGGAGGCCGACGGCCGCCCTCGAAGGCAAGCGTCACGCCAACGCCCACCACCAGGACAAGCGCCATGGGCATCAGGTGGATCGCATCGGCGGGCTGCGGCTTCTTGCGGATGGGCAAATGGGCCATGGGGGGCCTCCTCTCGCGGCTTCAGCGACGCACCGATCGTAGCCGGGGGCCGGAAGTTAAGCCACGTGCGGATCCGAGAAGCAGGTTGTGCAAGCTGGACAATGTATGATGGCAGCCATGGTCACAGGGCTCGCTCGCATGTACCGCCGCTCTCCGCCCCCCGTCCGCATCGGGGCTTACCTCCTTGCTTGCGCTCTCCTGTCGGTTGTCTGGTGCGCCCTCATCTGGGCAGGCTGCCGCCCCGGCCTCGACGTCTGGATCCGCCCCGACCGATACCCCCTGGCCGCCGGCCTTTACCTGGCGGGCACCTATGCCGTCTTGGTGGGGGGCGCCTGGTTCTGCTGGCGGCGCCTGCAAGGCGGGACCGGGCGGGAGCTAGGACTCATCCGGGGGCCGTTCTTGGGCCCGTTGGCCCTGGGGTTGGGCTCGCTGGGCGGCCTCTTCGCCCTGGAAATCCTGGCCGGCGTCGTGGAGTGGCACCCCGTTGCGACGCCACCGGCCGCCGTCCTGGCGACGGCAGCCTCCGCGCTCTTCTTCGGGGCCTCGGAGGAGCTGTTGTTCCGCGGCTTCATCTACCGCACGCTGCGTCGCGGCTGGGGCGTGCCGGCCAGCGTGCTGGCCTCCTCCACCTTCTATGCCGGGCTGCACTTCTTGCGGCTCGACCTGGCCTGGACGCAAGTCTTCACGCCCTTCCTGGGCTTGACGCTGGCCGGGGCGCTGCTGTCCTGGGCCGTGGAGCGCACGCGCTCCTTGGCGCCGGCCATCGGCCTGCACGCGGCCTGGGTGTTCCTGTTCTTGTTGACCGATGGGCACCACCTGATCGGCTACCCGCCCCCCACGAACTGGCTGACGGGCGGGGGCTACCCCCTGGGCGGGGTCTCGGCGCTGGTGCTGCTGCTGGCGCTGTGGGCGCTGCTGGCCCGCGTGCTTCAGCCCAGGGCGGCCAGCGTCGCCTCCAGCCTGGCCAGCGCGTCGGCGAACCGCTCGCAGGCGTAGCCGTTGGCGCAGGCCTCGGCAAGGGGGCCGATCTCCGCGGCGGTCTTCTTCAAGTAACGCCGGGCCCAGTCGCTCCTGCGGGGCAGCATGTGGACCATGCTCATGAGGTTGTCCGCGCGGTCCAGCAGCTTCACGGCCAGCGCTTCGAGATCCGCGGCGATCGCCCCGTAGTACACCGGCTTGCCCTGGCCCTTGGCCTCCGCCGGCGCGTCGTCGGGCCACCACTTGGTCAAGAGCCGTACCAGCTCCGCCACGCGGGCCGGGAAGGCCGCATCGATGGCCTCCTGGCCTACGGGCGTGTCTTCGACCACGTCGTGCAGCAAGGCGGCCGCGACGGCCTCGGCGGGCAAGCCGGCCAGCACGCAGGCGTGGGCGACACGCAACGGGTGGTTGATGTAGGGCTCGGAGCCCTCCTTGCGCATCTGGCCGCGGTGGGCGTTGCCGGCGAACGCGCCGGCGCGGGTGACCAATTCTAGCTCCACGGGATCCTCCTGACCCATTGTAGCGGTTCTTACTTTTTTGAAAAACGTCTTACAAAATTGAAAAACGTAAGCCGTCGGTATAAGATGGCCGCCATGTCCACGCCCTTGAAGGTGTCTTCGAAGTTCCAGGTCGTGATCCCCAAGGGGTTGCGCGAGCAGCTCGACCTCCAGCCCGGCGACGAGCTGGTGGGCCGCGTCGAGGGTGGCGCGCTGGTGCTGCTGCGCCGGCCGGACAGCTTCGCCCGCCACCTGTTCGGGCGCCACCGCGAGGGCGCGCCATGACGTTCGCCGCACGCCTGGCCGCCAAGACCAAGCTGGGCATCGATCTGGAGCCGTTCCGGCTCTACCTGCGCGGAGACGAGCGCCACGCCGGCTTGATGTTGCCGTTGTTCGAAGCGGTAGAGCGGGGCCGGCTGGCGGCCGTAACCTCCGTCGTCACGCTGCTGGAGCTGCTGGTGGACCCCTACCGGCGCGGTGACGACGCCGCCGTGATGGACCTGAACGTGTTGCTGCCCGCCTTCCCGCACCTGGCGCTGGTCCCGCTGGACCAGGCGATCGCGGACAAGGCGGCCGCCTGGCAAGCCCGCCATGGCCTGGGTCAGGGCCGCTGCATCCAGCTCGCCACGGCGGTTCTGGCCGGAGCGGACGGCTTCGTTACCCTCGATCCGGGGGTCCGCGCCCTCGAAGGCGAAATCGACATCATCCTCTTGGAGGAATATCTGTGACGGACTTGGCAAATTCTTGTCGCGTTGTTGTATGCTACTCGTGGCCTCGCCAGGGGCCGCGCCTGTGTGGAAGGATTGACCAGCTAAGATGAGCAAACAAGCCGGTGGACGGCCTGCGAAGAGCGGCGCTCGGCGTGAACTTAAGACCTTTCGCCTGGTGCCGGACGCCATCCAGCGCCTCGAGCGCCTGGCCGGCGAGCGTGGCGGATCGACCAGCGACGTCCTGAACGAGCTGTTGTTGGAAGCCCGCACCCGCACGGAGGAGCCGGCGCCCCGGCGCCTGGAAGTGCTGGCCGCGCCCGGTGACGAGCAAGAAGACGGCCTGCCCGCGGTGGCGCGCTTCCGCGTCTTGCCCGGTGGCGGCAAGGCCTTGGACGAATCCGACCCGCGCGTGGCCCACGAGCTGGAGCGCCTGCGCGACAGCCTGGGCGGCGTCCTCGGCGAAGTCGAAGCGCTGATGGCCGAGCAGCTGGCGGAAACCCAGCTGGCTGCCGAAGCCCCGCCCACCAAGCGCATGGCGGGCCGCCTGGACGCCGAATACGGCGCCGGCTTCCGGGCCGGCATGCTCGAAGCCCTGGAGACCGCCTACGCGCTGCTCCAGGCCGAGCTGCTGATGTCGGGAATGTAGCGCCAAAAAAATACGACCCCCGACCAACCGGTCGGGGGTCATCTTTTTTGCGTTGGGTTAGCGGGCCAGGTCCTGCTTCAGCAAGCTCCGCAGCTCCGCGGCGTCCAACGACCAGGACCCCGACGTGCGGGCCCGCTCGATGGCCGCGTAGACGGCCAGCTCGCGCAGGTCCACCTGGCCTGGCGGGGCCTTCTTCGCGCGCGGCGCCGGGTGCAGCGCCGTGCGGTAGGCTTCCTCCGTCAGGCCCTGCGGGCGCAGGATCTGATCGGCGAGCTTGGCTGCCCGATCGGTCGCCAGGGCGGCCTGTTCCAGATCGCGCAGCTGGTGCGCGCGGCGCTCGGCCTCACGCACGGACAGGTTCTGCGCCTCGATCGCCTCGATCAGCTCCTGGCGCCGTGCTTCGACCTGGACGACGGCCTTGGCATGGCCAGGCGAGAACGGGCCAGCGGAGGCCAGCGCCTGCTGGACCTCGGCCGGGTAGCGCAACATGCGCACGCGCTGCTCGACGTAGGCCTTGGTCTTGCCGATGCGATCGCCCAGCTCGCGGTGGCTCATCGCGCTCTCGCGCAGGATTTGTTCGAGCGCGTGGGCCTCCTCCAGCGGCGAGATGTCCTCGCGCTGGACGTTCTCGATCAACGCCACCTCGCGGCAGCGCGCATCGTCCAGGCTCTTGATGACGACGGGCACGGTGCCGACGCCGGCGCGCTTGCAAGCCTGCCAGCGGCGCTCGCCGGCGACGATCTGGAAGCGGTTGGGGGCGCCCGACGGGTGCGGGCGCACCAACAGCGGCTGCAAGATGCCATGGGTCTTGATGCTGGCCGCCAGCTCGGCCAGCGTCGCTTCGTGGAACTGGGTGCGCGGCTGGCCCGGGTTGGGCTCTAGCTGGTCCAGGGCCACCTGGCGCGGGGCGGAATCCAGGCTGGCCGTGCGGCTGGCCTCGTACATGGCGGCGAAGGAGCCGCGCGTGGTGGTGGGGGCGGTCATTCGCCCACCTCGTGGATGGCGACCTCGACCATCTCGAGGTCGACTTCGCGGGCGCCGCCGAAGCTTGCCAGCGTGAAGGCGGAGAGGCAGACCTTGTTGATTTCGCGCGGGACGCCGCGGCTGGCCTCGTAGATGCGGCGCATCGCGACCGGCGGGAAGTAGTCCACCGGGCAGCCGGCTACCTGCAGGCGGAAGCGGATCATGCCTTCCGTGTCGGCGAGGTCCAGTGGTTCAAGGGTGGAGCGCGTGACGATGCGGCTGGTCAGCGCCTTCTTGGGCTTGAGCTTGGCGCGCAGCTCGTTCTGGCCGAACATCACGATTTGCACGAGCTTGTGGTCGTCGGTCTCGAAGTTGAGCAGCTGGCGCAGCAGCTCGAACTGCGGGCCCTTCAGCAGCTGGGCCTCGTCGATCATCAAGACGACGATGCGGCCGGCCTGGTAGGCCTCCGTGAAGAGCTCGTTCAGGCGGGACAGGGTGGCCTGCTTGCTGCGTGCGGGCGCGATGCCGAACTCCGCGCAGATGGCGACCAGGAACTGGTGCTCGGACGGGTAGGACGGGTTCGGCAAGTAGGCTACCTGGAACTTCTCCGGGTAGTCCAGGAAGTGGTGCAGCAAGTGGCGGCTGACCGTGGTCTTGCCCATGCCGACGTCGCCGAAGATCACGGAGAGGCCCTGGCGGTGCTCCACCAGGTACAGGCTCTTGGCGATCGCGGAGCGGTGCTGGGTCCCGATGTGGAGGTAACGGGGGTTGGGCGTGAGGCTGAACGGGAGCTCTTGGTATACGGCCACGGGGGCAATGGCTGACATCGGGTAGTCCTTCCTGAAGTACCGGAATTAGGGTTAATTCTGGGACCACGGTAGGCGATTTACGCGCCGAAATCGGGGACGCGCGTCACAACTCGAAGTAGGCCTCGCAGTCAGCGAGGGCGTGCGCCACGCGCAGCGCCTGGTCCGGGCGCAGGGTGGGCAGCTCGTCCGGGGCGAAGTAACGCACCTCCAGGGACTCGTCGTCGTTGACGATGGGCTCGCCGGCCACCGGGCGGCAGCGGAAGGTGGTGACCACGTACATGGTCAGGTCGCCGTTGGGATAGCGCACCTCCGGCGTGGTATAGACGCCCACCAGGCGCTCCACCACCGCCGTCACCCCGGTCTCTTCGAAGACCTCGCGGACGGCCGCGGCGGCCGGCGCCTCGCCCGGCTCCAGCACGCCGCCGATCGTATGCCAGTTGCCGGTGTCCACCGCGCGGTGCAGCAGCACGCGGCCGGCAACATCCACCACCACGGCCGAGACGGCGGGCAGCAGGAGCAAGTCATGGCCCGCGCGAGCGCGAACGGCACGCATGTAGTCGGACATGCCCATTACGGCACCACCGCCACGGCGACGGGCGCGGCCCCGGTCTTGAAGGTGCGCAGCACGGCGCCGGCCGTTGGGTCTACCTCCACCACGGCGTTCGCACCCGCCGCCGCGACGTAGAGCTTGCCGGTGGCGGCGTCGCGCGTCAGCTCGACCGGGTTGTCGGGCACTTGCACGGTGCGCCGCGCGGCGCCGGTCTTGGCGTCCAGCACCTGCAAGACGCCCGGGTGCGCGTTGAAGCAGGCCACGGCCACCGCGCCGTCGGGCAGCGCCACCAGGCCGGCCGGTCCGGCGGCCGTGGTCATTGTGTGGGTTACGGTCTGGCGGGCGGTGTCGACCACGGCCAGCTTGTCCGCGCCGCGCAGCGAGACGAAGACTTCCTTGCCGTCGGGCGAGAAGGCGGCGCCGTGGGCGCCCGCGCCAGGCAGCTCCAGCCGCCAGCGCACCACCTGGAAGTCCGGGTCGTAGACCGTTAGCCAGCTCTGGCCCTCGGCCGGCGCGTCCAGCCAGGGCACGCCGGCCAGGCCGCTGGGCACGGCGCGCGAGCCGCCCGGCGCGCGCGAGACCACGTAACCGTCATGCGTCTGCGGGTGGATCAGCACGGCCATGGGCGCGCCCTTGGCGATGGCGATCGTGCGGCGGGTCGCCAGGCCGGGGCGCTCGAGCTGGCTCAGCTGGGCGCCAACGGTTTCCGCGAGGTAGAGCTTGCCGTCCGGGCCGAGGGTGGCGGGGCCGGGCTCGCTGCCCACGACCATGCCGGCGTGGCAGGCCGCGCAGCTGTTCGCCGCCCGCACCTTGGCCATGCCCACGCGCTGGTGGGACGGCGTCTCGGGGATGTCGCCCACCATCTGCTCCGCTGCCTGGCGGTCGGTGGTCGCGTCAACGACGGCCAGGGATTGGGCGCCGGAGACCGCCACGTAGACCAGCTTGCCGTCGACCGTCAGGCCGCGCGGCAGCCGGCCGGTGGGGATCTTGGCCAGCATGTTGCCGGAAGCCAGGTCCAGCACCTGGACCTGGTCGCCGAACGCGGTGGCGACATACAGCTTCGGCCTGGTGGCCACGGGGCTGGCGCTGGCCGGCGGGGTCTGGGCCGGCCGGTGCCAGGTGCCGTACCACCAGCCGATGCCGCCCCACAGGACGATGGGCAGCGCTACCGCCGCCACCATCGCTGCCTGTAGCCACTTCCCGCGCACGGGCGTTAGACCGGGCGGTCCTTGACCCAGCGCTGCCTGACCGCCTCGTACATGAGCACGCCGCCGGCCACGGAGGCGTTCAGCGACTCCAGCTCGCCGCCCAGGGGCAGCTTGACCAGGAAGTCGCACTTCTCCGCCAGCAAGCGGCCCAGGCCCTTGCCTTCGCCGCCGATCACGATGACCAGCGGCACGGCCAGGTCCACTTCGTAGGGCAACTTCTCGCCCTCGGCGTCTGCCCCGACCAACCAGAAGCCCGCCTGCTTGAGCTGGGCGGCCGCCTGCGCCAGGTTGCCCACCCGGGCCACCGGCACGCGCGCATGGGCGCCGGCCGAAGACTTGGCGACCACCGGCGTGAGGCCCACGGCGCGGCGCGAGGCGATCACGACGCCCGCGAAGGAGGCGCCTTCCGCGCTGCGGATCAGCGCGCCCAGGTTGTGGGGATCCTCGATGCCGTCCAGCAGCAAGAGCGCCGGGTACGGTTGCGCCAAGGCCTTCGCGATGACGTCCTCGATCTCCACGTAGGCGGCCATCGCCAGCGAGACCACGACGCCCTGGTGGTTGGCCTCGTTGGTCAGCTGGTCCAGCTTGGGACGCTCGACCATCTGGACGGTGGCGCCCTTCTCCTTCGCGAGCTGGCGCACTTTGGTCACGAACTCCTGGTTGCGCAGGCCGTTGAGCACCCAGACCTTGTTGACGGCGCCCTGGCCTTCCAGCGCGGCGATCGCCGGATGGCGGCCGAAGACGATGTCGTTGCGCTCCTCGAAGTCGTTACGGTCGGCGCGGCGGGGCAGGTCTTCGAAGCGCTCGCGGGCCGGCATGGGCTCGCGGGGGGCTGCGGGAGGGGCCGCCTCGCCGCGCGGGGCCCGGGGAGCGCCTGGACGCGGGGCCCGGTTGTCTTCACCGCGCGGCGTGGCGCCACGCGGTGGGCGCGGTTCCTGGTTGCGGGGGGCGTGGGGTGCCGCGCCGCGGGGAGCACGGTACTCTTCGTTGCGCGCTTCGCGGGTGTCCTCGCCTCGCTTCGCA
>JAQBPE010000302.1 GCA_028287685.1 Cyanobacteria bacterium RYN_339 | reverse complement strand
CGCGCGCAAGGGCCAGGCCTCCAGGGCGTCCAGGAGCGGCAGCGCGTCCATCAACTGCGCCACGGCGCGCGCGGGCTCGCCCGCCAACTGGCGGCCACGGGCCAGCGGCAGCACCAGCGCCAGGTCGTAGACGCTGGTGGGCTCCGCCGGGATCGCGGTTGCCAGCTCCTCCAGGCGCCGGGCCTGCGAGCGTTGGACGGCCAGCCAGAGCATTCGCTCGAGCGGCAGCTTCTCGCCCTCCGGGAAGTCCGCGGCGCGGAAGACCGCGCGGGCACGTTCCAGGGCCCGCTCCGCCTCGCGCGCTTCGCCCTTCACCTGGTGGTAGCGGCCGGCCACGGTCCAGGCCACGCCCAGGTCATGCCAGTCCAGCTGGTCCTCCCAGTGGGCCGGCAGCGCGCGCAGGAAGGCCCCCGCGGCCTCTACCGCGCCCTCGATCAATTCCAAATGTGCGTGCAGGAAGCCCATCAACAAGTGGGTGGGCTGGAAGCCCCAGGCCCGAGCCAGCTCGGCGCCCCGGCGGACGTGCTCCTCGGCGGCGGCCAGCTCGCCGCGCTGGAGCGCCAGCGTGTACAGGTTGGCGTGGGCGAAGGTGTGGCAGACCGCCACCTCGATGTTGTCCCCGATCGGGATGGTCAGCACGGCCTCGTTGCACTCGCGCGTGAGCGGGATGTCGCCGCGCTGTTCCGCTGCCACGGCGCGCGTCAGCTGGAGGTCCGCCTGGTCTTCGGGCCGCGCGCCGTCGAGCATCCCGAGCGCCTTGAGCTGCAAGGCCCCGCTGCGCCGGAGGTCGCGCGCGTACATCGCGATGGTGGCGAGCCGGACCGTCGCCTTCAGCTCGCCGGCCGGATCGTCCGCGGCGTGGAAGCTCGCGCGGGCCCGCTCGAAGCCCTGGGCGGCCTCCGCGGCCTGGCCCGCGCGGTTGGCGAGCTCCGCCCGCCAGTAAGTCAGGCTGGGGTCGGCCTGCGCGAAGGCCGGCGGGAAGGTGGCCAGCCACCGCGCCATCTCGCGCGTGCGGCCACGCGCCAGCAGCGGTGGGAAGGCCTGCATGGCGTAGCCGGCCGCCGCCGCGAAGTCGCCCGCCTGGATCAGGTGCGGCAGCGCCAGCTCGGCCTCGCCGCGCCCGCGGTGGTACGCAGCGGCGGCCTGGTGCCAGGTCAGGCGCGTGGCGGCCGGGGTGCGGCGTTCCAGCTCCGCGACCAGGAAGGTGCGCAGGTACGCCGGCAGGCGATAGCGTAGGCCATCCGCCAGGGGTTGTAGTAAATGGGCGCGAGCCAGCGCCGCCAGCTGCGCGGCCGCGTCCGGGCGGCCGAAGACCTGCTCGCAGGCCGCCGCGGTGGGGGCCTCCAGCAACGCCGCACCCAGCAGGGTCTCCTGGGCGGCCGCCGGCAAGCTGGCGAAGACCTCCTCCGCCAGGTACGCAGCCACCGCGTCCACCGGGCCGCCCAGGGGGTCCAGCGCGACGTCCGCCAGCACGGAGGTGGCCAGGTCCAGGCCCAGCGGCCACCCTTCCATGTCCGCGGCGCGTCGGGTCCATCCAGCTGGGACCACCCCGCCCGCCCGGGCGGCCAAGAAGGCCTGCTCTTCGGCCGGGCTGAAGCGCAAGGCGGCGGGACCCCAGACCTCCGCCGCGCCGCCGGCCACCAGCTTGCCCAGCGGCAGGGGCAGCTCGCCGCGCAAGCCCAGCGCCACGCGGAAGCCGGGCGGAAGCTTGCCCGCATGGGCCAGAAGGCCCTTGAGCACCGGCAATTGCGTGGCCGCCAGGTAATGCGCGTCGTCGATCGCCACGAACAGGCCCGGGACGTTGTACGCCAGCACCGCCTCGAAGAAGCGGCCCCACAGCGCCCGCTCGTCCAGCTTGCCGCCCGCGAGGGCGCCGAGCAGCTCCTGGCCGAAGGCGGGGATTTGGGCCTGCAGCGCCGTGGCGAGGTAGCGGAAGAACGAGACGGGGTCTACGTCGTCCACGTCCGCGGTGTACCACGCCACCAGGTGCCCTGCCTCGCGCGCCTGGTCGGCGAGGGCCAGCAGCGCCGACGTCTTGCCATAGCCCGGCGGGGCCGACAGCAGGAGCGCTTGGGCGCGCGGCGACCACGTGCGCCGCAGCCAGTCGTCTGGGGCGCGCGGCGGCGTGATCTTGCCGCGATCGATCCAGGTTTCGCTCATGCCGCCAGTCTATCAGGTACAATGGGACTTGGAGGAATCACCGATGATCCAACAGTCGCCCAATGCCGCGCCGATCGACGAAGCCGCCGAGCTGCTGGGAATCGACCATGTCGAGTTCTGGGTGGGCAACGCCAAGCAAGCCGCGTTCTACTACCAGCACGCCTTTGGGTTCCAGTGCGTGGCCTACGCCGGCCCCGAGACCGGCTTGAAGGATCGCGCCAGCTACGTGATGCGGCAGAACGACATCCAGCTGGTGTTGACGACCTCCCTGCTGCCCGACGGCCCGATCGCCGACCACGTCCGCCTGCACGGCGACGGCGTGCGCGACGTGGTGTTCCGGGTGCGCGACGTGGACGCTGCCTATGCGGCGCTGGTGGCGCGTGGCGCCAACGGCGTGACGGAGCCGGCCACGCAGGAGGACGCCCACGGGCAGGTCCGGCGCGCGGCGATCGCCATCTACGGTGACACGATCCATTCCTTGATTGCGCGCGACGACTACGCCGGCGCCTTCCTGCCCGGCTTCGTGGCCCGCGAGGTCCCCAAAACCATCCCTGGCGGCCTGGGCCGCATCGACCATGTGGTCGGCAACGTGGGCTGGAACGAGATGGACCAGTGGGTCGAGCACTACACCAACGTCTTCGGCTTCCACCGCTTCGTCTCCTTCGACGACAGCGACATCTCCACGGAGTTCACGGCGCTGCGCTCCGTGGTCGTGGCGAGCCCCAAGGAGACGATCAAGCTGCCCATCAACGAACCGGCCGAAGGCAAGAAGCGCTCCCAGATCGAGGAGTACATCGACTACTACCGCGGCCCCGGCGTGCAGCACATCGCCCTCACCACCGCCGACATCGTGGCGACCGTCGCCGAGCTCAAGGGCCGCGGCGTGCTGTTCCTCGACCCTCCGGCCGCCTACTACGAGCAACTGGCGCTGCGCCTGGGCGATATGAAGCTCCTGGAGAGCATGGAGGCCCTGAAGGAACAGGGCATCCTCGTGGACCATGACGAGAAGGGCTACCTGCTCCAGATCTTCACCAAGCCCGTGACCGACCGCCCCACCTTGTTCTTCGAGGTGATCCAACGGCGCGGTTCGGACAGCTTCGGCAAGGGCAACTTCAAGGCCCTGTTCGAAGCGATCGAAGCCGAGCAAGCCCGACGCAACACCCTCTAGTTAGGGAATATTAAGAGCCAGGCCCGGTTCGTCTCGTCTTCGTCAAATCCTCGTTAAATCGCGCACCGGATGGCGCGGCACGAGCGATGACATCGACGGTCCGCAAGTTCATAGGAGGCTCCGTCGATGGGCGACAATCGCATCAACACTACCCCCGCGCCGACGCCGCTGCCCCCGCGGCGCACGGACAGCCTCGCGCCGCAGCCGACGCCCGTCCCGGCAGCCACGCCCGCTACCCCGGCCGCGCGCGACACGTCGAAGACCGGCCCGCTGGATCCCAGCTTGGTGCCGCAAGACGTCAACATCGACCACATCGACGTGCCCAAGCCGCCGGAGCACCACGGCCTGTGGGATTCGATCAAGGGCGCGGCCAGCGCCGTGGTCCACAAGGTCGAGGACGTGGCCCACACCGTGGAGCACGCGGCCGTGGACGTACTCCACACCGCGGAGCACGTGGTGGAAGTCGGCGAGCACATCGTGGCCGCCGGCGTGCATGGCTTCGCGGACGGCCGCCACCACGGCGAAGGCGTCCTGCAAGCGCTGGGCGACGGCCTGCATGCCGCTGGCGACACGGCCTACAAGGAGGCTGCAGATCCACTCCTGACGCACGCCATCGGCGCCGCCGACAAGGCCGACGATAAGGCCGCCGGGGCCCTGGGCCCGCTGCTGACCAACCGCCTGGCCGTGGGCGACTCCGTCGACATCAAGATCGAGGCCGGCGCCACCTTGCCCACCGAAATCGTGGGCGCGCCGAACGTGAAGCTCGACGGCGGTGGCACGCTGAAGATCAAGCGCGTGGCCGCGGTCGACGAGAACAACAAGCCGATCATGAACCCCGACGGCACCCAGCAGACCCGCCTGGAGGTGGAGCTGAAGGCCGAGGGCCGCGTGGGCGGCGCGTACTCCGCCAAGATTGGCGCGGGCGCCAAGGTCACGGCCGCCGGCCACGAGCTCTCCGCCAAGGCGGAAGCCGAGGCCAAGGCGGAAGCCGGCCTGACGGGCAGCCTGTCGCTGAAGCTGCGCTTCAACCCGGACGACCCGAAGGAGATGGGCGACCTGCTGGCCATGACCAAGGCCACCGCCTCCACGGGCGCCGCCGCCACCATCCCCGGCCTGGGCCTGCTGATCGCCGGCATGGACCACAAGGACTACGAGCGGTCGATGAACACCCTGGGCAGCCACCTCGAGGAGATGAGCGGCGAGGGCGGGCTCTACGCCCAGGCCAATGCCAGCGCCAGCGTGGGCGTGGGCATCTTCAAGTCCAAGCCCGGCGCCGCCAACGGCCTGACGGGCAAGACGGAGAAGCCGGAGTTCAACTGGACCCCGGAGGAGAAGGCCGAGCACGAGGCCAAGGGCGAAACCACCGACCCGAAGACCGGTCTGCTCGCGAAGGGCCTGGACGCGGGCCACGACGCCGTCCTCGACAAGCTGAAGCTCCAGCTCGGCCAGGCCGGCGTGGGCGTCGGTGGCGACGTCAAGGTTGGCATGAAGAAGAACTTCCGCACCGGCGAGACCACCTACACCTTGCAGGTGAACGGCCAGGCCAACATCCAGGGCAACGTGCTGGGCGCGGGCGCGGAGGCCGGCGCCGCCGGCAACCGCACCATCAACCTGGTCATGGGCAAGGACGGCCAGCTCAAGGACATCACCGTGCAGCAGAGCATGACCAAGGAGAAGTTCCAGGGCGTCATGACCACCGTGGCCGACGTCTACGGCCGCCCGATCGACGAGGGCATGATCGCGGGCCTCAAGAGCTCCGATACGATCCAGCTCAACTACCACATCAAGCCGGCGCTGGTCGCGCAGATGCGGGACGCCAAGGACCTCGGCGCGCTGGGCCAGGCGGCCATCGCCGTCTCCGGCGCCGCCATCACCAAGGACCGCTTCCAACTGGATCCGGGCGACATCGTGGCGACCCACCGCGACGAGCTGGACTTCCGCTTCGACGTGGGCGCGGCGCTGGGCGCGGAGATCGATATCCGTGGCGGCGTGGTGCTGGGCCACAACCAAGAACGCACGGTTGGGTAGAGTAGCAGCATGACCCAAGCAACTGTCACCACCGAAACCGACCTGGCCACCGGCAGCAAGACCTTCGTCCTGCCCGCCAACCCGGTCCCCGTGATCACCCCGATGGGCCCGGCGCCCGGCGAGCTGCGCGTCAGCGCGGACGCCGGCGGGCGCGTCACGGCCGTGCGGGCCGTCCTGCGGCCCCGCGCCTCCGATGTCGCCACCATCGCGGACGTGCTCTCCAAGCTAGCCACCTTCGACCTGCCGGAGCGCGAGCTGCGGGGCTTGAGCGGCCAGCCGATCGTCACGTTCGCCCTGAACAAGGACGCCGTGGCGGAGATCAAGACGCCCGTTCGCTCCGCGCCCGACCTCCAGGCCTTCCTGGGCGAGGCGGTGCTGGCCCAGGGCGAGCGTTACGCCCTGGACGACCTCGAAGTCACGTCGTAGAGAGCTCCGGCAGCCTCAGGTGGGGCAACACGTCGAAGAGGGGCGCAACCAGTTGCGTCCCTTGCTTGTTGCGTAGCAGGCAGACCACGTTGGCGCTGGCGGCCAGTTCGTCGCCCAGCCAGAACTGCTGCGAGACCGTGAAGCTTTTCGTGCCCACGGCTTCGAGCTTCGTCTCCAGCGTGAAGCGCTGGAATGGTCCGATCGACTTCTTGAAGTCGATGTCGACATGGACGGCCACCGGCATGAGGCCGCGCGCGCGCATCTCCCCGGCGATGCCCGCCACCAGCACGAAGTGCCAGCGCCCGAGGTCCATCAGGCCCAGGTAGCGGCTGTTGTTCATGTGCATGTTGAGGTCGCAGTCGAACGGCCAGCAGCGCAAGGACATCCGTCCTACGTCGACCAGCGGTCGCTTGCGCTCGATAATCAGCCAGCGCAGCACCGTGGTGGCGATGCGCGTGCGGACGGTCATCATGCGCGGGCGCGCTCCAACCGGGCGATCGCCGGCAGCTGCGCCAGCAGCTCGTCCGCGGTCAGCCAGCTCTCCACGCGCACCTCGAGGCGCGGCACGGCGGGCAGTTGCTCCAGGATTTCGGCTTCGGTCAGGGTCATGGGGTTCTCTCCTTTATAGTACGAATGTACTAATTGGGGCAAAAAATTTAGGCGGGCGTGAGCCAGGCGCGCAACGTGAACCGGAAGGCGTCGTACTCGATCGGGCTGTCCATGGCGCGCGAGATGGTCAACGCGCCTTCGTACATCCAGAAGAACATGCGCGACAGGGTGGCCGCATCCTGGTCGCCGCGGATCTCGCCCGCGGCCTGGGCGGCGGCGAAGCGCTCGCCCAGGGCCTGGCTAAAACCGCTTAGCGTGTTGCGGGCCATCTGCCCCACGGCCACGTCGCTGTGCTGGGTTTCCACGGCCACGTTCGTGAAGATGCACCCCACGAAGTGCCCGTCCGGGTCGACCGCCCAGCGCCGGATGCGCCGGCAGAAGTCTTCGAGCCCGGCGATCGCCTCGGGCGCCTCGTCGAACGAGCGCGCGATCAGGCGCTCCCGGACGAAGGTCGCGGAGAAGGCGTTGACCGCCTCGAACAGGGCCTGCTTGCTGGGGAAGTGGTAAGTCAGGTTGCCCTTCGAGATGCCCACGGCCTCGGCCACCTGGCCCATGGTCGTGGCCGCATAGCCCTGCTTCCGGAACAGGTCGAAGGCTTCGCCCAAGATCGTCTGGCGGGTATCCCGCACCACCGTCATCATAGGACGAGTGTACTAAAATCCCCGCGGGGGTGTCAAGGGGTGATGGCCTTGCGCAGGATGCCGAGGTCCAGGTGGTTGACGATGCCGTCGTGGTTCAGGTCCGCGATCTTGGCCTCCGGGCAGTGCGCCACCAGCTGGCCGTAGAACTGCTGGAAGATACGCAGGTCGTGCTCGTTCACCTTGCCGTCGTGGTTGAGGTCGCCCTGGATGCGCTTGGGCAGCTTCAGCGCCAGGCGCAGCAGCGCGAAGTCCTTGAGGTCGACCACGCCGTCGCCGTTGAGGTCCGCCACGGCGGCCTCCGGGCAGGTCGCCACGACCTTGCCGAAGAACTGCTGGAAGGCCCTCAGGTCGTCCGCGTCGACGCTGCCGCTGCCATCGAGGTCGGCCCTCACGCCACGGTTTCCTCGAACTCGGCCAGCATGCCCTCGAGCAGGTCCAGGCCCTTGAGCCAGAACTTGGGGTCCGTGATGTCCACGCCGATCTTGCTCAGGATCTCCGTTGCGGGGGCCGAGCCGCCGGCTGCCAACACGTCCATGAACTTGGGCACGAAGGCCTCGCCTTCCTCGCGGAATTGTTGATAGAGGGCGTACACCAGCAATTGGCCGAAGGCGTAGCTGTAGCAGTAGAAGCGGTACTTCACGAAGTGCGGGATCGAGATCCAGCCCCAGCTGTCCCACTCCGAGACCTTCACGGCGTCGCCGTAGACCTGGGTGTTGAGGTCGGCCCAGAGCTTGCAGAACTCCTCCGGGGCGACGGTGCCTTCCTTGCGGCGGGCGTGGGCCTGCTGCTCCCAGCGGGTGTACATCACCTGCCTCATGATCGTCGCGACGGCGTCCTCGATGCGGGTGGCCATCAGCTGGCGCCGCACGGCGGGGTCGGTCTCCAGCGCCAGCAGGCGGTTAACCGTGATCATCTCGGCGAAGGTGCTGGCCGTCTCCGCCAGCGGCGTGATGGGGTAGTAGTTGTAGAGGCTCTGGCGCTCGCCGGCCAGCAGGAAGTGCACGCCGTGGCCAAGCTCGTGCGCCAGGGTCATGACGTCGTTCATCTTGTTGGTGTAGTTCAGCAGCACGTAGGGGTGCAGGCCGGGACGCATGCCCGAGCAGAAGGCGCCGCCTTGCTTGCCGGGCGCCGGGGGCACGTCGATGTAGCGCTCGTCGAAGAAGCCGCGCGCGCGATCGGCGAAGCCGTCGGAGAAGCTCGCGAAGCAGTCCAGCACGATGTTCTTGCCGTCGGCGAAATCGATTTCCCGCGTGGCCTCGGCGTAAGGCGCCAGCAGGTCATGCGTGGCGAACCCCTCGATGCCCAGGACGCGGGCCTTGGTGCGGTAGTAGCGGTGCACCAGCCCGTAACGCGATTCCACGGCGGCCATCAGCGCCTCCACCACGGCGGGCGGCAGGTCCTCGTCGAGCAGGGTGGGCTCCATCGGGTCCTGGTACTTGCGGTATTCCAGCTGCTGGCGGTGGTCCTCGTAGACCGTGTTGAAGATGTAGTTCAGCACGTGAGCGCGGTCCGCATGGGTCTTGAGCACGCCCGTGGTCGCGGCCTCGCGCACGGCCCGGTTCCCGTCGGCCCGCAGCGCGCGCGCCTCCGACACCGTGACCTCGCGCGGGCCGTCCGGCAGGTCCAGCGTGACTTTGAGCGCGGAGGTGATTTCCATATAGAGCTGGGTCCAGGCCTGGACGCCTGTGATGTCCTTGACCGCGGCCAGGCGCTCTTCGCCCTCGGAGAGCGTGTGCGGCGTGTTCTTCCGGACGCGTTCCAGGTAATA
>JAQBPE010000295.1 GCA_028287685.1 Cyanobacteria bacterium RYN_339 | reverse complement strand
CCGGTCATGTTCGTCGTCGAGATCGGGACGCTGCTGGCGGCCGTCCTGACGGTCGTGCCCACCGCCTTCGGGCCGTCCCACGTGGGCGTGATCTACAACGGCACGATCACGGGGATCTTGCTCGTCACCTTGCTCTTCGCCAACTTCGCGGAGGCGGTGGCCGAGGGCCGCGGCAAGGCCCAGGCGGACTCGCTCAAGAAGACCAAGGGCGACACCACGGCCCACCAGCGCCAGGCCGACGGCAGCTACGCCGACGTCGCGTCCACGACCCTCCGGAAGGGCGACGTGGTGCGCGTCGTGAGCGGCGAGATGATCCCAGGCGACGGCGAGGTGATCGAGGGCGTGGCCACGGTGGACGAGTCCGCCATCACGGGCGAGTCCGCCCCGGTGCTCAAGGAGCCCGGCACGGACATGGCCAGCTCCGTCATCGCCGGCACCAAGGTGGTGAGCGACCACCTGGTCATCCGCGTGAGCGCCAACCCCGGCGAGAGCTTCCTGGACAAGATGATCGCGCTGGTGGAAGGCGCGGCGCGCCAGAAGACCCCCAACGAGATCGCGCTGACCGTGCTGTTGGCCGTGCTCACGCTGGTGTTCCTGATGGTGACGGCCACCCTGCCGTTCTTCGCCAGCTACATGCACAGCCCCACGGACACGACGACCTTGATCGCGCTGTTGGTCTGCCTGATCCCCACCACCATCGGCGGCTTGCTGTCCGCCATCGGCATCGCCGGCATGGACCGCGTGGCGCAGTTCAACGTGATCGCCATGAGCGGCAAGGCCGTGGAGGCCGCGGGCGACGTGGACACCCTGATCCTGGACAAGACCGGCACCATCACGTTCGGCAACCGCCTGGCCGCGGCCTACTTCCCGGTGGGCGGCCACACGGAGCAGGAGCTGGCGGAACAAGCCATGGCCGCGTCCTGGCACGACACCACGCCGGAAGGCCGCTCCGTGGTGGCCCTGTCCTCCCGGCTGGGGGTCAAGGAGGCCGCCTACTGGAACGAGGGCGTGGGCGTGGACTTCTCCGCGGAGACGCGCATGAGCGGCACCGACCTGCCCGACGCCACCCTGCGCAAGGGCGCCGGCGATGCGATGAAGCGCCACGTGCGCGACCTGGGCGGTAGCCTGCCCGCGGATCTGGACGCCGCCGTGCGCCACGTGGCCGAGCAGGGGGGCACGCCGCTGGTGGTCGCCAACGGCGCCGAGCTCTACGGCGTGATCTACCTCAAGGACACGATCAAGCCGGGCATGCGCGAGCGGTTCGGGCAGATGCGCCAGATGGGCATCAAGACCATCATGTGCACGGGCGACAACCCCATCACCGCGCGCGTGATCGCCCAGGAAGCCGGCGTGGACGACTTCGTGGCGGAGGCCAAGCCGGAAGACAAGATCGCCTTGATCCGGCGCGAGCAAGCCCTGGGCAAATTGGTGGCCATGACCGGCGACGGCACCAACGACGCGCCGGCCTTGGCCCAGGCCGACGTGGGCGTCGCCATGAACTCCGGCACGCCGGCGGCCAAAGAGGCAGCCAACATGGTGGATCTGGACTCCGATCCCACCAAGCTGATCGACGTGGTGGCCATCGGCAAGCAGCTGCTGATCACCCGTGGCGCCCTCACCACCTTCTCGATCGCCAACGACGTGGCGAAGTACTTCGCGATCATCCCGGCCATCTTCGCGGTAGGCGTGCCGGAACTGGCCGCGCTCGACGTCATGCGGCTGCACAGCTCGCAGAGCGCGATCATTTCCGCGCTGATCTTCAATGCCGTGATCATCCCGGCCCTGATCCCGCTCGCGCTGCGGGGCGTGCGCTTCCGGCCGATGACGGCCGACCAGATGCTGGCGCGCAACGTGCTGATCTATGGCCTTGGCGGGCTCGTCGTGCCGTTCGTCGGCATCAAGGCGATCGACCTCGTGGTCGCGCTGTTCGTATAGGAGGGGTCGATGTTCTCCGAGTTCCTGCCTTCCCTGCGCCTGACGCTCGTGACCTTCGTGGTCTGTGGCCTGGCCTACCCCCTGGGCGTGACCGCCCTGGCCCAGGGTCTCTTCCCGGCCCAGGCCAACGGCAGCTTGATCCTGCGGGGGGGCCACCCCGTTGGCTCGCGCCTGGTGGGGCAGAAGTTCGAGGGGCCGCGCTGGTTCCACGGCCGCGTCTCCAGCATCGATTACAAGGCCGAGAGCTCCGGCTCCAGCAACTACGGCCCCACCAGCCAGGCCCTGCTCGACCGCGTGGCCACCGACGTGGCTGCCTTCAAGGCCGCCAACCCGGAGGCCAGGGAGATCCCCGCCGACCTCCTGACCCAGTCTGGCTCCGGCCTGGATCCCCACATCACCCCCGCCGCCGCCTTGGCCCAGGCGCCGCGTGTCGCCAAGGCGCGAGGGCTGAGCGTAATGGAGGTCACGAAGCTGATCCAGGCCCACACCGAGGGCCGCGACCTGGGCCTGTTCGGCGAGCCCCGCGTCAACGTGCTGGAGCTGAACCTGGCCTTGCATTGAACGCGCGCTCGGCGGGTCCAAGCCACCGACCGGCCTTCGTTTGCGCCCATGGTATGCTGGTCGCCGTTGCCGTGTTCCAGAGCGGGTTGGGGCCTTGATCGAGTTCTGCAAGTCGTTGGGGTCCGCCGGGATCGCGGAGCTGGATCCGTCGACCATCGCACGGGCGCTGCAAGCGGAGGGCGCCGTCATCTGGCTGGCCCTGCAAGACCCCACGGACCAGGACTTCGACCTGTTGCGCGCGCAGTTCGCCTTCCATCCGCTGGCCATCGAAGATTGCCGCAACGCGCACCAACGCCCCAAGCTGGATGCCTACGACGATTACAGCTTCCTGGTGCTCTACGAGGTGGGCGTGGATCCGCTGACGCGGCGCCTGAAGACCCAAGAGTTGAACCTCTTCTTGGGCCCCAACTACGTCGTGACCATCCACAGCGGGCCCTCCAGCGCCATCGCCGACGTGGCCGCGCGCTGGCAAACGGGCGACGGCCTGCAAGGCGAGGCCGCGAGCTACCTGGCGTACTTGCTGGTCGACTCCGCCGTGGACGGCTACTTCCCGGCCGTGGACGTCTTCAGCGACCACCTGGAGGCCGTGGAGAGCCGCATCTTCGACCGCTTCGACGAGCGCATCGTCTCGGCCATCTTCGACCTCAAGAAGGAGACCTTGGCGCTGCGCCGGCTGATCACGCCGCTGCGCGACGTGTTCCTGGTGTTGCTGCGCGGTCCGGGCTCGGGCTTCGGCGAGCGCACCTACGTCTACTTCCAGGACGTGCTGGATCACTTGTTACGCGTGTCGGACGCCATCGACATCCAGCGCGATCTCGTCAGCGCCGCGCTGGACGCCTACCAGACCGCGGTCTCCAACCGCACCAACGACACCATGAAGAAGCTCACGGTGCTCTCCACCGTGCTGATGACCAGCGCGCTGATCGCGGGCATCTACGGCATGAACTTCGCCCTGATGCCGGAATTGGCCTGGCCCTACGGCTACTACGGCGCGCTGTATATGATGGGCAGCTCGTCCACCTTGCTGGTCGCGATCTTCTACTGGAAGCAGTACATCGGCTACGACCCCACGCGCCCGGTGGATCCCCACGACCTCTCGCAGCTGTTCACCAAGCTCAAGCCGCCGGGCCGGCTCTCCAACCTGGGCACGCTGCTGGTCCTCGGCCTGGTGGGCGTGCCAACCGTCTTCGCGCCCTTCATCTTGATCCGCGAGGCCCCGGCGATCGTGGACAAGGCGAAGTTCCAGCGCCTCAAGGCGGGCATGAGCTATGACCAGGTGGCCACGGCGATCGGCGTGCCCGGCCACGAGAGTTCTGCGGAGGACGACGGCAAGGCCTACCACCAGGTCTACACCTGGACCAACCCGGATGGCTCGCTCGTGACGGCCATCTTCGACGACGGCAAGCTGGCGAGCCGCCGCTACGAACGGCTGAAGTAGCCGGTCTACCAGGGCCCCCGCAGGGCGAAGCGCAACAGCTCGGCCGGCAGCGCCGGATCGTCCGCGTCCGTGACCAGGTACCCGCCCAGGCCGTCGGCGGCCAACGCCACGCCTTCGATCTTGCGCACGCTCGGGCTCCCGTCGGCTTCGAGCAGCGGCGCCCAGCGCACGGCGTCGCCCGCCAGGATTCCGATCGCCGCGCCCACCACGCGGCCGTCATCGACGGCGTTGGGCGTGTCCTCCGCGGCGGCCAGGTAGAGGATCCGGCCGTCGGGCAGGCAAGTGGCGTCGGTGAAGGTCAGGGCCACGCCGGCGACGGCGCCCAGGTCAAAGGCCCGGCGCTCGACCACGCGCGGGGCCGCGCCCGTCTCGGGGTCCCAGGGCAGGTCCAGGACCACGTTCGTGCCGTTGCCGGCGCCGTCGCCCCGGTGGAACAGGCGCAGGCGGTTGCCCGCCACGACGGCGCCTTCGAGGTTGGGCGGGCCGCCGAGCGCCTCGGCGATGGCGGCATAAAGCGCGGGGTGCTCCGTCAGCTTCACCGCGCCGGCCGCCAGGTCTAGCGTCGCCCAGCAACAGCGGTTTGGCTTCGAACCCGACCCGACCAGCACCAGGCAGCCGCCGCCATCGGCGAAGACCGCTTCGAAATCCGGCTTCTCGGCCTTCGGCAGCGCCGCGCCGGCGCCCACCAGCGGGAGGTGCGTGACCGCCCGGGACGCGGGGTCCACGATGGCCACGGCGAAGGCGTCGTCTTGCACCACCACCAGGCGGGTGCCGTGCCAGGCCAGCCCGGAGCCGGCCCGCACGCCGGGCAGCTCCCTGGCCTCCAGGATCCGGGCTTCCAGGGTGGGGTCGGGCGTGGCGGCAAGCATGCCCTCAGGTTAGACAGCCACGATCACCCCGTCAAGCGTGGGTGGCCACGGTCACAATGTCGATGTTGGAGGTCTTGTCGAGGATCGCCTCCGCGAGGCCCGGCGTGAAGATCAGCTTCCAGCGCGGCTGGCGGCTCTCGCCCATCACCACGATCGTGGCCTTGCATTCCACGGCGAAGCGCGCCAGCGCGGCACCGGTTTCCGGGTGGCGCCTGCGCGTGACCTGGGCGTCGAACGTCTCGGCCAGCTCGAGGATCCGCGCGAGCGCCTTGTCCTCCTCGGCATCCAGCGGGTGATGTTCCACGTGCACCACAAACAGCTCGGCGTTCAGGCGGTCCGCCAGCCGCGCGCCCCGGCGCAACACCCGCTCCGCGGAGGCCGTAGGGGTGACGCAGACCAGCACGCGGTCCTGGATGCCCGAAGCCTCGTGGCCCTTGCCGATGCTGGCACGCACGGCTTCCAGGTGCTCGTCCACGCTGTCCGCCAGCTCGCGCAGGGCCGTCAGGTTGTGGGTGGTGAAGAAGTTGGCGAGGCTCTGGGTGATCTTCTCCGGCGCGTAGATCTTGCCCGCTTGCAGGCGCTTCTGGAGGGCCTCGGGCGGCAGGTCCACCAGCACCACCTCGGCGGCCTCCTCCAGGATCGCGTCCGGCACGGTCTCGCGCACCTTCACGCCCGTGATGCGCTCCACCACGTTGTTGAGGCTTTCCAGGTGTTGGACGTTGAGCGTGGAGACCACCGGGATGCCTGCCAGCCGCAGCACGTTGATGTCCTCGTAACGCTTCTTGTTGAGGGAGCCCGGCACGTTGGTGTGGGCCAGCTCGTCCACCAGCACCATGGCCGGGCGGCGCGCCAGGATGGCGTCCAGGTCCATCTCTTCCAGTTGGGCGCCCTTGTAGGCCACCAGCCGACGGGGCACCAGCTCCAGCCCGTCCACCATCTCCAGCGTCTCGCGGCGGCCGTGGCTCTCCACCAAGCCGATCACGACCTCTTCGCCCCGGCGCATGTGGTCGCGCGCCTCCGTGAGCATGGCGTAGGTCTTGCCCACGCCGGGCGCCGCCCCCAGGAAGATCTTAAGCCGGGCCATGTGCCGCTGCACGAGCTGCTTGAGCACCTCCAGCGGCACGTGGCGGGCTTCCAGGGTGGGCGTTTCGGATTGGCCGGGCTGCAAGCGCCTGGCCAGGCGCAAGAGCACCGTCAACAGGCCCGCGGGCGTCACGGGGGCGCTCTGGACCACATGGGCCCCGGCCTCCAGGAAACGCGGAGCCAGCTCGTCCGACGTGAAGATGGCCACCAGCACGTCGCGGCTCTTGGCCTCCTGGCGCAGGGGGGCGATCGCCGCCAGGGCTTCCGCGCCACCCTCCACGATCACCATGAGCGTATCCAGGCGGAACGCGCGTTGCACCAGCGCATCCACGCTGTCGGCCGCGTAGCCTTCGATGCCCACGAGCTTTAGGGCGTCCCGGGCGGCGGCAAGGCGCTTGGCGTCGGGGATCAGCAGGACGGCGCGTGGTTGGGACAGGTCTTTCATGGGGCTCCGGCCCCATTATGCCGCCGGGACCGGGGTTTGCCACGTGACCCTTACGTTTCCCTTACACCGGCGCCCGGAAGCCTTAGCTGTTGCTCACGGTGGTCGGCAGCTCGAACCAGAACATCGAGCCCTTGCCGGGCTCGCTCTTCACCCCGATCTTGCCCCCGTGAGCCTCGACCAGCGCCTTGGAGATGCTCAGCCCCAGCCCGGTGCCCCCCGCCTTGCGCGTGTAGCTGCTGTCCAGCTGGGTGAAGCGCTGGAACAGGCGCGGGATGTCGTTCGGCGCGATGCCGATGCCGGTGTCTTGCACCTCGCAGCGGATCTTGTGGTCGGTGGCCCAGGCGTTGACGGTGATCGTGCCGTCTTCCGGCGTGAACTTGATCGCGTTCGACAGCAAGTTCGTGAGGATCTGCGCCACCCGCTGCTCGTCCGCCACCATCACGGGCAGCTCCGGGTCCACCGGCGCCTCCAGGTGGAGGTGCTTCTGCGCCGCCAGGGGCTCCAGGTAGGCCACCACGTCGTCCAGCACCTCCGGCAGCCGGATCGGGCGCGGGTCCAGCGTGAACTTGCCGGCCTGGATCCGGCTCATGTCGAGCAGGTCGCTGACCAGCGCCATCAGGGTCTGTGCGCCGCCCATGATCTTCTTGAGGTAGCCATGCTGGGTGTCCGTCAGCGGGCCGCCCAGCTCGTCTTCCAGGATGCTGCCGAAGCCCATGATCGCGTTGATGGGCGTGCGCAGCTCGTGCGAGAGGATGCTGAGGAACTGGTCCTTCATGCGGTCGCTCTCCACCCGCGCCGTCACGTCCAGCGCCAGCAGCAGCAGGCCCTCGACGGCGCCGTGGCGGTCCAGCATGGGCACGTACGTGTGGTCGGTGAAGTAGGTGCGCGCGCCCACCTCCACCTTGAAGCCCTCCGCGCCGGCCGGCTGGGCGCTGCGCAGGGCCTGCTCGATGCGCGGGTTGGGCAGCGGCATGGCCGGGAAGGCCTCCGCCAGGGGCCGACCCGCGAGGCCCTCGCGCGGCAAGCCCACCAGCTGGGCGAAGGCCGGGTTGACCCAGCGGAAGGTGAGGTCCTTCTCCAGATAGGCGATCGCCGCCGGCGCGTTCGCCACGATCGTCTCGATGAAGGCCTTGTCGGCCGCCAGGCGGTCCGTAAGCGCCTGCAGCTCCTCTTGCTGGCTCGCCAGCTCCTCGGTCTGGGCGGTCAGCTCCTCCGTCTGGGCCGTCAGCTCTTCGTTGGCGGTCTGCTGCGCCTCCGCATGGCGCTCCGCGTCCTCGCGGCGCAGGCGCGTGAAGAGCTGGAAGGAGGCGTCCTGCGCCTGCTGGTAGTGCCGCTCCAGGCCCAGCACCACGGCGGTCAGGGTTTCGCGGTCCACGTCGTAGCGCGCCAGGAAGGCCAACATGGCCTGCTTCTGGGCGCCGTTGGCCAGCACCAGGTCGCTGGGCTCGATCGCGTCCTTGGGGATGCCGGGCAGCTCGTCGGCCTCCCACTTGCGTAAGCTTTCCAGCCCCAGCGCCTCCGCGGTGCCGGCCTGGAAGGCTTGCAGCAGGCGCGCCAGGCCCTCGCGGGTCATCTGGAGGAGCGTCTCGGGCGGGAGGTCGGCGAAGAGCCGCATCAGCGGGATGTCGAATTGGCGCACCAGCGCCACGTTCTTGGCCGCCAACTCGTCCAGGTGCTCGCGCTCCAAGAAGGCGGCGAAGCCCCGCAACGCGAGATCGGGATCGAACATGCTCCAGGCCCCCCCGTCCCTCATGTAAGCTCGCTTACAAGGGGGAGCGTCAAGGCCTGGTCGGACGGTCCACCAAGCCATGCCGCTTATCACCGTTTGTTGCACTCCGGGACGCCGATCCGGCTGCCGGATCGGGGGATTTAATCCTCGTTAAGAACAGGTTGACAAAAGGTAAGGCAGCTGGCACTATTGAAACATCGTTTCAAATAGTTGGGGGTTGGGTCGTGCATACGCAAGATTTGCTAACGGTATCCGGAAGCCTTGCGATGCTGGGCTTGGGGCTGCGCCATGCCCTGGATCCCGACCACGTGGCGACCGTGGACGGCATCGCGTTCGGCTTGCTGGATCGGGCCCCCACGCTGGCCCCCTGGGTGGGCACGCTCTTCGCGCTCGGCCATGGGGCCGTGGTCACGGCGATCGGCTGCATGGTGGCTTACTTGGGCCACGCGGGTGGCTGGCTCGCCGCCCCGCCCAAGCTGGTGGAATGGATGCCTGTGGCGCTTCTGTTGCTGGTCGGCGGCCTGAACCTTCGCGCCCTGCTCGCGCACGACCACGCCTACCGGCCGGTCAGCTGGAAGGGCTCCTTCTTGCCACGCAGCCTGCGCGACAGCGGGCATCCGCTGATGATCCTGCTGACCGGGGTGGCGTTCGCCTTCATGCTCGATAGCGCGGCCACCGCTGCTGCCTGGGGGTATACCGCCGCCGCTCATGGGGGCGTGCCGGCCGCGCTGGTGGGCGGCCTCGTCTTCTCCGTGGGCATGACGATCGCGGCCACCGCCTATGGCCAGGCCATGACCCGGCTCTTGCTCGCGACAGGTGGGCGGGCAGATGCGGAGCGCTACCGCCGGGGCGTGGGCTGGGCCACCGTGGGACTTTCCTTCGGCGTGGTGGGCTATATGGCGGCAATCCACCTCTTCCCGGCCCTCGAGCTGGCCGAGGGCGCCCAAGGTGCCCTGGGCGGGGCCTTCGTGGCCGGCTTGGGCCTGGCCGCCCTGGCCGTGATTTGGCGGACCCGCGCCGGCACCGCCGATCCGCTCGTCAACGCGGCGCCCCCCCGCGCGCTCGACGCCGTCCAGCGCCCCCGCCGCCTCGCGGGGCTGGCCCTGCGGCGGCAGCCCCGGGTATAATCGCCCGATGCGCCGGATCACCTTGCTGGCCGTGGCCGCGTGGCTCATGGCCTCGTCCCCGGTCTCGGCCTGCCTGGCGGACCAGACCGTGGGCACGGTGGAGCGCGGGGCCAAGGAATGTACGCTGGAGCTGACGTTTCCGGCCCGCCAATTGGCGGCGTTTGACGATGACCACGACGGCCGGCTCTCTCCCACCGAGCTGAAGACGCACGAAAAGGCGATCGCGGCCACCGTCGGTCGGGACGTGTACTTCAAGCCGGCTGGCGAGATGGCGATCACGCCGATCGAGACGCCCGACTACATGGTGCAGAACGCGGGCCCGGGTTTGTCGCTCGCCAGCTTGCGCGTCCATGTGAGCTATGAAGCACCGCCGCGCCGGCTCCTGCTCCACTTCGGCTGGTATCCGCTCCGGACGGCTTGCGGCGGCCTGTGCGTGCTGACCGACCACACCGGCGGCGGGATGAGCTTCTTCACGCTGGACGCCGATCATCCGGACCGGGACCTGTTCGCGGACCATACGCCGATCGAATGGACGACCTTCTTCCGACAGGGCTTCTGGCACATCTTGACCGGCTACGACCACCTGCTGTTCCTGCTGGCGCTGCTTCTGGGCGGGCTGGGGTTCAAACGGAAGTTGGGCGTGGTCACGGCCTTCACGCTGGCCCACTCCGGCGCGCTGGCGCTGGCCGTGACAGGCTGGCTGGACTTCCCCGCGGCCTGGGTCGAAGCGGCGATCGCCCTCACGATCGCGTATGCCGCCTTCGAGAACCTGGTCCGCCGCGAAAGTGCAGCCTGGCCATCCGTGTTGCTCTTCGGGCTGATCCACGGCCTGGGCTTCGCCGACGCGTTGAAGCAGCAGGGGTTGGAAGGGCGGGAGTTGGCGCCCGCGCTGCTGGGCTACAACGTTGGGGTCGAGGCCGGGCAGTTGTTGGTGGTTTTCCTGGCCTATGGCCTGCTGCTGCGGCATGCGGGCCTCAAGCTGCGGCGTGCTGGTTCCCTGGGGCTCGTGGTGGTGGGGGCTGGATGGTTCGTTCGGCGGTTGGCGTTCTCGGGCTTCTAGTGGGGTTGGGGGCCTGCAGCCCTTCGCCCTTGCAACCGTTGCGGCCCGCCGTCCCGGCGCCATCGCCAGCGGTCGTTCCTTCTGCGCCGACCTTCCCCATGCAGGCGGCCGTCCACCTCGACCACGTCAAGATCTCTCCGCCTTCCGATGACGGCGTGATCCAGGTCCAGGGCGAGCCCGGGGCCGTAACGGGCGGAGCTCGGGAGGTCCGCCTGACACTCTTGCACCCCGTGCCCGTCAGCGCCTACCGCCTGGCACACCTCGGCTTCGGGGCGCACGAACACTACTACTTCGAGGTGCTGACGGTGGACTTGCCGGTGAACACGGACGGGAGCTTCGGGCCGACCACCGTCGGCAGCAAGGCCAAGTTCGCCCAGCACTTCGACGAACTGGACTTCACGGCGCTGGTGGACGACACCCTGACCGGCGCCACGGTGACGGCGAGCGTGCCCTAACCCGACCGTGGCGCGTCTCGGCAGGCTCTGCAAGAGGAATGGTTGATCCTATGCGCCACGATCATGCAAGCGCTGCCTGCCAGGGTCACGGCCAGCTCCGGCAGCATGGGCGGCAGCCGCTCCCCACCGAAGGCCCCCGCAACGATGCAGGCCAGCCCGGCGGCCATCAGACCCACCACCCGCTTGTGCCGGTGCACGCGGTACCCCCGCGCAAGCGCGCTGGCGCCAAAGACCGCCACGGCGAGCGCGAGGAGGCGGTGCGTGCTTTCCTCGCCCGGCATGGCGCGCGCGAGGACCGACGACCAGGAGATCAGCAAGGGCGTGGCGATACAGTGCACGACGCACAGGCTGGAAGCTAGCATGCCCAGCTGGTCGACGGGGAGTTGGGAAGCACGATTGATCATCGGCGCCGCGGCCTGGCAACCCGCGCCATCACTCGGCCGTCACGTTCTGGGCCCGGGGGCCCCGCGGCGAGTCCACCACCTCGAAGGTTACCCGCACCCCGGGGCGCACGCTGCCCAAGCCGTCTGCCGCGGTCGCATCGAAGAAGTAGTCCTGCTGGTCGTCGCCCCGCAGGAAGCCGAAGCCCCGCTCCTGCATGTACTTCACGATCTCGCCGTTCCGGTATTCGCCGGTCCCCGTCAGGGTCGGCCGCGGCTGGCTGCCCGGCCGGGGCCGGGCACCGCCCGGCCTGCCGCCCGCCTGGCCCGCCGTGCCACCATTGAAGGGGCACCCGTTGGGGTACCGCTCTTGCTGGCCGGAGGTCTTGCGCGCGTTGCGGGCGCCCGCGCAGCGCTTGGGCGGGTTGAAGCCCTTCTCCTGGTAGAACTCGCGCTCGCTGGTGCTGAAGGCGAACGTGCCGCCGCAGGCGTCGCAAGGGAGCTTCTGGTCTTGGGTGTCCATGGATTCGTACCTCGTTGGGGAATCAGGTCGGGTCAACGGTCAGGACCAGACGGCTCTGGCCCGGCAGGGGAGGGGGTGAACGGTGGAACGTGCCGCGCCCCACGCGGAAGGGACAGGTCTTGCCGGGCAGCAAGGCGATCTCGCCACGCGCCAGCGCCCGGACGGCATCCGCGGGGACCCCGCAGGCCTCCTCGGCGACGAGCGCTTCACGGTCCACCTCGGCATCGGAGACCCATTGGGTGCCCGGCCCGGCCAGCGTCACGATGACCCTGAAAGGCAACGTGTCCACATGGAAGCGGGGGCACTGCTGGTCGGGATGGCGGGCCTGGCTCACGCGGACGCCACCGAGGCCGAGGTCGAGCTCTCGCGCCAGTGCCAAGACCCATTCCGACAACCGTCCAGCCAGGTCCTCGCCGGCAGCAAGCGCCAGGCCCAGCGACACGGGGTGATCGGTGCCGTCCGCCAGGCAAGCCTTCACGGCGGCCGGCGTGGGCAGCACCAGCCGCTGCAACATCATGGCCGGCATCACTTGCTCTCTTTGAAGATCACGTGGCGCCTGACCACGGGGTCGTACTTGCGAAGCTCCAGGCGGTCCGGGTGCGTTTTCTTGTTCTTGGTAGTGACGTAGTGGTAGTGGCTCTCGCTGCTCTTCAGCTTGATGATGATGCGCATGTCGCTCTCCTTAGGGGATGACAGGTAACCCGTCGGGGAAGGGATCGGCCATGGGGTCAGAAGCTCCTGTTGGGGTGGTGCGCGCAGACAGGCTGCGGAGAGGGAACGAGCAGGGCGCAGGCGGCCACGTCCGCCAGGCGCACGGCCCAGAGCCAGCCGTCGCCGCTGCCGACGAAGTACAACTGGACGAACTCGTCATCCAACGCCTGGACCCGCCCGGTCAAGCGACCATCGCTGCCGCCACGCAGCACCAAAACCACCTCGCTGCCGGCCTCTAGGGCCATGCCGAGCAACTTCTTCACGCGACCTCTCTCAATCTACTAATGCAATAAATTGCAATAACAAATCAATCCTAGCAAGACCAGGGCGTGTTGTAAATCGTTTAGACCGAGTTTTATTGTTAAAATATTTCAATAGCCGAAGATGCTTGCACGGTGCGCACCCACGGGTATGATAGAGTTATTGCAATAAGGACCTAACCGATGACCTACGCCGATTCCGCCCTGCAAATCCTCCGAGACCGGGGCTTCCGCCAGACCAAGCCTCGCCGCATGGTGCTGGAGACCCTGGACGTGGCCGAAGTGCCCCTCTCGCCTTACGAGATCGCCGACCGGATCAAGGAGGGCGGCAACAAGGGGGACGTGGTGAGCGTCTACCGCATCCTGCAAGCCCTGGAGGACAACAACCTCGTCCACCGGGTGCTGGCCAACGGCAAGTACCGCAAGTGCCACCTCGCGCCGGAGGACGAGTGCAAGCGCCACCAGACGCAGCATTGCCACCACAACCTGGTCTGCCGGGCCTGCGGGAAGGTCGAGGAGTTCCATTGCCCGGGCATGGACCTGGTCGAGCAGTTGCTGGCGGCCCAGTCCAGCTTCCAGATCGAGCGCCATGCGTTGGAGTTCAACGGGCTTTGCCCGACTTGTAAGGTCGCTTGAAGTAACATCCTTGCGGTAACCGAAGACCCATTTTCAGTCAGGGACGCGATTTCCTCGCGCGAGTCGCCCTTGTAATTATAACAATATTGCGATAGCATGCCGGGATGACGAGCTACCCCGACGGCGCCCTTGCCATGCTCAAGGCGCGCGGCTACCGCGTGACCAAGCCGCGCCGGCTGGTGCTGGAGGCGCTGGACCAGGCCCGCGCTCCGCTCTCGCCTTATGAGGTGGCGCAGCACCTGCGCCTCGTGGGCGAGCGGGCGGACGCCGCGAGCATCTACCGCATCTTCCACACGCTCGAGGCCAACGGCCTGGTGCACCGCATCATCGCCAACGGCAAGTACCGGAAGTGCCAACTGGCGCCGGAGGACGAGTGCGAGCGGCACCAGACCCAGCATTGCCACCACAGCCTGGTATGCCGGGTCTGTGGCCGCATCGAGGAGTTCCACTGCCCGGGCCTGAACCTGGTGGAGCAGGCGATCGCCGCGCAGACGCGGTTCGCGATCGAGAGCCACGCGCTGGAGTTTGCCGGCGTTTGCGATCAATGTCACGCGCATTAACGCATGGATGTTGCGTTAATTTGAGCCTTGATTTCGGGTAGAGTGATGCTGGTGCCTGACTCGAGCGCACCGCTTGTTGCAATAATCTGTACGGAGCCCCGCCAATGGAAACGTTGATCTATAGCCTGGTAACCGCTTCCGCCACGGTCGCCGGTGGCCTGTGGGTGGCCCGCCAACCACAAGCCAGCTTGAACGCCGAACGCCAGGCCCTGTTGATGGCCGCGGGCGGTGGGCTGCTGTTTGCCACGCTCCTCTGCGAGCTGCTCCCGGAGATGTTGGTCCATGGCTGGGCCCTTGGCTTCCCGGCGATGGTGGCGGGGATGCTGGCGGTGATGGGCTTCGAGCGCTTCGTTGCGGGCCCGGTGGGAGCGTTCTTGGATCGCCATGTCGGCCTGGACGATGGTGGCCATGGGCCTTGCGACCACCACCACCACGGGCCCCGCCCGACCGTCATGAGCCACGGCGCGGCGTGTTCCGTGTTGGGGTGCCTGTTGGTCTGCACTTTCTTCGACGGCATCGCGCTGACGGCCAGCCTGGGCGCGGGCCTGCACATCGGCATGATGGTGGCGATCGGCTTGCTGTTCCACCTGCTGCCGGAAGGCATCGTGGCGGCTTCGGTTGTGCGTGGCGCCGGGCGCTCCGCTACGGCCGCCGGCGTGGCGGCGATCGCCGTGGGCCTGGCGCTGCTGGCCGGCGTGGGGGCCGCTAGCTTGATCGGGACGACGCTGGGCACCCTGGCGGTGGGCGTGCCATTCGCGGCTGGCGTGATCCTCCATACGCTGTCGCACCAACTGGCGCCGATGGCCTTGAGGGTCCGCCATGGCGAGCTCGCGTTCGGTGGGGCCGCCACGTTGTTCATGCTGCTGGAGTTCCTGCTCCCCCATGTTCACGCGCACCAATAAAAGAAATTTCCGCCTGCTTAATCCCACCCTGTTGCAGCAGCCCCGGCCCCTGGTCGGTGCGTCGTCGTTATTGCGGCAATGTGGTCGCAATAAGCCCAATTGGCGCGGCATGACAGTATTTCGGCCCCGTGTTAGGGTAGAAGGGTCAACGCTTTCGGAGGACCCCATCCCATGACGGAATCTTGCAACACCCACGCCGATCATGCCCACCAGCATGGTCCGGAATGCGGCCATACGGCGATCAAGCACGGTGATCACGTGGACTTCCTCCACGACGGCCACCTGCACCACCAGCACGGCGACCATTGCGACGAGCACACCCTCAACGTGGGCGGTGACAACCCCGCCGCGTGCGCACCCAAGGATTGTGAGCACACCCACGGCCCCAGCTGCGGGCATGACGCCGTACCCCACGGCGACCATACCGACTACCTGGTCGACGGCCGCCTGCACCACGCCCATGACGGCCATTGCGACGACCACGGCGCCGTGGAAGTCGTCAGCGCCGCCCGCTAAAGGGCCGGCCCCGACCCGCGCGCGGCGCTCACGAGGATTTCCCCAACGTGGGCGTCCAGGTGCAGTGCGTCACGACGTCGAGCAGCAGCGCGCGGGTGGCCGGATCCGCCCCCAGGTCCACGGGTGCGCCGTGCGCCTGGGCCACCAGCCTGGGCCATTCGATCCGGGCGAACACGCCCGCCGGCAACGCCAGCTTGCCGTCGAGCCGCCAGCTCATGGGCTGGCCGCGCACGACGCTCGCATGGACGGGGGTGACCAGTTGCAAGGGCCCCAGCGGCAGGTCGAGCTGCCAGCTCACCGCGCCGACGGCCAATGGAGCGCCCGGCGGGCGGCGCCAGACCTGCCCGGAGCCGCCGAAGCGTTGCAACGTGAGCTTGACGTCGGCCAGGTCGCCCAAGTCGAGGTAGCGTCCGGGCGACGGCGACCCCAAGATCGCGCTACCCATGCCCGTGCCGAGGACCACCCAGGTCGTCGCCGTGGTGGGCATCAAGGTCATGACGGTGGCCGGGGAGGGCTCGGTGGGGGCGCTGGCCCCGGGATCGCCGCTTGCTTCCTCGGCGGGCGCCGCTTCCCCCTCGCCCGCCGCCGGCGCCGGGGGGACCTGCACCTCCGTGGCCGCGAGCAAGACCGCGGGCGACCCCTTGGCGAACTGCAGCTCGTACCCGTCCGTCGTCACGAAGCGCCCGGCCTGGCCGGCCGCGAGCCCCAGGGTGACGTCCACGCGGCCGCCTCCCAGGGTGGCGAAGCCCTGGCCCGGCGCAAAGGCGCAACCTACCAGGCCCAGCGCGGCAACGACCATGCCTGGTTTCACTGGCAGGGCCCCTTCCTTAGAATGCGTGCGCGCCATGCGCACCCACCACCGTCTCCATGGTCAAGAACACCGCGTAGGTGTTGTCGGGCTGCCATGTGGGCATATCCACGCTGCCTTGCAGGCGGAACCGCGAGAACTCCGTGGGCCAGTAGCTGAGATCCAGGGCGAAGCGCTCGCGGTCGGAGACCCAGTCCGGATCCAGCGGGTCCTTCTTCAAGCCGCTGCCGTACTCGGCGCGGCCGGCCGTGGCCCATTGTTCGGCGAAGCGCCAGAACACCGTGGCGTAGCCGCCATAGTCTACGAGGACCGCGCCTGGGGTCTGGCGGCGGCGCAGCAGGGCCTCCGTGGTCAGCGAGACCACCGTGACCGATCCCTCCGAGAGCGGCCGGAACTTGAGGTAGAGGTCCGTGCCCAGGATATCCGAGCGGTTGCCGTTGCCCGTGG
The DNA here is from genome assembly GCA_028287685.1 of Cyanobacteria bacterium RYN_339. Classification (GTDB taxonomy): domain Bacteria; phylum Cyanobacteriota; class Sericytochromatia; order S15B-MN24; family JAQBPE01; genus JAQBPE01. The sequence goes on along the minus strand of JAQBPE010000295.1, from coordinate 14,350 downwards.
AGTTTGGCCCCGTGGCGCCGGAGAGGCCCCAGGCCAGGGAAGTGTCCGGCCCCAGCGGGAAGAACTGCTTGAGGGCCGTGGTCGACACCACGTCCAGCGGGCCCTGCACGCCCACGTCCTTGGCGCCGAAGAACGACCGGGCCGTGCCTTCGCCCTGGGCCTCCGTGGCCGACGTCACGAGCTCGCCATACCATGGCAAGGGCGTCAGCCACGAAGCCTCCAGGCCCAGCCCACGGTTGCCTTCGCCGCCCATGAACTTCGACATGATGAAGGGCTGGTCGACGAACTCCCAGGCGTGGGGGTGGGTGGGGTTCAGCCGTCCGAAACGCGTCAGGAACTGCCCCGCGCGGGCTTGCAGGTCCCACGGTAAGCTCGATGTGGTGGCATAGGCCTCTTCGATCTCGACGCCTTCTTGGTGGTAGACGATGTTGCTGTCGAACCGCAAGAACGGGTCGACGGCGGAGCTGACGCTCAGCTCGAGCTGCTGGAGGTTGAAGCCGTTCTTGTTGGGGTCATGGTCGCCGCTTTGCAGGGGCTTGTCCTGCGAGAAGCCGGCGATCGCCCCGTCGAAGATGAACGACACATCCGGGTTCATGCTCTGGAGCGACTTCTGGAGGCTCGGCTCGTCCGGCGGCGCGGCGGCCGGGAGCTCGATCGGCTCGGGGGCGGAAGCCGCCGGGTCCGGGGCCGCGGCCGCCACGGCGATCGTCAACAAGGAGCTCAGCAGCACGAGGGGCCCTTTTCCGGAGGATTGCCTGACTCGCTTATGCTACATTATTGCATTAGATAATGTCAACATCTCGATTAAATAGCCATTCTTGGAGAAATTTATTGAAACAATATATTGTTTGACAACGTTTTGCACCCGGCGCTCCATGGCCGCAGCCGCCCGCCCCCTTGCGGGATCGGGATCCCGCTGGGCAGGTGAGCCGGGTGCCGCTGGCCTCAGGTGACGGAGGGAAGGATCCGGGCGATGGTGGCGAGCGTCCCGCGCAACAGCAACGCCGCGACGACCGCTGCCGCAGCCACGGTCGCCTGGCTTGCGCCTACCGGGAACTGGCCGAAGAACGCCAGCATGTAGCCGCCCACGCCGGCCAGGATCCCCACGATGGTCGCCACCACGAAGGCGAAGGTGGGGTTCTTGCACAACGTCACGGCCGCCAGCGCCGGCAGGACGCTGAAGGCAAAGACCGGCAACGCGCCGAGCGCGTGGGTGGTGACGGAAACGAAGACGGCCAGCATCAGCATCAAGCCCGCGTCCAGCACCTGGACGGGTAGCCCTCGGATGCGCGCGCCTTCCACGTCCAGGCTCGCGAAGAGCAGGCCGCGGCGCCACCAGAGCTGCCAGATCATCACCACGGCCCCCACGCCGAGCACCCAGTGGACGTCTTCCGCGGAGACCAAGACGGCGGTGCCGAACAAGATCGCCTGGATGTCATGCGCCTCTTGGCTGATGCGCGTGCCCAGCAACATCGCGCCGGCCCCGCCGAGCAGGTAGGCCAGGGCCAGGAAGCCCTCGCGGCTGATGCGGTTCTCCTTGACCACCGTCAGGATCCAGGCCGCGAGCGCCGTGGTGCCGACGGCCCACAAGCGCGGGCTGCCCAGGAAGCCCGTGAGACCCAGGTTGATCTGGGCGAAGAAGGCCAAGGCCACGCCGCACCCCGCGGCCTGCGACAGCGCCGCGGCGAAGAAGACCATGCGGCGGATCACGATGTAGATGCCCATGTAGCCCAGCACGGCGCCCGCGGCCCCGGCCACCAGCACCGGCTCGCGGAACAGCTCCCAGTTGGAAGTGAGCATTTCCAGGGTGGGCACGTCAGCCATGGCCGTGGCCTCCGTCGTGATCCACCAGGCCACCGAAGTGGTGGCGGAAGAGCGCGTTGTGCTCGATCGCCTTGACGGTGTCGATCACGACCTCCTGGTGCTCGAGGTCCACGAACAGCACGTAATCGGCGAAGGTGAGCGCCTGGGTAATCTGGTGGCTGACAAGCAGCACGGACGTCTGGATGTCGCGCGTGAGCGCCTCCAGGATCTCCAACGTGTGGCTTGCGGCCACCACGTCCATGGCAGAAGTAGGCTCGTCCAGCACGATCAGGTCGGGCTCCGAGACCACGGCCCGCGCCAACATCACGCGTTGCTTCTGCCCCTCCGAAAGGTCGGCGAAGCGCTTGGTCGCGAAGCCTTCCGCACCGGTGCGCTCGAGCGCACGCTGGACGCGCTGACGCGTGTCCCGCTGGCGGAACGGCGCCAGGAAGGACCAGCCGGCCTCTAGCCCTTGCGCCACCAGGTCCATGGCCCGCATGGGTGCGAGCTGGTCGATGCGGTGACGCTGCGGCACGTAGGAGATGCGTGCGCTGGTGGGCCGTTCGATCCGGCCATCAACCGGATCGAGCAGCCCCAGGAAAGTCTTAAGCAGCGTGGACTTGCCGCTGCCGTTCCGGCCCAACAGGGCCCACTGAACGCCCTTGCGGATCGTGAGGTTCACCGGGGGCAGGATCGCCCGCCCCTCATACCCGACGCGGAGGTTCTGGGCCACCAAGACGGGTGGCCCGGCATCTAAGTCCTTCGATGGAGTGGGGTTAATCAGTGCCTCCCGGGTCGTTGGCATCCTCGACGACCACCGAGACCTTGCTCGCGGTAGTGCTCAGGCCCAGGTAGTATACACCGATGCCCAGCTTGGCGGTATAGCGGCCCTGGATATCGCTGCACGCCTTGGAGCTGGGGGCGCTGGAGGTCAAGGCCACGGCCTTGCCGCTTGCGTCCGTGACCGCCACGGTGGCGGTGGGGCTGGTGAAGAAGACGTATTCCTTCGCCTCCGCGCTCTGGTACTTGATGAAGCCCTTGCCGCCCGTCAGGGCCACGTCGTAGCGCTTGTGATCGAGCTTGAACTCCGGCGCGGTGGCGTCGGCCGTCGCGCCGCCGCTCAGGGCCACCGCGGGGCCCTTCTGGAGGTGCTCACAGCCTTCGTTGTCGATCGGCGGGAAGGCCGGCGCCGCGCTGGGCGTGCCTGCCGAAGGCGCCGTGGAAGGCTTGGCCGCGGTAGTGGAAGCGCCGTTGCATGCAGACAGCGTGGCCGTCGTAAGCAGGCAAGCGAGCAACAAGCGGGTGTTCATCGTGGTCGGGTCTCCTTTGTGGGCTCGGCGCCCGCCGGGGGTAACGGTAACGGTTCGCGCGCGGGCGGTTGGGATCATTGGCTACTGGGCGATCGCCGTGGTGTCCAGCTTGGGCACCCAGGTGCTCTTGCCGAGGTTGGCGATCAGCAACTCGTTGGTGGCCTGGTCCGCGTCCAGCTCGATCGGATCGGCCTGGCTCGCGAGGCGCGCCCAATCGATGCCGTCGAAGACCTTGTCGGTCAGGGTCAGCTGGCCGCTCAGGTACCGGGTGGCAGGTTGGTCGCGGTCCACCTTGACCGCGAGCGGGCCGGCGAGCGCCAGGTCTCCGAGCGCCAGCGCCAGCTTCCAGCGCCTGGTTGCCCCACCGATCGCCGGGCTGCCCGCCAGTGGCTGGACTTGCCCGGATACCAACAGGCGGTTCAAGGCCAGCTTCGCGGTGGAAACCGTGCCGCGGGGTAGGTTGCAGTTGGGCGCGCACTTGGAGAACGCCACCTGCACCGTGCCGCCGGGAGCCAGGTTGACGGTTGGCACGGTCGGCGCGAGCGTGACGAGGGTGGTGGCCGCTGCAGCGGTGCCGCCGCCCGCCAGGTCGGCCTGGATCTCGTCGTAGGTCTTGACCGCGCCGTCGGTGCGATGGCAGTGGCCGTTGTGGCATAGCGTGTAGCCGGCCGGCGGGTGGGCCGGGTCGAACGTGCCTCCCCCACCGCCGCTGGCGGCCGTGGGCGGTGCCAGCAGCGCCACGTTGTTCAACTCCAGCGTGACGGCGTTGCCGTCCAGCTTGATGCCGTAGCCGTTGCTGGTCTTCCAACTGCCGTCCGGCGTGTCCGTCCGCCCGGCGGTCAGCGGCAGGCTGGCCGAGACGGGCCCTCCCACCACCGTGCCGAAGCTGGTGCCCGGGCCCCAGGCGCAGCCGGCCCCCAACAGCGCCAACGAGACGGCGGCGCGCCTCACGGTTGCAGCCCCGCGAAGAGCTTGTTGGTGACGTCTTGGACGTAGGCAAGGTAGCTCTGCCCGTGGTCGAAGTCCGGGCCGCCCGGCACGATCACCAGCTTGGCGTTGGTCTTCTCCGCCACCAGCGCGCCGGTGTTGCGGGGCCGATAGTCCTCGTACAAGATCACCGGCACGTGGTCGCCCTTCATCTTGACGATCACCATGGCGACGTGCTGGGGGGACGGCGGGATGCCAGGCTTGGGCTCCAGGGTGTCGATCTGCTTCACGCCCAGCCACTGGAGCAAGTAGATCATCGATTCGTGGTAGACCACCACCTGCTTGCGTGCGCTCGGCAACGACGCGAAGCGCTTGGCTTCCTTGGCGGCCAGGTTGGCCGCGCCCGTCGCGAGCGTGGCCGCCCGGGCGCTGTAGCCGGCACGGTGGGCCGGATCGAGCTGGCCCAGGCGGTCGGCGATCGCCTTCGCGACCCGCGCCCCTTCCCGCGGATCGATCATGTAGTGCGGGTTGCCGCCCGGGTGGATGTCGCCCTGGGCCCGGCTGATGGCTTCCGTGGGCACGCCCTTGAGAGGCACGACGGTCGAGGCGTCCAGCTGCCCCGGCGTGCCGGTCTGGATGCGCGGGTTGCGCGAGCCGACGATCAGGTTCGGCAGCCAGCCCACCTCCAGCTGCAAGCCCGTCAGGACCAGCAGGTCCGCGCGGTTCAGCGGCAGCACCAGGCTGGGGCGTGCGTCCACGAAGTGGGGGTCCTGGGTCGGCACGGACAGCGCCGTCACCTCCACGTCCGGGCCACCCACCTCGCGGGCCACGGTCGCCAGGTCCGGCAAGGTGGCCACGACCTTGACCTTGGCCTCGGCCAGCGCTGGCCAGGCCAGCAGCGCGGCCGTCACCGCAGCCGTCCAGGAAAGGGTACGCAGGAATCGCATGATTTGCCTCTCGTCTAGGTCCTAGAACTTGTGGGCCCCGTGGGCCCCCGTCACGAATTCGTAAGAGAACATGGTCGCGTAGATCGGCGTGGGTTGCCAGGTGGGCATGTCCACGCTGCCTTGCAGACGGAAGCGCGAGAACTCCGTCGGCCAGAAGGTCACGTCCGCCGTGACGCGGTGGCGGTCGCTGGTCCAGTCCGGGTCCAGCGGGTCGTTGGCCAGGCCGGAGCCGTAGTCGTAGCGCGCGGCCGTGGCCCATTGCTCCGCGAAGCGATAGAACAGCGAGGTGTAGCCGCCGTAGTCCACCAGCAGGTCGTTGGGCACCTGGCGCCGGCGCGCCATCAGCTCCGTGGTCCAGCTCACGATGGTGGGCGAGCCGCTCTCCAGCGGGCGGTACTTGAGGTAAAGGTCGGTGCCGAAGAGGTCGGAGTGGTTGTCCCGGCCGGTAGGGTTGGGGCCGGTGGCGGCCGAAAGGCCCCAATTCAGCGCGAGGTCCCGGCTCAGCGGGAAGAACTGCTGGAAGGCCACGGTCGTCTCCACGTCCGCCGGCGTGCGCACGCCCAGGTCCATGGGGCCGAAGAAGGAACGGGCGGTGGCCTCGCCCTGGGCCTCCGTCTCGGAGACGATCAGCTCGCCGTACCAGGGCAACGGCGTCAGCCACGAGACTTCCGCGCCCAGCCCGCGGTTGCCCTCGCCGCCCATGAACTTGCCCAGCACGAAGGGCGCGTCCACGAACTCCCAGGTGTGAGGATGGGTCGGGTTGATGCGCCCGAAGCGCGTGAGGAACTGGCCGAGGCGCACCTGCAGGTCCATGGGCAACGCGCTGGTGGTCCCGTAGGCCTCCTCCACCTCCACGCCGAACTGGCTGAAGACGATGTTGCTGTTGTAGCTGAAGAACGGGTCCACGGCACTTGTGATGCTCAGCTCCACTTGCTGGAGGTTGAAGCCGTTCTTGTTGGGGTCATGCGCCCCGGCCTGCAAGGGGTGGGGATCCGAAAAGCCGGCGATCGCCGCGTCCAAGATGAACGACATGTCCGGGTTCATGCTCTGGAAGAAGCGCGCTGCGGGCGCAGGCGCGGCAGCAGGAGCCGGGCTTGCATCAGCGCCCAGGGCCTTGTTCAGCTCTTCCAGTTCGGCCGCGCTGGGCTCCGCCGGCGATGCCGACGGCTCCGGCGCTGGCGCCGGCGCATCGGCCAATGCGGGGGATGGGGCCAAGCAAACAGCCAGCACGATCCAAAGGCGAGAAAGCCGCAACGGAAGAACCTCCTGGGGATCGGTTACGTCGAACCGCCCCATCTTAGTGGCCAGGCTGGCGTCTGTCAACTAAATCAATACTGTTGCATTAACAATTCGATTTGGCGCGATCTGTGGGTATCTGCAAGCCCTACCATTGCATTAGACGCACGGGTGGTTGAAAAGTTCCCGCGCCGCCGCAAGACCGCCCTCCCAACCGTTAAGATGGGCCAGCCATCGGGAATAGGAACGCTTGCCCGCCCCCTGGAGGCCCCTTGAAACCCACCCCCCGCGCCTGCACCCTCCTCGCCGTCCTGCTGGCCTGCACCAGCCTGGCTTCCGGACCCGCCGACGCCGCCCGCCGCCGCCCCGTGCGCCACCCCAACCCCGCGGCGGCGACCAAGGCCACCCCCCGCCCGCCCGGCCGCGCGACGATCGGCCGCCCCAAGTACGACGCCTCGGAGCGGCTGCTGGTGGTGCCCTACAAGGGCGACGAGCCCGCTTACACGCGCGGCGTCTTGCGCCTTCCCCCCCGCGTGGTCTTCGACTTCGACGCCGACGCCCCCGGCCTGCCCCTCGTGAACGAGGTGGTCTTCAGCCACCCCAGCTGGCTGGGCTGGTCGCTGGCGCCGCGCGGCGGCAAGGGCGGGCACGCCCGCGTCACGCTGGTGCTGAAGCGCGCCGTCACCGTCACGGTGGTGGTGGACGCCAAGCGCCACGCGCTGCTGCTGATCCCCGCCGGCGCCCCGGACCAGCCCCCCACGCCGGCGCCCCGCAAGCCGAGCGCCGTCCCGGAGTCCACCCCGGCGCCGGTCAAGTCGCCCACGCCCACGCCTACCCCGGCGCTGCCGAGCCCGCTGCCGTCTCCATCGCCGGTGGCGCACCCCAGCCTGACGCCCATGCCGGCCACGCCCACGCCCAAGCCGACCATGCCCCCACCGCGCCCGACCGTGGCGCCCGTGCGCCAGGCCACCGCCGGCGGCCCGCGCCTGGCCGTGGAGCTGCCCCTGTTGGCTTACGACCAGGCCAGCCCCGCCCAGCACGTGGACGGGGTCCTGATGCCCGGTCTGCACGCGGACATCCCGATGGGCATTCCTTTGGGCGCCAGCGCCTGGTCCCTGGGCCTGGACGGTCGCTACCTGGCGCCGGCCTACCTGGACGCCGCAGGGGCCTTGCACGCCCGCCAGGAGGGCTGGCTGGCGGCCACCGCCCTGACGCGCCTGCCCCTGGGTGCCGTGGACCTGGAAGGCGGCCTGGGCTGGGCCGTACGCCTACAAAACAACGTCAGCGCGCCGGGGGCCTTCTGGCATGGCCCGGCGCTGCACGCGGGCCTGAACCTGCCCGTGATCGACGGCAGCGGCTGGGCCGTGCGCGTGGGCGGCGGCCTGATGCCGTACCTGGTCTCCTCCGCCGGCCCCACCTGGGGCCACGAGCTGGCCGTGGCCTTCGAGGTGCCGCTCGGCAACCTGGCCTTGGACGTGGGCTACCGCCGCTTCGGCGTAGGCGGGGAGGTCTTCCAGGGGCCCTACGTGAGCCTCATTACCCCCCGCTAAAGGCGGGCCACGGTCGTGGCTGGTTGGAGGATGCCCAGCGCGGCTTGCAGCTGATCGGACGTGCCCAGCACCAGCAGGGCGTCGCCGGTCTGCAAGATATGGCGCGCACCTGGATGCAAGATATGGCTCTGGCCGCGCCGCAAGGCCAGGACCGTTAACCCGGTCCGCTCGCGCAGCCGCGTGGCCTCCAGCCCCTGGCCGGCCAGCGCGCAGCCCGCCGTCACGTTCAGCCAGCTGGCCTCGCAGCCCGGCGGCGGGCGGGTCAGCTCGTCCAGCCGCGCGGCATCCGGCAGCTCCTGCTCCTCGAAGGGGTCCATGGCCGCGCGCTGGCGTAGCCGCCCCAGGTAGCCGTGGATGATCACGGGCGGCCAGCCCAGGCGCACCAGGGCGGCACGCAGCAGCGCCACACCGGCCTCGAAGTCCGCCTGCACGACCTCGCAGGCCCCCAACGCCTCGAAGGCGCGCGCGTCCATCCGGCGCTGGGCGATCGCGATCACCTCAAGGCCCGGCCGCGCCTTGCAGGCCTGGGCCACCACCAGCCGCGCCGCGCCCGGGTCCGGCAGGGCCACCACCAGCAGCCGCGCACCGGCCAGCCCGGCGTGGTCCAGCACCTCGCGCATGGCGCCGTCGCCGAAGAGCGTGTGGTAGCCGCGGGCCTTGAGGTTGCGCAGCAGCGTGCGGTCCAGATCGACCACCAGGAAAGGCACCTGCTGGGCATGCAGGATCCGGCCCAGTTGCTGGCCCACGCGCCCGTAACCCACGATGATCACGTGGTCGCGCATGGCGGGCTCCTCCGGCTCCACGGTGAGCACCCCCGGGCGGCCGCGGTAGAAGCGCGCGGCGAAGGCGGACAGCGGGCTCGCGGCGCGCATCAGGGCCGGCGTGAGCAACATGGTGGCGAGCGCCGCCGCCAACGCCAGCGAGAACTGCGAGGGCCCGATCAGGCCCAGGCTGCGGCCTTCCTTCGCCAACACGAACGAGAACTCGCCGATCTGTGCGAGGCCCAGCCCGATCAGCAAGCTCGCCCGTGGGCTCAGGCGCAGGGCGAGGGCGATCGCCGTCCCCAGCACCGTCTTGCCCGCGATGATGGCCGCCACCAGCGCCACCAGGGCCAGCGCATGGGTTGCCATGAAGCCCGGATCCAGCAACATGCCGATCGACACGAAGAACAGCGTAACGAAGATGTCGCGGATGGGCAAGACCTCCGCCAGCACCTGGTGGTGCTCGTCGGACTGGCCGATCGCGAGGCCCGCCAGGAAGGCGCCCAGGGCCAGCGACAGCCCGCACCAGGCGGAGAGCGCCGCCGTGCCCAGGCACAGCGCGATCACGCCCAGGAAGAAGATCTCTTTCTGCCGCATGCGCGCTAGCCTGGCCAGGATGCGCGGGAAGATCTGCGCCCCGGCCAGGTACATCACCGCCAGGAAGATCAACACCTTGCAGAGCGCCAGCGCCAGCGGCCAGGGCCGGAACGCGGAGCCAGCCGCGAGGTAGGGCAGCGTGACCAACATCGGCACCACCGCGAGGTCTTGCAGGATCAGCCAGCCCAGCATGGCCTTGCCGTGGACGGAATCCACCGCGTGCTTGTCGATCAGCACGCGCATCACGATGATCGTGCTGGAGAGCGCGGCCATGCAGCCGAACAGCACGCCCTGCGTCCAGGGCACGCCCAGCGCGTGGAAGCCCAGCGCCGCCGTCGCCACGCAGGCCAGGATGAAGGCGCCGCCGCCCACGAGCACCAGCGACCGCAGCGGCCGGAACTGTGCCAGCGAGAACTCCACGCCCAGCGCGAACATGAGAAGGATGACGCCCAGGTCGCTCAGTTGCTGGATGATCGCCTTGTCGTGGATCCACCCCAGCCCGTGCGGCCCGATCACGATGCCCGCCAGCAGGTAGCCGACCAGCACGGGTTGGCGCAACCGAATGCACGCTACGCCCGCCACCAGGGCGGCCAACAGCGCCACGGCAAAATCGACGAGCAGCCGGGGGCTCTCCATCGTTGTCTCTCCCACACCCAAGGGGATATTATATTACAATTTGTTAAGTTTGGCCAGTTGCGGGTACAGCCGATCGATCAAAATGCCCACCGCCTCCCCGTCCGCCTGGAACTCCGCGGCCAGGTAGCGCCCGGCGGCGTCCGGCGTGGGCGGCAGCGCCGGGCAAGCGCGGGCGTGCCCGAAGGCCTCGCGGGCTTCCATGTCGCGCCCCAGCCCGGCCAGGCAGGCGCCGCGGTCGTAGTGGAAGCGCGCGCTCTCGGGCAGCACGGCGATCGCCGCGTCCAGGTGCGCCAGCGCGCGCTCGGCATATCCCGGCGTCGCGAGGGCCAGCTCCAGCCGTGCCAGGGCCGCCCGGGCGTAGGGATAGCCCGTGGCGGCGGCCTCTTCCAGGCTCACGCGCGCGCGCTCGTCCTGCTGGTACAGCTTGTGGCGCACCCAGCCCGCCCAGAACACGTAGCGGGCGCCCTGCCCCGAGAGGGCGGCGGCCTTGTCCAGGTACAGCTCCGCGTTGACGGCGCCCTGGTCGGCCAGGTGGGCGTCTTCCTTGCCCACGCGCTTCAGCCAGGCGCGGTCCGTCATCAGGAAGCTCAGCACGCCCATGCGCAGCCAAAGATCCGGATCCTCGGGGGCCCAACGGTGCACCTGGTACAGGAGGTTCAACGCATCGTCGTAGCGCTCGGCGGCCTCGTGAACGGCCACCTGATCGAAGAAGATGCTATGGATGGAGTGGCGCAGCTACAGAACCTTCGTGTTCAAGGCCTTCCACAGCTCCCCAACAGCCGTCTTCAGCCGCCGCGAGACCTGCATCTGGCTAATGCCCAGCATCTTCGCGATCTCCGTCTGCGTGAGGTCGTCGTAGAAGGCGAACTCGATCACCTCGCGGCTGACGGTGCGCAGGCGCGCCAGGCCGGTCGCCAGCATGATCGCGTCTTCCGTCGCCAGTTGGAAGCTGCTGTAGCGGTTGTCGACCAGCTGGTACCGGATCGTGCCGCCCTCGGCCTCCAGCTCCTGGTCCAGCGAGGCCGGGTGGTAGTTCTCCTCCAGCGAGAGGACCTCTTCCACCTTGATCAGCGGCAGGTCGGCCAGCTCCGCGATGGCCGCGGCGGTGACGTTCTCGCCCAGGGCGTTGCGGGCCGCCATCACGCGGCCGCGCAGCTCCACCAGCTCGCGCGGCGGGCGCACCAGCGGCACGGCGTCGCGCAGGTAGTGCCGGATCTCGCCCGCGATCAGGGTGTTGGCGTACGGCTCGAAAGGCTTGCCCAGCGAGGGGTCGAAGCGCTCGATGGCGCGCAGCAGGCCGATGGCACCCACCTGGGTCAGGTCGTCGACCTGGTCCGGCCGCGTGGCCGCGAAGTGCTGGGCGATCGGCCGCACCAGGTGCAAGTGCTGCTTGACCTGCACTTCCTTGGCTTGCTTTTCCGCGGTGGTCGGCATGGGCGGCGCTCCAATCCCTACTTGATCTTGTTCACGATGTCGAAGATGGGAAGGTACATGCCGATAACGATCGAGCCTACGATGCCGCCAATCAGCACCATCATCAGCGGTTCCAGCATCGAGGTGAGGGCGTGAACGGCGGCTTCCACTTCTTCGTCGTAGAAGTCGGCGATTTTCTCGAGCATCGCGTCGATGGCGCCCGTTTCCTCGCCGATGGCGACCATCTGCGTGACCATCGGCGGGAAGACGCCCGCGCGTTCGAGCGGCTTGGCCAGGCCTTCGCCCTCGGAGACGGCGATGCGCAGGTCTTCCATGGCGGAGGCGACCACCAGGTTGCCGATCGAGTCGCGCACGATTTCGAGCGAGCCCATCAGCGGGACGCCGGACTTGAGCAGCGTGCCCAGGGTGCGGCTGAAGCGGGCCACGGCCACCTTGCGGATCAGGTCGCCGAAGACCGGCAGTTTCATCTTGTAGGTATCGATCGTGTAGGCGCCCTTGGGCGTGGAGTTGATCATGCGGAAGCCGTAGCCCAGCGCGCCCACCCCGACGGGGATCAGGAGGGCGCCGGGCGAGACCAGGAAGTGCGAAAGGTCCACCAGCGCCTGCGTGAAGGCCGGTAGCTTGGCGCCCATCTGCTCGAACATGCCGGCGAACATCGGGACGATGAACATCAGCATGACGCCGGAGATGATCAGCGCGAAGAACATAACGGTCAAGGGATAGGCCATGGCCGACTTGACCTGGGTGTTCAGGCGGTTTTGGTTCTCCAAGAAGCCCGCGACGCGCAGCAGGACGGCGTCCAGCACACCGCCGGCCTCGCCGGCCTTGATCATGCCGCAGTACAGGTTGTCGAAGATCTTGGGGAAGCGGGCCATCGAGTCGGAGAGCGATTGGCCCTGCTCGACCTGGTCCTTGATCTCGTAAAGGCACTTCTGAAGCACCTTGGACTCGGACTGCTCGGCCAGGATGCCCAGCGAGCGCACCATCGAGACGCCGGCGTTGATCATGGTGGCGAACTGGCGCGAGAAGATCGTGAGGTCCTTGAGCTTGACGCTGCCTTCCATCATCTTGGAGAGCTTGGCGCCCAGGCCGGAAGCGGCCTCGCCCATGCCACCCATGCTGGTGGGCGCGATGCCCTTTTCCTTAATGCCCATCACCGTATAGTTCGCCTCGCGAAGCTTCTGCTTCACTTGGTTCACGTTGTCGGCCTTCATGGTCTTGAAGTAGGTCTTGCCTTTTTTGTCCTTGACCTTGACTTCAAAGGTAGTTGCCATTGGCACCTTCTCTAGAGCTCGCTAAAGACTCTATAGGGATATATCCCGGATTTCTTGATTGCTTAAACGGGGGCCCCGTGAAACGGGACCCCCTCTTGCTTACTTCTTGGTCGGTCCCGAGGTGGCGGAAGCGTGTCCCAGCGGGATGCCGCCGGGCCCACCGCCGAGCATCTTCGCCAAGTCATCCGGCTTGGAAGATTTCGCGAGGGCGTCCTCGTAGGAGATGCTCTTCTGGAGGTACAGGTCGCGCAACGCCATCTCCAGCGTCTGCATCCCGTACTTGCCGCCGGTCTGAATGCTGGAGTAGATCTGCGCCGTTTTGCCTTCGCGGATCAGGTTGCCGATGGCGGGCGTGACGATCATGATTTCCTGCGCCATCACGCGGCCCTTCTTGCCCGGTTCCAGGTTGGCCTTGGGCACCAGCGTCTGCGAGAGCACGGCCACCAGCGAGTTCGACAGCTGCACGCGGATCTGGGTCTGTTGGTGCGGCGGGAACACGTCGACGATACGGTCGACGGTCTGCGAGGCGCTACTGGTGTGAAGCGTGCCGAAGACCAAGTGACCGGTTTCGGCGGCGGACAGCGCGAGTCGGATCGTTTCCAAGTCGCGCATCTCGCCTACCAGGATGACGTCGGGATCTTCACGGAGGGCGGCTCTCAGCGCGTTATCGAAGGAGCGGGTGTCGGCGTGCAGCTCGCGCTGGTTCACCAGGCTCATCTTGGACGAGTGCACGAACTCGACGGGGTCCTCGATGGTCAGGATGTGTTCCGCGCGGGTGGAGTTGATGTGGTCGATCATGGCGGCCAGCGTGGTCGACTTGCCCGAACCGGTGGGTCCGGTGACCAGCACCATGCCACGGGGCTTGTGCGTCAGCTCCTGCACGATGGGAGGCATCTTGAGGTCCTCCATGCGCGGGGCCTTGGAGGTGATGGTACGCATGACCGAGCTGTAGGTGCCCTTGCTCTTGAAAGCGTTCACGCGGAAGCGGCCCAGGCCGACGACGCCGTACGAACAGTCCAGCTCGTAAGTCTGTTCCAGCTGCTTGCGCTGGTCGTTCGACAGGATCGAGAAGATCAGGCGCTGGGTGTCTTCGCCCGTCAACGGCTCGTAGTCCGTCTTCGTGAGCTTGCCGTTGATGCGGATGATCGGTGGAACGTTCGCTGCCAGGTGCAAATCCGACCCGTCCCGGTCGAACACCATCTGGAGCAGTTCTTCCATATACATAGGGCGCTGATCTCCTTAATTCTAAATCATGAGGGTCGGGGCCGGGGTGCCGCAGTTGGCGCAGGACTTCCAGCCCTCCTCGATGCGCATGTTGCACTTGATGCACAGGTTCTTGAGATTCACCGAGCAGAACGGGCACTTCACGTAGTCGTCGCCGACCTCGTTGCGGCAACCCGGGCAGAGCTTGGCGGCGCCTTCATCGGAGAAGCAGACGCGGATGACCTCGTCGATGTCCGTGTGGCCCATTTTGGACAGCTCCAAGGCGTAGTCTTTCAGCTGGACCATGCCGCCCTGCTTGGCCGCGAAGCGGATCAAGGCCGCGCCGCCGCCCCGCGCAACGGTTTCACGCAGTTGGTCGGTCATTTTCATGATCTCGTAGACGCCCATGCGGCCGCTGTATCCCTTCACACATTCGGGGCAGCCGTCTGGGTTGTGCTTCTTCATCACGAGGGGTTGGGACACGTCGTACTTCAGGCCCACGAAGTCGATCGTGGTCTGGTCCGGCGTGTACTCGATGGCGCACGTGCCGCAGATCTTACGCACCAGGCGCTGGGCGATCACGCCGATGGTGGCGGCCGCCGTCAGGAAGCCTTCCACGCCCATTTCGTCCAGGCGCATCATGGCGCCCGGCGCGTCGTTGGTGTGGAGCGA
>JAQBPE010000290.1 GCA_028287685.1 Cyanobacteria bacterium RYN_339 | reverse complement strand
ACGACGCTCTTCCGATCTGCAGGTAGATCTGGCCGACCGTCAGGAAGTTCGCGGCGGCCCAGTAGCGCTGCATCAGCGCGAGCTGCGCCGGCGCCAGTGGGCCCGTGGCGGCGCTCGGGCGGGCCGGCGGCGCGCCGTCCACGGGGACCGCGCTGGAGACGGTGGGGTCGAAGGTGAACAAGGGCTTATCCTCCATGCGCGAGCACGCGGTGGGTGTGGCGGGCGATCATGCGATCTTCGTCCGTGGGGATCACGCGGATTTGGACCGGGCCGCTGGGGTCCGAGATGAGGGGGCCGCCGGCCGCGTTGTGGCCGTCGGCGAGCTGCACGCCCAAGTAGCCCAGGCCGGCGCAGATGCGCGCCCGGACCGCGGGGGCGTGCTCGCCGATGCCGCCGGTGAAGACCAACGTGTCCAGCCCGCCCAGCACCGCCGCGAGCCCGCCCAACGCCTTGCGGGCCTGGTAGCAGAACAGGTCGACGGCGAGTTGCGCGCGGGCGTCGGTGGCTTCGTGGGCCAACAGGTCACGCATGTCGGCGCTGGTGCCGGAGACGCCCAAGAGCCCGGCCTGGCGGTTGACCAAGGCGTCCAGTTCGTCGGCACCGTTCCGGCGCAGGAGGTACAGCAGCACGCCGGGGTCGAGATCCCCCGTGCGGGTGCCCATCATCAGGCCGCCGGTGGGGCTGAAGCCCATCGTGGTGTCCTGGGGCCGGCCGCCCAACACGGCCGCCATGCTCGCGCCGTTGCCCAGGTGGGCCAGGATCACGCGGCCGTGGGCGGCCGCGGGGTCTGCTTCCCGCAGGGCTTGCAGCACGAACTCGTACGACAACCCATGGAAACCATAGCGGCGGATGCCCTCGTCATCGAGGCTGGCCGCCAGCGGGTAGGCCTTGGCCAAGCGCGGCATGGCCTGGTGGAAGGCCGTGTCGAAGCAGGCGATCTGGGGGATGCCCGGGAAGCTCCGCTCCACGGCCGCGAAGCCGGCCAGCGCCTGCGGCATGTGCAAGGGGTCGATCGGCTCCAGCGCCCGGAGCGCGGCGATCAGCTCGGGCGTGACCCGGGTGGGTTCGCCGTAGCGGGCGCCGCCATGCACCACCCGGTGGCCTACCGCAGCCGGGGCGGGGCCCCCCTGGGCCGCCAGCCAGGCCATGAGCAGCTCCAGCGCGGCCGCGTGGTCGGGCGGCGCCACGGCCTGGTCCAGCACGGTGCGCCCGGCCGCGCGGACCTGGAAGCGGCCGCCGGCTCCCCCGATGCGGGTCAGCTCGGCCGCCAGCGCCAGCTCCTCGCCGGGGCCCATGGCGTACAGCGCGGCCTTCAGGCTGGACGAGCCGGCGTTCAGCGTCAGGACCCGGGTCGGTTGGTTGCCTGTCACTGGATCACCGCCCCCATCACCTTGCCCAGCCCGTAGGTGATGGCGCCGGCCACCAGGCCGAACAACAATTGCCGGCCGGCCGCGTACCAGAGGTTCAGCCCGTTCAGCCAGCCGATCCCGGCGCCCAGCACCACCAGGCCGATCGCGCTCCCGACCACGCTCACGGCGATCGCGGTCTGGCCCGTGGCGAAGAAGTACGGCAGCAACGGTATGCTGGCGCCCAGCACGAACAGCAAGAACGAGCTGTAGGCCGCCACCCAGGCCGAGCCGCCCAGCTCCTTGGGGTCGATGCCCAGCTCCTCGCGGGCCATCGTGTCGAGCACGGCCTCCTTGCTGGTCATCATGCGGGCGGCCATGTGGCGCGCGTCCTCCTCCGCCAGGCCCTTGGCCAGGAAGAAGCCCACCAGCTCCGCCTGCTCCACGTCGGGTTGCGTGTCGATCTCGCGGGCCTCGATGGCCAACTCGCGCTTGGCCAGCTCGCGCGCGCTCTGCACGGAGATCCACTCGCCCAAGGCCATCGAGATGGCGCCGGCCAGGAGCCCGGCGATCCCGGTGATCACGATCGCGTGCGACGCCAGGCCGGCGCCGGCCACGCCCATGACCAGGTTGAGGTTGGAGACCAACCCGTCGTTGGCGCCCAACACCGCCGCGCGCAGCGCGTTGCCGGTGATGGTGCGGTGCTGCTGTTCCGGCGGCTTGGGCGTCATGCCGGCAGCATAGCCGGGGTGGATCCCCTCGGCTTCGGGAGTTTCCACGGAGCTTCTCGGCAAGAAGTACGGATCCCTGCGCCGGCCCTCCCCGCTATCCTGGGCGTAGGAGCGCGCGATGAAGTCTTCCCCGGTCTGGATCCCCCCATGGGCCCTGGTGGGCGGCCAACTGGCCCACGGCCTCTCCTGGCTGCTCTTGGCCTGGCTGGGATGGGAGCGGCTGCTGGGGCCCTCGTTGCCGGGCCTGGCCTGGGTCCACCTGGTGGCCCTGGGTTGGCTCACGCTGATCGCCCTGGCCGTGCTGGTGCACGTCTTCAAGGGCGTGCTCGACGTGACCTGGCGGGGCGAGGCGATCGCGCGCTGGGCGTTGCTGCCGTTCGCCCTGGGCACGGCCGGCATGGTGGCGAGCTTCTGGGCGGGCGCGTTGCAGCCTCTGGCCTGGGCCGCCTCGCTGGTCGGGGCGGGCCTGGTGGGCTACCTGGTGCCGGCGGCGGCCACCCTGGCCTCCTTCCGCGCCTCGGAGGATGCCAGTCCGGCCGTTGCGCGGGCCTTCGCGCTGGTGCTCGTCATGTTGGCGCTCGCGGCGAAGCTCGGCCTGGGCATGGCCTGGGGGTTGGCCAGCGGGAGCTTCCCGACGCTGTTGGCGGTGGGGCCGGCCGTGCATGCCCACCTGGGCGGCGTGGGCTGGCTCACGCTGCTGGTGATGGGCGTCTCCGTGCGCACGGTCCGCCGCATCAGCGGGTCCGGGCCGACCCAACCCTGGCTGCACATCGGCGCCTCGACGGCGGTGCTGGCCGGCCTGGCGGGGCTCACGCTCGGCCTGGGGCTCGGCCTCCCCTTGGTCTCCGGCGTGGGCGGCGCGGCCTGCGCGCTGGGGGCCTGCCTGAACCTGGTCGATTTGGCCCTGCGCCTGAAGGCCGGCAGCGAGCCGCACCTGCCGCCCCAGGCCTTCATCGGCGCCTCGGCCGTCTACTTCGTCGGCGCGGCAGTCGCGGGCCTCATGGCCTGGGCGGGCCACCCCGGCTGGCAGGCGGCCTACGTGTTCCTGGGCTTGATGGGCTGGCTGGGGCAGATGGTGAACGGGCACATGCTGCACATCGGCATCCGCGTGCTCGCCACGGTCGCGCGCGGCGACGACGACGAGACGGAGCCGATCGACATCCTGGCCCCGTGGCTCTCCTGGGGCTCGTGGGCGGCGGCCCAGCTGGCCGTGGTGGGCGTGACCGCGGGCCTGGTGTGGAACCAGGGCGCCTGG
>JAQBPE010000288.1 GCA_028287685.1 Cyanobacteria bacterium RYN_339 | reverse complement strand
AGGTGGTGAAGATGCGGCTCTCGATCTCCGGGTGCTTGGCGAGGTTGGCGCGCAGGGTCTCCTGGCCCACCAGCACGATCGAGATGGACTTCTCGTCCATGGCGCTGAAGTTGTTGATTTGCTTGAGGATCGGCAGGCCGCCGTTGCCGCGCGTGCCGTCGCTCAGCAGTTGCGCCTCGTCGATGATCATGACCGGGTGGCGGCCCGTCTCGTAGGCGCTCATGAGGTACTGGGCGAAGGCGTCGAACTGGCCCAGCTTGGTGCCCTTGCGGTTCACGCTGTAGAGGTCGCCAATCAGCTTCAACAGCTGCAAGCCGGTGTAGCTGGGGTTGGAGATGACCTGCACGTCGAAGCCGGGGTTCTCGCCCAGCAGCGTGACGAGGCGACGCACCATCATGGACTTGCCGGAGCCGTAGGCGCCCACCACGCTGACCATGCCCTGCTTGCTCTCGATGCCCATGATCGTGCGCGTCAGGCACGACTTCAGGTGCGGCGTGAGGAACTGCCAGCGCGGGTCTTCGCTGAGCTGGAAGGGCAGCTCGACCAGGCCGAAGTGGCCAAGCAGATCGGCGATCGTGCGCGGTTGGAAGGGGGCGTTGGCCAGCAAGCAAAACTCCAAATTCATGTAAAAACGAAGCGGATTTGACCTGGTTTTTACGATCTTATGTAGAAACCGCGGTCATCTTACATAACGGGGATCCAGCGGTCAACCAAACTTTTGTACAATAGGGTCATGAGCAAGAGCAAGAAGAAGCAAAAGGCCCGCGAACGCGTCCGCGAGGAGGCCCCGCTGGCGCCTCCCCCGGAGGCTCCAGACGCAACGGAGGAGCCGGCGCTGGCCCTCCCCGAGCGCAAGCCCATGCCCCTTGACCAGGGGTTGTACGACCGCGTGGTCGCGGCAGCCACCAAGGCCGGCCAGCTCCGCGAAGAGGGCGATCGCCTCACATGGGTGTACAACGGCGACGCGGTGGCGATGAAGTACACCGAGCCCGGTGAAGCGGAGAACGAGCCCGCACGCGTGTTGGTCGCCGCTTTCCGGCAAGGGGTCGTGTTCCAGGTCGAAGGCGAAACCCAACTGGCCTACCAGCCTGGTGCCTGGGAACTGGAGCTAGACAAGCTCGAGCCTGCCCCGGACGACGAGGACGACGACGACGTAGAGGATGACGTCGAGGACGAACCCGACGACGCTACTTGATGTACTTCAAGGCCAGGTCGGCCACGGCATCAGACGCCTTCTGGATGGACGAGGCCTCGCGGCTGATGGACGGCGACAGCGACTCGTCCTTGGAGACATGCTTCACCAGCGTCCCGATCGTGATCGTCAGCTCCGGCCCGCCGGCGCCGCCGCCCTGCGAGTACGCGCCGTAGTGGCCGTCGTAAAGCGAGAGCACGCCGCTGTCCGTGATGCTGTCGACCACCGCGATCAGCTGCGCGTTGGTGGCCTTGAAGGTGCGGGTGGTGCTGGAGCCGCTCGGCAGGCGCGGCCCCAAGTTGCCCTCGCCCGTGGACTTGATCACCAGCTCCTGGTCGCTCAGGCCGGTGCCCTTGAAGCGGATCTCCCAGGTCACGGCCTTGCCGGACTTCCACGCGGCCAGCACGTTCTCGAAGTCCGTGTGGTCGAACAAGGGGTTCGCATAGGGCGTGAAGTTCACCCAAGGCGTCACCGGGATCTTATTGCAGCCCGCGAGGCTGGCTAAAACGAGGAGCGAGGCAAAACGGCGCATACCCCTCTTCTACCCGCCGGTGCGGTCCAGCAGTTCCTGGTAGGTGGCGATCTCCTTCTTCAAGTAGGAGATCATGACGAAATCGGGGCTGGCGGCCGCCTGCTCCGTGGCGAGGCGATCGCGCAGGCCGGCCACGTAGGTCTTGGTCCAGCCCAGGTTTTCCTTGTCCAATTCGTCGACGTCGATCGCCTCGATCTCGCGCTCGAAGTGCGCGGGGACGGGCGTTGCGGGGCTGCCGGGCTGGGGGTCGGGCTGGGTCATGGCTCTCACGATAGGGCCGGAATCGCGGCGGATGCGATGAGCGGGATCACCAAGGGTATAATTTCAACAGAACGCTCGCCCGCTGCCCCTTAAGTGTTGCATGGGCCTACCCGATGTAACTAGGGGGGCGACCGGCGCGGAGAAGGATTTCCGCGCCAACCAAGGAGGGATCACCGCATGGATGCACTGAAGCTACCTGGCTTGGCCACGGGGCTGGATACCACGTCGATCATCAGCCAGCTGATGGCCGTGGAGCGCAAGCCCGTCAACATGCTCCAATCGCACCAGGCCACGGCCCAGAGCCGCCTGGACGCCTACCGCAACATCAACACCAAGCTGATGGCGTTGCAGAACGCCGCGAAGGCCGCCATGGGATCGTCCCAGAACCTTTCCCCATTTTCCAGCAGCACGGCCACGTCCAGCAACGCCGCGGCGTTCTCCGCCACGGCGGCCAATACCGCCTCGCCCGGCACCTACAACGTCAACGTCACCAACCTGGCGACCTCCCAAGCCGCTGGCGGGGGCGCGTTTAACGCCGGCCAGGGCGGTGGAACGCTGACCATCTCCGGGCCGACCGGCACGGCCAACGTCACGGTGGCGGCAGGCGCGGGCGCCCAGACCATTGCGGACGCAATCAACGCGGACGTCAACTCCGGCATGAACGCGTCCGTGGCGGGCGGCCGGTTGCTCTTGACCGGCAAGAAGACGGGAGCGGCCGAGAACTATGCCATCAGCATGTCCGCCGGCCCCGCCACGCTGGCAGATCTGGGCTTGCAGCCGGCCGGCACCGACGTGGCCGCTGTCGACGCCAAGCTTTCCGTCAATGGCGTGAACCAGACCAGCAGCACCAACGTCTTCACCAGCGCCCTTTCCGGCGTGGACATCACCGCCACGGGCGTTGGCGCCGGCACCGTCACCATTGCAAAGGACGCCACCGCGGCGATTTCGGCGGTCAAGGACATGGTCGCCAAGTTCAACGACGTGGTGAACACGATCAAGGACTACACCAAGTACGACCCCACCACCAAGAAGGGCGGCATCCTGGCGGGCGACTCCTTCGTGGGCGACCTGCAGGCCAAGCTGACCTCCATGGTCACGGGCGCCTTCGACACCCGCGCCTACAACGCCTCCCCGGCCAACCCTGGTCTACGCAACTACACGGACGTGGGCATGAACGTGCAGCGCGACGGCACGATCACGCTGGATACGACCAAGCTCTCGACCGCGATGACCACCTACGCCTCGGCCACGGCCGGCAGCGCCAGCGTCTACCAGCTGTTCTCCAACGAGGACGGCGCCATGAACGGCACCACGAAGGTGAACAACGCCGGCTCGGCGGGTGTGCTGGGTGACGGCCTCGCCAACCGGTTGGCCGCGTTCGCGGACACGATGATCTCGCCCTCCAGCCTCTACAACTCGCCCAACGGGACCGGCCGCTACAACGGCGCCCTCAACGAGCGCATCAACGGCTTTACCACCTCGATCAAGGACTTCGACACCAAGATCGCGCAGTACAACGGGCGGCTCGACCAGTACCAGACCTTCCTCCAGAACCAGTTCACGAACATGGAGAAGGTGGTCAACAAGTTGCGCAGCCAGGGGAGCTACCTGGCCGGGCAGACGGGCAGCTCCGGCTAGCTAGCGCTTCTTCTTCTTCGCTCCGAACACCGGCGGCTGGTCTCCAGTCGCCGGTTCCAATTCGGGCACCCCGCCTTGCAGCAGGAAGCCCAGCACCTGGTCCGCGGGGCCGCGGCTGGTCACCACGGCGCGCGGCTGGAAGGGCGCCAGGAAGGCCTGCCAGGCCTCCAGCGCCGGGCCGCCCACCACCAACACGCGCTTGCCCGGCGTGAGGCTGCCCACCAGCCAGGCGGCCAGGGCGTCGGACGTCGGATCCGGCGGGTCCACCAACACCCAGGTGCCGGCATGGCGCAGGGCCGCCGCGGCGCGGGCGCGCAGGTCACGCACCGCCGGGGGTTGCCAGCTGGGCTGGTCGAACGGCACGATCAGCGGCCAGGCCGGCGCGCCGCAAGCCGGGCAGGCCACGGCCAGCGCACCCGGCACGCGGATGTCGCCGTGGCAGGCCGGGCATGCGAACCGGTCGATCGCGCCGCCCAGCTTCAGCAGCTCCAACCCCGGCAGCTCGACGGCATCCCAGGCCGGGCCCGGGTCCGCGGAAATCACGGTGGCCGCCGTGACGCCCGCCAGCGCCTCGGCAAGGCGGGCCGGCGGTGGCACGGCGCCCGCAGCCAGGGCTTGCGCCAAGCCGGCGTAGAACGTGGTGGTCCAGGGCGCATCCGCCAGGCCCAGGCCGGCGGAGGCCGCGGCCAGGCTAAGGTTCGCGCGGTGCGCAAGCGTGGAGAGCGAGGCACCTTCCGCCAGCCAACGCGACAGCACCTGGCGCGCGGTGGGCACGGCCGTGGCGCCCCGCCCTTCCAGCCAGGCCTTGAAGGCCAGCCGCACGCGCGGCTCGTCCAGCCCATCGGACCAGGCCAGCACCAGCGCAACCGCGCCTTCCCCCTCCGGGTTTGCCGGCGCCGTCGTCACGCGCGTCTCGACGGCCAGCAAGCGGCCCAGGGCGTCCCGGAAGTGCGTGATCAGGCTCTCGGGCAGGTCCGCACGCTCGCCGGCCGTGCGCAGGAAGTCCTGCCAGGCCTGGTGGCGGCTAAAGGGCGATCCCGCCGCGATCTCCTCGTCCAGCCGCGCGAGCGCCTGGTCGAACATGCGCCAATCGGCGCGCTTCAACGCCACCGCGAAGCGCTTGAGGGCGATCTCCTCGTCGAAGACCTGCTCGGCCAACTACTTCTGGCCGAGGCCGGAACCCGTGAAGGCGCCGCGCATCATGCGCTGCAGGTCGTTCGGGTTGTCGGAGTAAGACAGGGCGTCGTCCAGCGAGATGACCTCGTCCTGGTACAGCGCGAAGATGGCGGAGTTCATGCTCTGCATGCCGTCCATCGAGCCCTGGGCAATGATGTCGTAGCAGGCGTCGATCTCGTTCTTCATGATGAAGTCGGAGATGGTGGGCGTGCCGACCAGGATCTCGTGCACCGCCACGCGGCCCGGGCCGTCGGAGCGCTGGATCAACCGCTGGGCCACGCAGCCCTTGAGCAGCACGGCCAGCTCGTGGCGCAGCGCTTCGCGCTCGTGCGGCGGGAAGGTGTTCAGGATGCGGTTGATGGTCTGCACGGCGTCCGTGGTGTGGAGGGTGGAGAGCACCAAGTGGCCCGTTTCCGCGGCCTTCATGGCGGCCAGAATCGTCTCTTGGTCGCGCATCTCACCGATCAAGATCACGTCCGGATCCTGTCGCAGGGCGTACTTCAGGCCCAGCGGGAAGCTCTGGGTGTCCATGCCCAGCTCGCGCTGGGTGATGATCGACTTCTTGTTGGTGTAGTAGAACTCGATGGGGTCTTCCAAGGTGACGATGTGGACGTCCTTGGTGTTGTTGATGAACTCCATCATCGAGGCCAACGTGGTGCTCTTGCCGGAGCCGGTGGGGCCGGTGACCAGCACCAAGCCCTGGCGCTCCAAAGCGAACTTCTTGAGCACGGGCGGCAGGCCCAGCTCGTCCATCGGGATCGGGTCGAGCGGGATGACGCGGAGCGCGGCGCCCACGTTGCCCTGCTCGGAGTAGACGTTCATGCGGAAGCGCGCCAGGCCATCGATCATGAGCGACATGTCGATTTGCTTCTTCAGCTCGAACTCCGAGCGCTGCTCGCTGGTCATGATCGCGTAGATCGACTGGCGCGCCTCGTCCGGCGACAGCACCTTGTACTCCGTCGGCACGATGCGGCCGTCGATGCGCAGCATGGGCGGGTTGTGCGTCTTGATATGGATGTCGGACGCGCCCTTGTTCACCGCCGACCGCAGGAAGTCGAGAATATGCACCTGGTGTTACTCCTAACCAGCCGCGGTGGGCTGGGCGGCTCCCTGGGCCAGCGGCATGCCGACCAAGCGGCCGAGCTGCCGGTTGATGTCCATGAGGTGGCGAACGTGCACCACGTCGCTCGCTTCCGCGATCCAGTTCTCCACCACCGTGCCGCGGTCGTTGACGAACTGCGTCTCCAGCTTCATGCGCTTCGGCAAGAACTCACCCGCCTGCAGGTCTTCCAGGTCTTCCATCGGCGGCGCCGGGTATTCCAGCTTCAGCTCGTTGATGGAGTGGATGCGCTTCTTGGTGTAGGTGTGGGTCTTGGGGAAGAAGTTGATCCGGATGAAGAAGGCCGTGGTGACGAGCACGACCTCGATCTGGTAGTAGGTGAAGTCCTTGTCGGCCGTGGCGCCCGACGTCTCCATCATATAGTGGCAGCACAAGATCCGGTCCTGCGGGTGGACCAGGTCTCGCACGGTGCCAATCAGGACCTGGCCGATGAACGGCGTCTGTTGCGCGGCCGCCAGCAGCTCGTTCAGGCGTGGATGGCCATAGGCATTGGGCGTGGTGGTGCTCATGCTGGCACTCTACCCCTTCCAGGAAGGGGCCTAACACCCCCGCGGCCTGGCATCAGGAGCGCGAGATGCGCTCCAGGCCGCCCATGTAGGGAACCAGCGCCGTGGGGACCTTGATCGTGCCGTCTTCCTGCTGGTAATTCTCGAGGATGGCCGCCAGCGTGCGGCCGATCGGCAGGCCCGACCCGTTCAGCGTGTGGGGGTGCTGGGTCTTGCCGCCGGCATCGCGGTAGCGCAAGTTCCCACGCCGCGCCTGGAAGTCGGTGCAGTTCGAGCAGCTCGAGATTTCGCGGTACTTGGCCTGCTCGGGGAACCAGACCTCCACGTCGTAGGTCTTGGCCGCGTTGGCACCGGTGTCGCCGCTGGACAGCAACACGGTGCGGTACGGCAGCTCCAGCCGTTGGAGGATCGCCTCCGCGTTGGCGACCATCTTCTCGAGCTCGTCCATCGAGGTCTCGGGCTTCACGATCTTCACCATCTCGACCTTCTCGAATTGGTGGCGGCGGATCATGCCCTTGGTGTCCCGCCCGGCGGCGCCCGCTTCCGAGCGGAAGCACGGCGTGCCGCTGGTGAAGTACAACGGCAGCGTGGCCTCGTCCAGGATCTCGTCGCGGTGGAAGTTCGTGAGCGGGATCTCGGCCGTCGGGATCAGGTAGTACTTGGTCTCTTCGAGCTTGAAGAGCTGGTCCGCGAACTTGGGCAAGTTCCCGTTCGCGGTCATGGTCTCCTCGTTGGCGACGAACGGGGGGACCATCTCCTCGTAGCCGTGCTCGGTGGTCTGCATGTCGAGCATGAGGTTCAGCAAGGCCCGGCGCAGGCGGGCGCCGGCGCCGCGCAGCACCTCGAAGCGGGCGCCGGCCAACTTCACGCCGCGCTCGAAGTCGATGATGTTGAGGCTCTCGCCCAGCTCGTAGTGGGGTTTCGGCGCGAAGCCGAATTGCGGCAGCTCGCCCCACTTCCGCACCTCCACGTTGTCGTCCTCGTCCACGCCATCCGGCACGCTGGCGTCCAGCATGTTGGGGATGCGCAGCATGAACGCGCCGCGCTGGGCCTCGATGCTCGACATCTCCGCTTCCAGCGTCTTGATGCGCTCGCCCACCGTCTTCATGCTCTCGATCACGGCCGTGGCGTCTTGCTTGGCCTTCTTGAGCGTGGCGACCTCCTCGGAGACCTTGTTCTTCTGCGCGCGCAAGCCGTCCAGCTCCGTCTGCGTCTCGCGGAAGCGGGTATCGAGGCTCTGCAGCTCGCCCAGGTCCAACTCGGACCGGCGGCGCTTGAGGCTCTCGATGACGCGCTCGGGCTCCTGGCGGATGACGCGGATGTCTAGCATGGGGATGGCTCCTTTCGAGGTTGCCATTATAGCGGGCATTCCAGCACAATGCTCCGCCGGTGCGCACGCCGAGCGCGCCGACGAACACGCCACGACCCAAGAACGAAGGAGCGGCTACCATCCAGGGATTTATACCTGGCTGGTTG
>JAQBPE010000079.1 GCA_028287685.1 Cyanobacteria bacterium RYN_339 | reverse complement strand
GCACTCGGCGTGGAGGGCGGCGATGACGACCCGATCCCCGGCCACCAGCCGAACGACCAGCAGACGCTGTTGAGCGGGGCCGGGTCCTACTTCTAGGGTGCGATGCGGGCGATCGCGCCGAGGTTCGAGTCGGAGAGCCAGATCATGCCAGAGCTGCTGACGACGGTGTTGCGGTTGCCTACCGGGTAGGTGGCGAGCAACTGGCCGCTCGGCGACAACTTCACGGTGGTGCTGACCACGCCAAACTCGGTCACCCAGGCGTTGCCGAATGCATCGAACACCACGCTGCCAGGGTTCGAGCAGGCCGGGAAGTTCCCGGCCTGCGTTCCGTCGGGCGCGATCTTCGTGACGCTGTTGGTGGTGGTGTTGGTGACCCAGGCGTTGCCGGCGGCGTCGAAGGCGATGTGGTCACAGCGGGGCCCCGCGGGATAGCGCGCGAGCTGGTTGCCCGATGCGTCCATCACCACCGCCTCGCCCGTCCCGTCGGTCGCCATCCAGCCCCGCCCTTGGGCGTCGAAGGCCAACCCCCAGGGGCGGCTGTTCACGGTGTAGACGCCCAGGCTGTTGCCGCTGTTGGCGAACACCTGCACATTGTCCGAGAAGCTCCCCAGCAACCACACGTTGTCGCTGGGATCGACCCGCATCGAAACGTAGGGCACGGCGGAGGTGGGGAAGGCGCCCAGCGAGGTGCCGTCGGGCGCTTGCTTGAAGACCTGTCCCCGCGAAAAGGCCCAGACGTTCCGCTGGGAATCGAGCGCCAACGGTCCGCACAGGAAGTTGGTCTTGCGCGACAGCTCCACGCCGTCGGCATCGTACTTCACCAGGCCGTCCGAGTAGGGCGAAGCCCACACGCCACCATCCGGATCGGCTATCAGGTCGCTGACCGCGCCGGGGACGTTGGCCAGCCGCGTGCCGTGGGCAACCGTGTTGAACGTCCCGGGGCTCCCCGTTGCCCGTCCCTGGACCGATACCGTGATCGGGCCGCTGTTGGCCTGTTCCGGCACCTCCAGCAGCAGGCGCGTGGGCGAGGCCTGGCGCACGACCGCGGGAGTGCCGGCGAAGGTGACGACGTTGTAGGCGGGCGCCGCTCCAAAGTCGGTTCCCCTCACCGTGATGAGCATGCCGCCTGACCCGCTGGAAGGCGCGAAGGTCGTGATGGCCGGATCGGGCGGGATGGGCGTGGGGGTAGGCACGGGCCCGCTCGAACCACCACCGCCCGAACCGCCGGACGGAGGGGGCGTCGGCGTCGGCGTAGGGGTGGGAGAGGCGACGACCGGTGCGGGGCTGGGGCGCGGCACCAACGCGCTACCGCCGGGCAGCGCGTCCAAGGCGGCCTTCAAGGGGGCCGACAGCTTCTCCATCGCCGCGATCACCTCGGCGGCCTGAGCCGCGTTGGCCGCCAGCGCCACGACCTCGGCGCGCTCGCTCATGAAGGGCGCCAGCTTGGCGGCCAGGCCGTCCACCATGCCGGCCGCCAGGGCGCCCGGCGTCAGGCGGCCGGCGGCGATCGCCGCCTCCAGGGCCTTGGTCACGAGCGACGTGGCCGGGTCGAGCACCACGGAGCGGTCCTGGTCGACGCCGCCGACCACCAACGTGGCGAAGATGCAGGCGAGACCTTCGCGCGTGACGGACGCTTCCAGCACCCAGGGCGGGGCGGCGGTCACGTCCAGGGGCAGCGTGAAGCCGCCCTGATCGTTGCCGGGCGTTGCATCGATCGCCGCGCCGGCCAGCGCCTTGCGCGCGACCTGGGCCCCGGCGATCGGCACCAAGCTCTCGGGCTTGTATGCCAGGCGGTAGCCTGCCGAGTTGTTGGCGATCAGGTTGCCGGCGTTGTT
This sequence comes from Cyanobacteria bacterium RYN_339, assembly GCA_028287685.1. Classification (GTDB taxonomy): domain Bacteria; phylum Cyanobacteriota; class Sericytochromatia; order S15B-MN24; family JAQBPE01; genus JAQBPE01. Next base: position 4,306 of record JAQBPE010000079.1, on the reverse strand, counting down.
GCCTACCAGGCTGCCGCCGTTGTTGCTGATGACCCCGCCGCCGTTGTTGCCGATCACCCCGCCCCCGTTGTTGCTGATCACGCCGGCGCCGGGGCCGCGGATCAAGCCGGTCAAGGCCGCGGAGGGCAGCGCCTTGGACACGTCGGAGGTGGTCGTGCGCACGGCCAACGCGCCGAGCGGCGAGGTGGCCAAGGTCGCCCTCGGGCCGTGGCAGCCGGCCAGGGCCAACACGCCAACGAACACGCCTGCGAACACGCCACGACCCAGAAACGAAGGAGCGGCTACCATCCAGGGTTCTATACCCGGCTGGTTGCCGCCAAAATCAGTCCCGGGCCGCATAACGCGACCCGGGACCGGCAAGGGTAGTTTCTCGAGGAGAGAAGGACTACCACATTTGGAGTTGCTTGGGCTGGTTGATCGTGATCTGCTGGTGCGAGATCGAGATGATGCCTTCATCCTGGAGGCGGTTCAGCGCGCGGGTTACGGTCTCGCGGCTGGAGCCGACCATGTTGGCGAGGTCCTGGTGCGTCATCTTGAGGTTGATCAGCACCTTGGCGCCGATGGGACGACCTTCGACTTCGGCCAGGTTCTTCAAGGTGGAGGCCACGCGCTCGTGGACGTCCTTGAAGGCGAGGTCTTCCACCTGCTGGTTGACCAGGCGGATGCGACGGGTGAGGTCACGCATGATCTTGAGGGCGATGGTCGGGTGCTCGATGATCAGGCGCTCGAAGTCACGCTTGTTGAGGGTGTAGACCACGGCCTGCTCGTCGAGGACTTCCGCGGTGGCCGAGCGGGGCTGCTCGTCGAAGATGGCCATCTCGCCGAAGAATTCGCCGGGCTGCATCAGCGCCAGAGTCTTCTCGCGGCCGTCCTCGGTGATCTTCGAGATCTTTACGCGGCCGGACTTGAGGATGTAGAGCGTGTCACCCCGGTCACCTTCATGGAAGATGATGCTCTTCTTGGGGAAGCTCTTCTCCTGGGTGATGCCCGCGATGCGTTCCAGGCTGTCCTGGCCAACGCCGGAGAAGATCGATACGCGTTGCAAGAAAACTAAGCTGTTTCCCATCCGGGTTGATCTCCCTTGGTCGGCAGCGGCACCGGTCGCTGGGGGGGGCGTGAGGGTGGATTTCATGATGCGGCTTTCCCCTGAAAGTGGCTTGGGGTGCGGGTCATCGCAATTAGATAACATAACAATATTAGGGCGATTATAACACGGTGGCTGTGATCTCCATCATAACGCTTGGAATATCTACATGTAGGAAACAAGCGGATCCATGGCATTAGCAGGCAGAAGTTTATATTTCGAAATGTTCGGTTACATCCCAAAATAAAGACCGGGCCCCCTGATGGGAGCCCGGTCTTCAAAACTTTGGGTGTTTTAGGCGAGCCAACCGTGCACGGTGGTCTTGATCTTGTTGTAGATCGCGGTGTTCTTCAGCAAGTTGTCGGCCACGAAGTAGCCCACGCAACCCAGCGCCATACCGGCCAGGGTCAGCGGCAGGCCGGTGCCCAGGATGCCGGCCAGCAGGAAGGTACCGGCGCCGGCCGCCAGGCCGCCCGCGGCGCCGCCCACGACGGCGGAGGTCATGTCGCCGGCGAAGTTCGCGCCGCCGTCGGCCAGCGTCTCCGTCTTGTTGTAGATCTTGTAGCCGTTCACGGCGAGCGACATCAGGCCGTTGAAGATCACGGAGCTCTTGATCGCGCCGGTGATGGTGCCCAGCAGGGCGCTGCGGCCGCTCGAAGCGGCGGCGGCCTTGGCGCTCATGCCACGCGTGGTGGTGGCGCGGCCCTTGGCCTTGAGGAAGAAGCCCTTGGCCTCGCGCACCATGTTGGTGGCGGTCTTGCCGGGGGCGATGCCGGCACCCAGGGGAGCAACGGAGACGGCCTGGGCGATGTACGCGTCGGTGCTGTTGGCGCTCGCGTTGTTCACGGGCACCACGACGGGAGCCGGGTACTGCGGGGCCGCGCCAGCGACGGGGGTGTTGTAGTAACCAGCAACGTTCATCGCCATCGGGTTCTCTCTCCTTGCAGGTGAAACGCCTGACAAGATGCTTATGGCGGGCTGCGCGCGAAATCCGGTAAAGGGCGCATTAATCAAATCCAAAATTCGCCTAAACCTTCGATTATGCAAACGCCGAAAGGGCCTCCGCTACTAGCGAAGGCCCTTTCGGTAAAATGCTTGCGGGTTAGATCGCGCTCTCGATCGTGCGATCTTCGACGATCTCGACGTCGTAGGCGGTCTCGCTGTACACGCCGCCCGACGAGTTGTAGCCGTTGACGTACATCACGTAGGCGCCCGCGGGCACGTCCGTCAGGTAGCACTGCACGCTCTTGCCGACCAGCTCCGCCTTGGCGAAGGTGTGGATCGAGACCTCGCGGTCCTCGGAGTTCTTCAGGCGGACGGCCATGCTGCCGGTGAAGCCGCTGACGCCCTTCAGGCTCAGGGTCACGTGCAGGTGGCCGGTGCCGGGGGCAGGCGCGGCGGGGGCGGCAGCGGTCTTGGCGGTGGGCTCTTCGCCCTTGGCGTACCAGCGGCCGTCGACGTAGACGCCGACCTTCTTGTTGGTGGAGGAGGTGAGGACCGGCACATGCGGCGTCACGCGCTCTTCGACATCGGCCAAGTTCACGCCCGCCGAGGTGGCGGGCTGCTTGCCGCAACCGGCCAACAGGACGGCGGCGGCGATGGAAGCGATGATGGCGGTCTTGGGCAGGAACATCGGGCGGGGACCTCAAAGCTCGAAGGGTGCTATCCCTCTTATGCTCGAAATCCCCGTTCCATATGCGTATGTTTCCCCATTTATAACCGTATGTTAACGGCCTGTCAGATCGATTGGACGCGGAGGAGGTTGTGCACCTCTTCCACGCCCCAGATGTAGTAGCAGTCGTGCTCCGCGGCCATCCGCTCCTCCACGCTGCGTGCGGTCCCGACCAGCGTCACGGCGTTGCCCTGGGCCTTCACGCCGATCAGCGAGGGGTCGACCAGCACGTCCTTCTCGAAGGCCAGGCGGATGATGTCCACCAGATCGCCTTCATGGCCGGGCTGCGCCGGGATCACCTCGATGCGGTTGTCCAGATCAACCACGCCCGGCACCCACCAGCCCGCGAGGCCCATCAGGCGCTTCTCTTCCAGGCTGTTGGTCCAGCCCGTGAGCGTGACAAGCCCATCGATCGAGGCCACCCGCACCTGTTGCTCGTGCAAGTTGGGGTCCTGGATCAGGGCGTCCACGATGTGCTGGACGATCTGCACGTCGGTGAATTCGCTGGAGGGCGGCAGGCGCAGGCGATCACGCACCTCGCCGACTTCGCGCAGCTGCCTGACAAGGTTGATGGCCAGGCGCTTCTCCGCGAGCTGCTCCACCTCGCCATGGAGGGCGACGGACCCGGCGTCCACGTCTACCCGGATGTTGTGTCCGCGCAGGCGCACGTCGCCGTGCAGCACGGTTTCCACCGCGCGCTTCAGCTCGCTGTCGGTCATGGGGGGGTTCCTCCTTCACGCCACGGATACGGCTCCGACTGCATAACCTAGCACCGGCCGGTCCCCGATCCAACGCCCGCTTGGAAGCCCGAAAACGCAGGAAGCGCCCCCGTGGGGGCGCTACTGGCAAGGGAGATTCTTCTTATGCGGGAAGGCTAAAGGACTTCGATGTTGAGGCCGAGCGTGCCGCCCACCTGGGGCGGGGCCGTCGGCGCGGGGGTCGGGGTGGCCGAAGGCTTGGGCGTGGGGTCGTTGCTCTGGGCGTTCACCTGGGTGCCGCCGGTGGGCAACACGGGCGCCGCGGCCGCGGCGTTGACCTTGAGGTCGAGGTTCACTTCGGTGGGCTCGCCGGCCTTCACGGAGGCGTTGGTGGTGCCGCTGCCGAGCACGGTGCCGTCGGCAGCCAGGGCCTTCACTTGCATGGTGTAGTCGCCCGCGCCCACTTCCTTCTCGTTCCACGCGGCGGCGCCGGAGGCGAGCTTCAGGGGAGCTTCCAGCGCCTGATCGGGCGCCTTGGGGTCGAAGATCTTGAGCGACAGCGAGGCCACGGTGGCCGTACCGGAGACCTTGATGTTCACAGCCAGGCTGCCGGGCGCGTTGGGGTCCGCCACCTGCACGGTGGTGGTGGTCGCGGTCTTCGCAGGCGTCGTGGCGGCCGCCTTGGCGGTCGTGGTGGCGGTCGTGGTGGCGGCCTTGGCGACGGGCGTCGTGGTCGAGGTCTTGGCGGCCGCGGTGGTGCTGGCGGGCAGCTTGGCCGTGGTGGCACCGGTGGAGGCGGCCTTCGGGCGCGCGGAGACCGTGCGCTCCGGGCCGTCGGTGGCGGTCGGGTTC
>JAQBPE010000242.1 GCA_028287685.1 Cyanobacteria bacterium RYN_339 | reverse complement strand
TCCCGCAGCTCTTCGCCGAGATGCGCGTGCGCCCCACCTTCCACTACCCGGACGAGCTGCTGAACGTGCTGACCGGCATCGCGCCGCGCGGCAAGGCCGACCCCACCGTGGTGGTGCTGACGCCCGGCATCTACAACTCCGCCTACTTCGAGCACTGCTTCCTGGCCCTCCAGATGGGCATCGAGCTGGTGGAAGGCCAGGACCTGGTGGTGGAGCAGGACAAGGTCTTCATGAAGACCACGCGCGGCCTCAAGCAGGTCGACGTGATCTACCGGCGCGTCGACGACGCCTTCCTCGACCCGGAGGTCTTCCGCAGCGACTCCACCTTGGGCGTGGCCGGCCTGATGCGGGCCTACCGCGCGGGCAACGTGGCGCTCTCGAACGCCGTGGGCACCGGCGTGGCCGACGACAAGGCCACCTACCACTACGTGCCGACCATGATCGAGTACTACCTCAAGGAGGCCCCGATCCTCGCCAACGTGCCCACCTACCTCTGCGGCGAGCTGTCGGACCGCACCTACGTGCTGGAGCACCTGGACGAGCTGGTGGTGAAGGCCGTCAACGAGGCCGGCGGCTACGGCATGCTGATCGGGCCGCACAGCACGGCGGCCGAGCGCACGGAGTTCAAGGCGCGCATCATGGCGAACCCCCGCAACTACATCGCCCAGCCCGTGGTCGCGCTCAGCCGGCACCCGTGCATGTTCGACGGCAACTTCGAAGGCCGGCACATCGACCTGCGACCCTACATCCTCTCCGGCCAGGACCACGTCACGGTCTTGCCCGGCGGTCTGACGCGGGTAGCGCTCCGAAAAGGCAGCCTGGTCGTGAACAGCAGCCAGGGCGGCGGAAGCAAGGACACCTGGGTCCTGTACGGGGAAGACTGATGCTCAGCCGCACTGCCGAATCGTTCTTCTGGATTGGTCGTTACATCGAGCGCGCCGAGTACACGGCGCGCATGTGCAACGCCCACCTGAACTTGCTCCTCGAACACCCGGACCCCAACTACGCCGCCGACCTCTGGGCGCGCATCATGGCCCAGGGCGGCGACCTGCACCTGTACCGCGAGCGCCACGGCACGGTGGACCAGCGGCAGGCCCTGGAGTTCCTGGCGCTCGATCCGGGCAACCCCAACGGCATCATCAGCTGTGTGGCCGCCGCGCGCGAGAACGCCCGCCACGTGCAGGACCAGCTCTCGAGCGAGGTGTGGTCGCTGATCAACGGCTTCTTCCTGCGCATGCAGGGTCTGTCTCGCCAGGAGTTCTGGGGCCGCACCCATGCCGTGCTCCAAGAAGTCCTCACCACCGGCTATGCCTTCCACGGCGTGGTCTCCAACACGATGCTGCACGACGAGCGCCTGGCCTTCTACCGGCTGGGCCGCGACCTGGAACGGGCCGGCCGTACGGTGCGCCTGCTCAAGTCGCCCGCCTTGCTCGACATGTCCGCCGAGCCGGCCGGCATCGCGGAGTTCCAGGAGTGCGTGGCCGTGCTGAAGTCGGCCAGCGCCTATGAGGCCTACCGCAAGACCTACCGCTCCGGCCCGGACCCCGCCAAGATCGTGGACTTCCTGCTGCTGTCGGAGAACTTCCCCCGCTCCGTGCGCTTCTGCGCCCGCACCATGGCCCGCATGCTGCCCTTGATCTCCGGCGGCGGTCAGACCATGCCGGAGCCCGAGCGCCTGGTGGGCCAGTTCCAGGCAGACACGGAGTTCGCCTCGCTGGCGGACATCTACGACGAGGGGCTGGAGGCCTACCTGGACGCGCTGGGCGATCGCCTCGACGTGCTGGCGGACGCCTTCGGCCGCGCCTACTTCCGCTACGACGACGCCCCGGGCGTGCCCAGCGCCAGCCTGCCGCAGCGCCGCAAGCCCTTCCCACGCCTGGAGCTGCCCACCAGCCTGGTGCAGGCCGTGGTCGAGGTGCGGCACGACTTCACCTACACCTACGACCTGCCCGTGGGCAACGTGCGCACGATCCTGCGCCTGGTGCCGAACCAACGTTACGGCCGCCAGCGCCTGCTCGATTGCCAATGGCACATGGAGCCCAAGGGCGCCTTCCGCCAGAGCGTGGACGCCTTCGGCAACCAGGTCTGGCAAATCGACCACGAGCGCGTCGAGCGCCAGATCACCTGCACCGTTTCGATGCGCGTGGAGAACCATGCGGTTTACCACGCCGAGGGCGCCCTCGGCCTGCGCGGCGTGCTGCTTTCCGACGAGGACCTCGGGCCCGGCATGGCGGGGCCCAGCGACTACGCCACCTTCACGCCGCTGGTCGACACCTCGGAAGCCCTGTTGGTCACGGCCCAGCGCCTCAAGGAGGAGCAACCCCAGTCGGCGCACCTGGCCGAGGCGGTCATGCGCGAAGTTCACCAGCGCATGCGCTTCGAGAGCGGCGTCACGGACGTCGCCACGACGGCCAGCGAGGCCTTCACCCAAGGGTCCGGCGTGTGTCAGGACTACACCCACGTGATGCTGTCGATCTGCCGCCTGGCCGGCCTGCCCGCCCGCTACGTCTCCGGTTACCTGCCCGCGGAAGGCATGATGCACGCCTGGGCGGAGGTCTTGGTGAGCGATCCCGCGACCGGCCGCGACCTGTGGGTAGCCTACGATCCCACCCACAACCGGCGCGCGGACGAGACCTACGTGACGGTGGGCATCGGCCGCGAATACCAGGACGTGGCGCCCACCAGCGGCTTCTACACCGGCATGGCAGCCAACCACCTGGGCGTCATGGTCACGGCCCGCCTGGAGAGCCGCCGACCGATCTCGCGCGGCGCCGGCACCGCACCCCTGGGCCTGCCGTCGCTCGGCTCGGCGTCCGGGCAAGAAGCCCAGCAGCAGCAATGAGCGAGGTCCAGGACAAGCAAGGCGCCGCCAGATCACCTGTCCAGCTCGCTAAGACGCCGTAACCGCCGCCAGCGCCTTCAATATGTCGTCCTGCTTGTTCACGAGGTTCAGGCCCAAGGTCACAATCATGCCGTTCGACGCGGCCGTGTAGTGGTAGCGCACCTTGCGGTCGATGCCCAGGTCCACGAGCACCGGGTCCAGCTTGACCACGGCGTCAGGCTCGGAGCCCGCGAAGAGCACGCGCACCACGAAATCGCATAGGTCCGACGGGCGCAGGATCGCGGTGCCGGGGGTGATGTAGGGCCTGCCGTCGAAGAAGTGCGCGTCGACGGCCAGCTTGGTGGTGGCGCCCAGGCGGACCTGCCGCATGGTGTCGATCATGATCGGCACGGCGAGCTCGTCGGTGGCGCCGTCCCAGCCGGTTCCGCCAACGTTGGTCTTGACCGCTCCCAGGTCCACGTCACCCAGGGCAAGATCCGCGATTTGCCGTGCCGCGGGGAGACGCTTGGCGGCCGGCAACGTGACGTAGCCCAGCTCGCGCGCCTTGGCACGCATCAACTCTAGCGGGGCCCTGAGGATCGCGCCGCCACCGGGCAAGCTGCGGTCGATTTGCTTGAACAGCTCCGTGGCGTCGGGACGGATCAGCATGTCGTCCAGGCGCGCCCCGAAGTCCTCGCGCAAGTATCGGTAGATGACTGCCGTGTCTTCGTCGATGGGGTTGCGCGTGGCTTCCTGGCGCTCGGCCTTGGCCAGGAAGGTCACGTCCTCGTATTGGAGGCGGCGATCGCCCCGCAAGGCCGCGCTCACGGCCGCCGGCAACTCGGCGCGCAGCACCACGTTGCCCGCCTGGTCGTCCGGCACGGCCAGCCGGAACTCGCCGCGGGCGTCGGTAAAGCTGGGCTGGCCCAGGACCACCCCGGTGGTCATCAGCGTGGCCGTGACCTGCATGCCGGCGACCGGCAAGACCGTGCCGACCGCGGGCCGCGCGGCGACGGCCAGCAGGCGGAAAGCGCCGCCATGTTCGGAAATGATCCCACCGCCGTTGTTGGAGAGGATGTTGCCGCCGTTGTTGGCAACCAGGCCGCCGCCCGCATCGGACAACAGCGCCGCGCCGACATCCACGGCGTAGCGGGCATCGATGGCCAGGGTGCCGGCCAGGCGGCCGTCCGGCGTGGCCGTGGGCGAGGGCAGCGGACGCACGGCCGGGCTGGCTACCGCCACCACGGGCTTGGCGCTGGCGCCGGGGCCGGCGGACGCGCGCGTGGCGACGACCCGCTTGGTCGAAGGCGCGCCGGAGCTGCACGCCGCCACCACCACCGCGAGCAGGGCCACCGCCAACTTGGGGGTTTGCGCCGCCTTCACATGGGTTGCTTACCCCCATTCGCCCCTCGCTTCCCGCTTGTCCCGGCCGGCCGGGTCGGCGAGGATGGGGGCAGGAAGAGGAGGACGACCATGACCGAGTTCATCTCATCGGAGCCCACGCTCGCCCCGGAGGCGCCCGTCAAAGCGCGCGAGCTGGAGGGCCGGCGCGTCGCCGTGATCGTGGCCGACGGGTTCGAGCAGAGCGAGTTCGACGGCCCGGTGCAAGCCCTGCGCGCGGCCGGCGCGCGCGTCGACGTGGTGGCGGAAGATGCGCCGCACCTGGGCCACATCCACGGCGTGAAGCACTTCGACCCCGCGCCGGGCACCAAGGCCGACCGCCTGTTGTCGGACGTCGACGTGGCCGACTACGACGCCCTGCTGGTGCCCGGCGGCCTGGCCAGCCCCGACCACATGCGCCAGTCCGAGGCGCACTTGAAGCTGGTGGCCGCCTTCATCGACGCCGACAAGCCGACGGCCCTGATCTGCCATGGCCCCTGGCTGCTGGCCGACAGCGACAGGGCCAAGGGCCGCACCGTGACCTCCTGGCCCGCCATCCGCCGCGACCTGGAACGCGCCGGCGCGCGCTGGCGCGACGACGAGGTGGTGGTGGACGGCAACCTGGTCACCAGCCGCAAGCCGGAGGACGTGCAACCATTCTCCAAGGCCTTGATTTCGCTGATCGCGGAGCTGGCCCCCCGGTAGCACGCGGATCCACCGGTCACATGGCCGGGATGCCGAGCGTCAGTGCCCGTGCAGCACCGGCGCCTGGACCTCGTCGATGTAGCGGTCCAGGTAGTCGGCGGCCCGCTGTGCCTTGTCCCGGAACATGAGGTTGGGGTCCCGGGCATAGTCCTTGACGGCGTTGCGGAACCAGGTGGCGCTGCCTTGCGCGGGCCCGGCCGCGTTGGGGTGCTGGTAGCCCCAGCTCCCCAGGAGATCCTGGTACAGGTCGGCCAGGCCCTTCATGACCGTGGCCCGATCCGCCATGGGCACGCTGGTCAAGAACGCGCCGAGGTCCACGCTGGCGCCGGGGTCCTTGGGCGAGCGGGGGCGCATCAGCGTCTGGAGCTGGCCAACGTACTTGGCGTCGTCCGACGCGCTGGAGCTGGCCCCCACCAGGCTGTCCGCGTAACCGCTCACGCCCAGCTGTTGGATATCGTGGGCCGTTAAGCCCAAGTCCGTGGTGAGCTGCGCCATGTGGTCCTTGGTGTTGTGGGCCAGCACGTCCGCCAGGTGGTTCCGGGTGGCGGCGTCGACGCCATGCAGGGCAGGTTCTGCAGCCAAAACGGCTTGCAGCACTCCCTGGGCCTTGGTGCTGTCCTTTGAGAGGCGATCGCCTGCCGCCAGCGTGTCATCCAGCATGCTGAGCAGCGTGCAGCCGCATTGCAGCAAGATCCCGACCGGCGCGCCGACCACGGTGGACGTCAGCACGGCGGCGACCGATCCGCCCAGCTCCGCGGCCACGCCCAGCCACTTGCCGTCGCGGGCCTTCTGCATGGCGCCCATCACGCCGATGCTGATGCCCAACATGGGCGCGAGGCGCTTCATCATGTTCCCGGCGCCCTCGGCGGCCTTGGCCAGCGGCTGGCCGAGGGTCGAGGCCTCGCCTGCCAGCCCCGAGCTGACTTTGAGGATGTTCTCGACCAGCTCCCCACCTTCCTTGGCGGTGGTGAGCAGCGACTTGGTCGCGTCGAGCAGGTCTTGCGAGGCCTTGCTTTGCGTCTTGGCGGCGAGCGAGGCCGCGGCGCCCACCAGCCCGAGCACGGCGAGCCCGCGGCCGGCCGAGTGGGGCTCGGCGGCCTCGAAGCTGCCTTCCAGCGCCTCGACCGCTTTGGCCGACTTCCCCGCCAGGGCGTCTTTGACCGCGCCGACCGTGGCCTTCGCGGAATTGGCCATGGCCGTCATGCCCTTGGTGACGGACAAGACCAGCTTCTTGTCCTTCTGGGTGGCCTCCCAGGCCTCCGCGAGCTTCTGCGCCAGGCCTTGCTGCTCCTCGATCGCCTCTGCCGGGTCCTTGCCGTTCTTGACGTCGACGGTGGCCTTCGCCACGGAGGCCGGCTCGTAGACCTGCGTGCGGATCTGGTCGGCGAAGTCGCCAAAGGCCTTCATATCGGTGCCCTTCGGCACCAGCGTGGGGTCCATCGCCATCCGCGCGAACGGCAACGCCTTCGCGGCAACTTCCGGATCCGGGGACTTGGCGATTTCCTTGTAGGCATCCAGCACCTGCTGGTGCAGGCTCTCGGACCGCAGGCCGTGGTCGTTCATCAGGGCGGCGAAGGCGTCCGCATGCGTGGACAGGGTCGTCGCCAGGTCGCCCTCGGCCACCTTGTAGGCGTCGAAGAGCTTCTGGGGATGTTGGGGATCCGCCCCGGGCACGGTGAACGTGTCCTTGAACTTCTGGATGTAGTCGATCTGTTGCGCCGGGGTGAGGGCGTTGCCGAAGCGCGCCATGTCCCGCGCCAGCTCCCCGTTCGCAGCCTCCACCTGGCCCTTCAGGTCTTGGTACTTGGCCGTTGCGGCGTCCAGATCCGTCATGGCCGTCGGGGCCAGCACGGTGCGGGTGGCGTCGTACTGCGTCCGCAGGTTGGCGTCCAGGTCGAAGCCGGCGTCGTATTGGCCTTCGAAGCGCTTCTCGTACAGGCGGTCGAACTCGTCGTCGCCAACCTTGCCGTCCTGGTTATCGTCCGCGATGTCCACCAGGGCGTGGAGCTCCGTCGCGGACCGCACGCCATCCAGGTGATAGGCTGCCAGCGTGGCCTCGTCGATGGGCATGTTGGCAGCGGCCGCGCCCTCACGCTTGCCTTGCAGGGCGTGGAGCTCCTGCAGCACCTGCTGCTCCGGCTTGGGTGGCGGCGGCGGCGGAGGGGAAACCGGTCCCGTGCCACCCTGGATCCCGTTCATCGAGCGCCCCCCATTCTAGCAAGTCAGCACGCACCAACCATATACCCGCTTGCCGGCGCGGTGGATGGCTCGGCAGTGCCTACGCGGATGGGTCGATCGCACGCTAACGCGGCCGCAGCGCCAGGTGGTAGACGTCGTAGCCGGCCCAGCCCACGTAGGCCGTGAACCCAGCCAGCACCACGACCGCCACGGCCAACACCAGCACGCCCGCGTCCTCGAACTGCGTGGGCGTGCCGAAGAGCAGCGCCGCGCCGAGCCCCAGCGCGAGGTAGCCGCCCAAGGCGACCAGGCCGCCGCGTAGCGCCAGCCCGGCGTAGACGTACCCGGCGGCCAACCCCAGCGGCGCCAGGGGCACCAGCAACAGGCCGAACGCCGAGCCGAGCACGAGGAACGTGACCAGACCGAGCGCCAGGATCACCAGCGGCGCCGCGAACGTCAGCAGCGCGGCGATCATGGCCGGCGTCAGCGTAAGCCCTGGCATGTTGCTACACCGGAACGAAGCCTCATACAGGGCTTCTACCCCGAACCCTCGCTTAGTGGATCGCCTGGAAGACGTGCATCGCCAGCGCCGCTTCGGGGAGAATGGCGAGGGTGACCACTGCACAAGTCCCGGCCCAGAACGTCAGCCCGCGGTTGCGCCAGGCCTCGGCGGCGAGCAAGGGGGGCAGCGTCTCCGCGGCGTACATCCCGGCGGCCTTGGCGATCGTCATGTAACGGGTCATCGGGGCGTTCCTCCTGGTGCTTCATGATTCGGAGTTGTGATGGATGTACCTGAGGAGCGCCCGCGGAAGCATGGCTGAAGCTCGCCCGAGGGTATACAGGAGGACATGCCAACCGCCCAGGCTTCTCCTGCCCTCGAGCGCCTCATGGCGGCGCCGGACGTCTATCACCTGACGCCGGCGAAGGACGCGCTCTTCTTTGACGCCATGCGCGCGGCGATCGCCCACCACCGCGCGGCCAGCCCGTTCTACGCCGCCCTCTGCGACCACGCCGGCTTCACGGAGCTGCGCGACCTGGCGGAGGTGCCTCACATCTTCGTGAACGTGCTCAAGCGCCACGAGCTGCTCTCCGTCCCGCGCGAGGCCGTGGCGCTGCACCTCACCTCCAGCGGCACGGCCGGGCAGAAGAGCCAGGTCTTCTTCGACGAGGGCTCGCGCGACCGCGGGCTCTTCATGATCGACCGCTGCTTCGAGGACTACGGCATATGGGACCGCGAGACCCCCGCCAACTACCTGCTCTTCGCCCACGAGCCCGAGCATGCCGGCACGCGTGGCACGGCCTTCACCGACCACTACCTCACGAAGTTCGCGCCCGTGCGCGAGGGCTACTTCGCGCTGCGCTGGAGCGCGGCCAAGCAGGACTGGGAGTTCCGCGTCGAGGAGGTCAACGCGCGGCTGGAGGCCTTCGCGGCCAGTGGCGCGCCGCTACGCATCTTGGGCTTCCCGGCCTTCCTGCACCGGCTGGTACGCTACCGCAGCGAACTAGGCCTGCCCGACTTGGCCTTCGGCCCGCGCTCCTTCGTGCTGACGGGCGGCGGCTGGAAGACCAGCGAGCACGACGCCATCCCCAAGGAGGCCTTTATCGCGGAGGTCTCGCGCGCCCTCGGCGTGCCGCCCGAGAACTTCCGCGACGGCTATGGGCTGGTGGAGCACGGCGTGCCGTACCTCGAATGCGCGCACCACCGCTTCCACGTGCCGCACTTCGCCCGCGCCCTGGCGCGCGACCCCGGCACCCTGGCGCCCTTGCCGGAGGGCGAGGCCGGCTTCCTCAACCTGATCACCCCGTACATGCTCTCGATGCCCTCGATCTCGCTGCTGACGAGCGATTTGGCCGCCGTCCGGCACGGCTGCCCCTGCGGCAGCAACACCGCCACCATTGACCTGATGGGCCGGCTAGGCACCCGCAAGAACAAGGGCTGCGCGATCACGGCCGCGGAGCTGTTGAAGTGAAGAAGCACCACATCTTCGGGCGCGCCGTGGAAGGCGAGCTGGACGTCGCCGCCGTGATGGCGGACGCCCGCGAGCGCCGCGAGGCCCTGGCCGCGCTGCCGATCGACGCGATCCTGCATGTGCTCGAGCGCGTGGGCCAGGCCTGGGCCGACCCCGCCTACCCGCCGCGCCGCCGGGCGCTGGCCGAGCTGCCCGCCAAGCTGGGCTTCTCGCCGACCATGGTCGATCTG
>JAQBPE010000231.1 GCA_028287685.1 Cyanobacteria bacterium RYN_339 | reverse complement strand
GTCGGGGACAGCTACCGCTCGATCATCTTGACCGCGGACGCAAACCAGGCCGCTACGGCCAAGGCCGTGGTGGCGGAGCTGGGCCGCGCACACGCCTACGACAAGCCCATCGTCACGGAGATCGTGCCGCTCACCAAGTTCTACCGGGCCGAGCAGTACCACATGCACTACTACGACCAACACCCCCACGAGCCCTATTGCGCCGGGGTCGTGGCCGCCGAGATCAAGAGCTTCCGCACCAAGTTCCAGGACCGGCTGAAGCGCTAGAACCCATAGCCTGCCTTGAAAATCACCACCCCGGGCGTGAAGCCCTCCAGCGTGTTGTAGGGCGCCCAGTCCAGCCCCACGCTGGCCTGGCCAACCGCGAACACGCCCAGGCGCAGCCCCACACCAAGCTCCGCCACCGGTGCGCCGGCCCAGCCCAGGTTGGCGAACGCAATCCCCATCGGCAGCAGCGGCAGCGGGAAGCCGGGCGGGTAGAGGGCCCCGGAGAGCGGGCGGGCGAGCTCGAGGTTTAGGGCAGCCAGGCTCTCGCCCGAGCCCAGGCCGATCTCGCGGAACTGGCCTTCGCGCTCCAGGCGCAGCTCGTCGCGCGGGTCGCGTTGCCCCATGGTGCCGCCCGCGTACAGGCGGCCCGACATGGTAGTAAACCAGCCCAGGTCCACGTGCTGGGCCAACTCGACAGAAGGCGTCACGAAGCCGGCGGCGTTGTCCAGCAAGGGCGGGGCGGCTTCCACGCCCAGGCGGTAGCGGCCGCCCGCCGCGCGGACCCCGTAGAGCACCTTGCGGGTCTCCAGCAGCAAATCGAGACGGCCCACGTTGGTGGCCGCGGCCGGCGCGCCGGTGGGGTCGGTCGGGAAGACGCGCCGTTCGCCACCGAGGTTTAGCGCCAGGGTGGGGTTCTCGCCCACGCGCGGCTGCCAGGCCAGGCCCAGCTCCAGGCCGCCGGCGTAGCCCTCCGGACGCTGCGCCAGCGAAGCGGCCCAGCGCGAGTCGTAGTTGCCCAGGCCATAAATCGGCTGGTCCACGCCCAGGCTCCAGACGGGCTTGCCCTCCTGGAAGCCAACCGACACGCCGCGGTGCGCGCTGCGGATGCTGGCGAGGTCGAGGTTCAGGTTGGCGCCCACCGGCCCGGCGCTGACGGGCACGGTGGAGACGCCGATGCGCAGCGCCTTGCGGCCCGGGTAGGGCTCGCCGAAGCCGGGCAGCCAAGGGAAGATGGCCACCGGCAGCTGGCCATTGTTGCCGTAGTCGCGGTCCAGCGTAGAAACGGCCGGGTCCAACATCACGCCCGTGATCTTCGCGTCGACGTCGGTCTCGACCCAGGGGTTGCCGGGCTCGTAGCGGGCCTGGACCTGGCGGCCGTCCGCCAGCGTGATCGCGACCGGCACGGCCATGTCCGTGTTGCCGAGTTGCTGCACGTTGGCTTCCAGGTGGTAGCGACCGTCCGGCAGGAGGCGTTGGCGCCAGCCCACCAGGCGGTGGTCGAGCGTGGCCTTGTTGCCGCGCACCCAGGCGTCGAAGAAGGTCTGCAACGACCGGTTGGCGGCGCGCTCCGCCACGGCTTGGACGCCGGCAGTGTCCAGGTTCTGGAACTTGGCGGCGTAGAGCCCGTGCAGGAAGCGCCCGAAGGCCTCGTCGCCCACCTCCAGCCGCAGCATCTCGAGGACCACCGGGCCGCGATCGTAGTAGGTGGGGTCCACCTGGCCGAAAGGCTGGTCCACCAGCGGCGCGGCGGGCGCTTCGGCCAGGCCGTTCAGCTCCTGCCGCAGCGCGGTTTGGTACTGCGACTCCCGCAGGGTCAGGAAGGGGTGGAAGCGGTTCCACCAGGTCAGGCCTTCCCCGAAGCGGGTCTGGGAGCCGGCTTCCGGCGCGCCGGGACGTTCCAGCCAGCGGCGGGTCAGGTAGGAGGCGAAGGACTCGTCGATCCAGCAATCGTGGGCCTCGTCGTTGCCTACCAGCCCGAAGAACCACTGGTGGGCGATCTCATGGGCGTTCAGGGCGTCGTACCCGACCTCGAACCAGCCCTTGGGCAGATCGTCCATGCGCGCCAGCAACCGCGCGTTCAGCACCATCTGGGGCAGCTCGATGCCGCCCACCGGCAGGGCCTCGCTGCTCACCACCGTGAGGTCCGCGTAGGGGTAAGGGCCGACCAGCTCGCCGTAGAACTTGACCAGGTCATGCGTCTGGCGCAGAATGCGCGGCGCGAGCCAATCTTCCCCTTCACGGGCCAAAACGTGCACCGTGACGCCAGCTTCCGTGGACTTCAGCTCCTTCCAGTTCGGCGAGGCCTCCAAGGCGAAGCTGCGCACGTGATCGGCGCGGTAGTGCAGCACCTGTCGATCTCCGTCCCGGGTGGCCTCCACCAGGTGGCCCGTGGCGCCGGCCACGAAGCGCGCCGGCAGGCTGAACTGGACGTCGAAGTCGGCGTGGACGTCATGGAACTCCTGCAGCGGCGTGGTCCGGGGCGTCAGGTCCCATTCGCCGTGGTCCCTGGCCGCCAGTCGCGGGTACCAGTAGGCCAGGCTGTAGTCTTCGCCCACGTGGCCCAGGCGGTCGTAGACCTCCGGGACGTGCGTCTTGAACGTGAGGGCCAGCGAGATGCTTTGGCCAGGCGCGAGGGGCTGGCTCAGCGGGACCTCCAGGAAGGCGTCGTGTGTCACCGCCTGGACCAGGCTGCCGGCCGCCAGGATGGCCGTCACGTCGATCCAGCCGGGGTCGCGGCCGCTCGGGAAGAAGGTGTCCAGGTTGAAGGTGCGGCCCGCCGTCTCGAGGTAGGTGCTGCCGGGGCGGAAGGTGTTGGGGTAAAGCTGGAACCAGACTGTGGTCAGGGGGCGATCGCCGTCATTGGTGAAGCGCACGGCCACCTCCCCGCGGACTTCATGGGCGGCGGGGTCCAATCGGGCCTTCAGGACATAAGCAGGCGGGCTTTGCATCAGGCACTCACCGACTGCGGCGATCACGCATGGGGCCAAAAATGGCGGCGGCGTGAGCTGATTGACTTGAATATAGAACATTTGTTTGCATGGTTTTGTCCTTTGTAATAGAATCACCAACGTGAAGCAAGTCTTGACGCTTAGTTGCAAACTCGAAGTCCCGCTGGAGTTGCGCCCCATCGTGGACGCGACTATGCGGGCCTTTGCCGCCGCTTGTAACGTCGTACGCGCGGTGGCGGAGGAGCGGGAGACGACCAATAAGATCAAGCTCCAATCCCTCGTCTACCACGATCTGCGAGCGCAATTCGGACTCTCCGCCAACCTTGCCATTCGCGCCATTGCCCGCGTGGCAGCGGTGCTCAAGGCCAAGCACAAGGGCTCGACGTTCCACCCCACAAGTGTCGACTACGACCAACGTATCTTCCGGTTCAGCGAGAAGGACTGGACCGCGAGTCTGACCTTGTTGGGCGGCTCCCGGCGGTTCAAGCTCCTGGTTGGACACTACCAAAAGGCGTTGCTCGTCGGGAAAAACCCCACCAGCGCGAAGCTGGTGAGACTCAGGAACGGCCACTATTACCTCCAGATCGCACTCAACGGCAAGCCGCCCGCGGCCAAGGAACCCAAGGGCGTCTTGGGCGTGGATCTCGGCATCAAGAACCTGGCGACGCTTTCCACGGGTGAACGCTTCGGCGGGGCCGAAGTAGAGGCCATCCGCGACCGCTACCAGGCCATGAGGGCAGTTCTCCAAGCGAAGGGCACGAAAGGGGCACGGCGCCTCCTGAGACGGCTGTCTGGACGGGAACAACGCTACATGGCCTGGATCAACCACACCATCAGCGCCCGGATCATGCGGTTCGCACGGCACCACGCTTTGACCGTGACACTGGAGGATCTGACGGGCATTCGAAACCGGAATAAGGTTCGCAAGGCCCAACGTCATCGGCACTACCGCTGGTCGTTCTACCAACTCCGCGGCTTCTTGTCGTACAAAGCGATGCGGGATGGCGTGGCCCTCGTTCTGATCGACCCGGCATACACATCGCAAACCTGCCACCGGTGCCTGCACATTGGATCTCGGGCCGGTGAATCGTTCAAGTGTGCACACTGTGGATACTCCGGCCATGCCGACTACAACGGCGCTAGGAACATTCGACTTCTGGGGGAGTGCGTAACGCTTCCTGGACACTCGTTGTCTTGCCTTCTGGCAGGGTAACAGGGTGAATGCCCCTGCCTTTTAGGCGTGGGGAAGATTACGTACCCGGGAATCCGATCGCGCCTACCCGGCGTACTCCCGGCATGAAGCGACTGCTCTTGGCCCTGTGCCTCACCGGCTGCGCCCCCGCGGACGTCCTGAACGCCGTCACCCCCGCCTGGAGCTACCAGGCGGACGGCGGCCAGGCCTATGGCGCCGACCCCCGCCAGGTGCTCGACGTCTACCGGCCGACCCAGCCGCGCGGCCGCGCCGTGGTGTTCTTCTACGGCGGCCGCTGGGAGGGAGGCAACCGGCGTGACTTCCGCTTCGTGGGCGATGCCTTCGCCGCGCGCGGCTACACGGTGGTGGTGCCCGACTACCGCGTCTACCCGCAGGTGAAGTTCCCCGCCTTCATCGAGGACGGCGCCAAGGCCGTGCGCTGGACGCGGGACCATGCACGCGAGCTGGGCTGCGATCCGGACCGCCTCCTGATCGTGGGCCACTCGTCCGGCGCCCACACGGCCGTGATGCTGGGGCTGGACGCCCACTTCCTGCAGGCCGCCGGCGTCCCGGCGAGCGCGGTGCGCGGCGTGGTGGGGCTGGCCGGTCCCTACGATTTCGAGCCGTTCGACCCGGACATCGCCACGTTGATGGGCCCGGAGAGCGGCTGGCCGGCCACCCAGCCAATCAACTTCGCCCGCGCCGGGGCGCCGCCGCTGCTCTTGCTGCAGGGCGACGCGGACGACATCGTGAAGCCCGCCAACGCCTCCAGCCTCGAGACGAAGATCCTGGCGGCGGGTGGCGAGGCGACGCGCAAGGCCTACGCCGGACTGGACCACTACAAGATCCTGGTGGCGCTCGCCGCGCCGCTGCGCTTCCTGGCTCCCGTGCGCGACGACGTGGCGGATTGGTTGGCAGCCAGGGAATAACCATGATCCGATGCGTGTGCCCCACCTTGCCCTGCTGCTCGCCTGCGCCGCCGCCCTCGGCGGCTGCCCGGGCACGCCCACGACCGCGGCCGGCAAAGGCAAGGCCAGCCCCGCACCCATCGTTGCTGGTTTCCACACCGGCCGGGTGGTAGACGTGGCCGGCAGCCCGGTGGCAGGGCTGTTGGTCCGTGGCTACATCATCTCCGACGTCGGCGGCGGGCTGACCGGGCTGGTGCGCGTGCCGATCGTCTCGACGTCCGGCAGCGGCGTGGTCGGCAACAACGGCGCGGCTTACCACGTCGCGGCCGACGACGGCCCGGTAAGCGCCACGACCGGGGCCGATGGCACCTTCACGCTGAAGGCACCGGTCGGCTCGCACCTCAACCTGGAGGCCGCGAAGTCGGACGAGCTCAAAGCCTTCCAGCCCGATGTGGCGCCCGAGGCGCATGACCTCACGCTCCAGCTGGCCCCCACGGGGGCGATCGCGGGCGTGGTCAAGGCCAGCACCGCGGGCGTGACCAAGTTGCTGGGCGTGGACGTGTTCATCCCGGGCAGCTCGTACGTCGCCAAGACCGCGGAAGACGGACATTACACGCTCGACCATGTGCCCGTCGGCTTGTTCCCGCTGGTGGCCAGCAAGGCCGGGCTGGGGCAGGCCATCGTGAAGGACGTGAAGGTAGCCTCGAAGCAGACCACGGCGGCGCCCGACCTGATATTAACGGTGGTGCCGCCAGCGATCGCCGCCGTCACACCCGCCAATGGGCCGGTGGGTACCACCGTCACGCTCACGGGCGAGCACTTCGGCGCGGATGCCGGCGACCTCTTGGACGTGAAGTTCGCCGGCACGTCGGCCATCAAGCCGGAGCGCGTGGACGAGCACACCATCAAGGTCAAGGTGCCGGAAGGCGCCGCCACGGGCGGCCTGGTGGTCACCGTTGCCGGCATCCCCAGCAACGACATCCGCTTCCCGGTGGTGAAGCGGATCGATCTGCCGTCGGACCGCCCAGGCCAGCCGCTTGACCTCGCCTTACACGGGAGCCGGACGCTGCTGCCGACGGTGCTGGATACGGACGGCAAGGCCGTGGACAAGCCGGCGTTGACCTGGACCGCCGAAGGCGCCGTGTCCGTGGACGCGACGGGCAAGATCACGGGAATGACGGAGGGCTCGGGCACGGTCACCGTGCACGCTGGCAGCCTGGACGCCACGTCGCCCGTGAAGGTGGCCGGGCTGCTTGCCGGCATCCAGGCCTTCGGGGCGATCCCCGACCGCCAGGGGGTGGACTCGCTTTCGGGGCCGGCCATCGACGCGGAGGGGGGCGTCTGGGCGCTGCTGGTCCATGTCCAGTTCGGCTCCCCCGCCAATTCTTACAGCAAGCTGTTCCACCTGGCGCCCGGTGGTGCCGCGCCCGTGGCAGACGGCCCGGCGCTGGATGGCCTCTCCAACCAAGTGGGAACCGACGGCCAGGGCCACATCCTCGTAGCCAGCGGCAACAAGCTGCTGCGGTTTGGCGCTGATGGCAAGGCCGTCGAGCTCCCCGGCAGCGGCAGCGTCCTGTTGAACGAGCCCAGGGCGATCACCGGCGACGCCGTGGGCAATGTCTATGTGGTCGCCAGCCACCCGCCCGTCGGCAGCAAGTTCAAGCCCGACCTCGTGCTTTGCAAGGTCGACGCGACGGGCGCCGTGACGGCCCTGGCCGGCGGCGAACAAGGTTACATGGATGGCAAGGGGACGGCCGCGCGCTTCTACTCGCCGGTGGCGATCGCCGCCGACGCGGCTGGCCTGGTCTACATGATCGATCAAACCTCCGTTCGCCGCATTGCCGCCGACGGCTCGGTCTCGCTGGTGGCGGGCGTGCCCTTGGAGGCCAGCGTCAATGGCCCTGGCCTGTTCTTGCCTCCGTTCAGCCCACTTGGCTCCAAGGATGGCACCGGGGCGGCCGCCAGCTTCACCAACCCGAATGGACTGGTTGTCGAACCGGCCACCGGCCAGTTGCTGGTGGCCGATCGCGGCTGGCTCCGTCGCATCGTGCCGGGCACCGGGGTGGTCACCACCTGGCTCGGCAGTGACGCCCCCCCGGCCGAGCCGACGGCCGCAGAGACGTTTGTGGGACTGGCATCGGTCGGGGCCTTCAAATTTGGCGTGGCCCTGGCAAAAGACGGCACCCTCTGGACCTACCAAGACGGACCGGTACGCGTCAGGTTGGGCGCCGGCCTTTAGCCCGCCTGTTTGGGCTCCACCGCCGCGGTGCTAGGCTAGTTCCAGGGCATCGAGTAGGAGGAGGAAACCACCATGACCATTTCGCGTCTGGCAGACCTGCCGGAGTTCACGCTGTGCGACCGCGATGGCGACATCCGCGGATGGAAGCTGCTGGACCGTGACAACCACAAGATCGGCATCATCGAAGACCTGATCGTCGACACGGAGGCGTGCGCGGTCCGCGAGATCGTCGTCTACATCGACGAGACCAAGAAGGACGTGCGCATCCCCATCGGCGCCGTCACGCTGGACGAGGTCCACCAGACCACCACCACCCAGGCCTCGCACGACGAGGTGCTGGCCATGCCGGAGATCAAGGAGTGGCACTCGCGCGAGCGCACGCTGCTGCGCGCGACGTTCTTCCCGCAGTTGGCGGACGCTCCGCTGCTGGGCGAGTTGGAGCGGGATGACGAGTACTTCCGCTCGAAGGAGCCGCGGGTCGGCCAGATGGAACACTCGTTGTGGAGCTACCGGAGCGGGAAGTAGGGCCTTAGAAGTCCGTGGCGGACTTCCACTTCTCGTTGAGCACGTCCTGGATGGCGCAGCCGAAGCTCCAGCCATCCAGGAACCCCGGCTGCTTGTAATCCACGTGGACAAACCCGTTGATCAAGAAGAGCCGCGTCCGGCGGTTAAACGCCGCCGCCAACGAAACGCTCTCCGTATACGGCACCAGATCATCCTCGTAGCCGTGGAAGAGAATCATCCGCGCCTTCAAAGGCGTCAAATCCTTGTCCACCAACGTCAGCTTGGCAAGGTCCGACTGCACCCCGGCCGGCAACTGCTTGATCAAGCCCGGCACCTTCTCCGGATCGGTATTGTTCAAGACCTCCAACAAGGCCTTGGCCTCGGTGCTCGTCAACTTGGCCGTCAAATCGTCGATGGTGGCGGCCGGATCCACGAGCTTGCGGTTGGCCATCTCCGTGAACGTCGTCCGGTCCCCTTCATCCGTGAGCCGGTCCACGTTGCTGTGCACGAAGGCCCACTTGCCGTAGCTGTTCGGCTTCTGGTACCGCCAAGGCTGGTTCGGCGCGTCGCGGAAGTACCCCGTCGTGAAGTACGTGATCACCCGCGTCAGGTCGTGGTACCCGCCCACCCCCAATACGAAGCGCAGCTTGTCCCGCACGTCGGGCTCCAATGCCGCCAAGATCGTGGGCCCCAAGGCATAGCTGAAGGCCCCGGTCCCAAGACGCCCCCCTGGGGCCAAATCGGCCCGTGAGGCCAGGAAGACCATCGCGTCGGCCAGCACCCGCGCGTCATCCGGCGAGACCTTGAGTTGCCTCACGTTGGGCAAGTTGGGCACCAGCACGGCGAAGCCGCTGCGCGCCAGGGAGCTGGCGAAGGCCACCAGCCGCTCGTCATCCTTGCCGGAGGTGCTCGCGCCCGGCGTCAGCACGATGCCGGCCTGCGGCGTGCCCGAAACGTAGAGGTCGCCGTCGTTCTTCCGGCCGGCCACCTCGAAGGGCACGACGGTCTTGGCCGGTTGCGGCGTGATCGTCTTGAGCTTGGAGGCGCCCGCGCCGGCTGCGATGTCGTCCAGGATCAGCAAGGCGTCGTTGCTGGGCAAGCACGCCACCTGGTTGTAAGGGGCGCAGGCGGTGAGCAGCAGGGCCAGCAACAGCAAGCGGCGCATGGAAAAGACCTCCCCGGTTGGAACCGAGGAGGTCTTACCCTGTCGAGCGAGGGTCTTACTTCTTCTTGCGGGGCAGGTGGCGCATCCAGTCGCTGCCCAAGTTGCGGATGAAGCTGGCCGCGTCCAGCACTTCGTCCTTGTTGATCGGCGCCAGCTCCGCGAAGCGCTTCTCCTCCGAGACGGAGGCGAAGATGCCGTCGATCCGACGCGCGGCGGGCTTGTCCTTGGCGGGCGCGGGGGCCGGGCCGTTGTCGAAGTCCACGCCCACGACGGCGACGCCGGAGGGCTGGTGGCAGGCCTGGCAGGTCACGCGCACGACCCAGTAGTCCTTCTCCTCGCGGAGCAGCTTCAGGCCTTCCGGCGTGAAGGACTGCTGGCAGAAGGCGCAACGCAGCTTACGGAAGTGCTCGGCAACGGCGGCGAAGTTGTTCATTGGGATGATCCTCGGGGCTAGGGGGCGGGGCGTCGGCTTAGTAGCGGACGCGGGGCGGCGCGGGATCCGCCTTGGGGATCGAGAGCGTCAACTCGGCCACTTCTTGATCCATCCAGAACGTGCGGTCCTGGGTAGGGGCGACCGGGTGGGCCTTGGGGGTACGGGGCTTGAAGGGGATGATGTTGTCGTCCATCTGGCACCTCTTGCTCTCGTCTCGACAAAACCAATATATGCAACGTGGTGCCAAGGCAAGTTGTGCAACCTATACGAAGGGACGTCGCTTTATTCTCTGTTACATTTCGCCGCACCGCACGCAAAAGACCACGGGGCGCGGCGTGCGGCCCGTGGTTAAGCAGTGTGTATTTACAATACTTAAGACAAGTGAGCGGGGGTTCGACGGCCTACTTCGCGATGGCCTGAAGCCCCTTCTTGAGCGACTTCACGACGTCGGCCAGCAGCTTGAAGGCCTCCGCATCGTCCATGCCCTTGCGCGCGGTCTCGAACTTCTTGACCGCCTTGCCCATGGCGTCGAGCTGGGCCACCAGGCCCTTGGTGTAGTCATCCTTGCCGCCCTCGATGATCGACGCGAGCGAGGTGAAGACCCCGTTCAGCTGGCCGTAGAGCGCCATCAGCTTGACCTGGTCTGCGGTGATCTGGCCGTTCGCCAGCGCCGCGGCCAGGGCGGGGTTCAGCCGCGACGGGTCCACCTGGGCATCCTCCATCGCCTCGATGGCCTGCAGCGCCTTCTTGGCGGCATCCTGCACGGCCTTCTTGACCAGCGGGTCGACGGACGTCTTGGCCTTCAAGGTCTCGAAGCGGCTGCCGTCCACCAGGATGTTCGACGCGGGCTGGGCCACGTGCGTGCCGCAGCCGGTCAAGGCGACGGTGGTGAGGAGGACGAGGGCGCGCTTCAGCATGGGTGAAAACTCCAAAGGCGATGGTTGGACTTTGCTTGTCCTTACCATCGCCTTAATTCATCCATTACTTCTTATGGCTAGATTAAGAAGCGGCTAATGTTGGTTAAAGTAGCCTAGTTCTTCTCGAAGACGACCTTGCCCCCTTCCATGGAGAACTTGATGTCCTGCATCTCGCACAGGTTGACCCCTTCGACGATCCATTCGGCGTCGTCCTGGGTCTTGATCTTGATGTCGAACTTGCACACGGCGTCACCGTAACCGGTGAACTTGATGTCCCACGAGTCGCCGTTCTCCAGCACGTCCTTGCCCAGCACGTCGTTCTCCCACTTGGGGTTGTCCGACTCCGAGACGTAGACGTGGGTGATAGCGGCATTCAGGTTGTTGTGGAGGGTGAAGTCTTGCACGCCGGCGGCATGAGCGGGCGAAGCAATCAGGATGGCGGCCATGGCGCCCAGGATGGCGGTCTTCATCGAAGCTCCTCTCGTTAGGTTATCTAGCGGTTCAAAGCATTTTCCACATACCCGGGTCGAGGCCCAACCTGGGCGGTTGCCCCGGCGAAGTTCTCGAATCTCCCGAAATCGTGCGCGAAAAGGCCTGGAAGTCCCCTTCTACGATGCGCGCACGCTCCTTCAGGCCGAAGAACGCGTCGCGAGCGGCCGGCTCCAACCCGGACGCGAAGTCTTCGAGCAGGTCGCGCGCCTCCGCGGCCAGCACGTGGGCATGGCCCGAGTGGGGACGGGCGGCAGCCTGCCCGAACAGCGCGTGGGCCCGGAGCACGGGCGAGGCGACCTCGTCGGCGATCGCCTCCACCAGGTCGAAGGCCTCGGCCGCCCCCTCCTGCCCGGTCGCAAGCGACGCCTCGCCCAGCGCCAGGTACAGCTGGGCGGTCAACGCCTTGCTGCCGATGCGGGTCGAGATGGCGAGGCCGTCCTTGGCGATCGTGCGGACTTCCTGGTGGTGGCCGTTCGCGAGCGCCAGCCAGGCCTGGATCGCCAACGCGCGCACCTGCATGCCCTTGGCATGAGCCGCCAGCGCCGCCAGGCGGGCACGGTCCGCGTAGCCGCGGGCGCCGTCCAGGTCGCCCGTGCGGCCCAGGATCTCGGCCATTGCCACGTACAGCCGGCTTTCCGGCTCCCGGTCGCCCGTCTCCGCGATCAGCTCGGCCAGTTCGTCCGCGGCCGCGCGGGCGGCGGGCAGTTGGCCCAGGTGGACCAGCACCTGCATCTGGTAGAGCAAGACCTGGGTTTGCATGTACTTGTGCTGGAGCTCGCGGGCGAGGGCCAGGGCCTCCGCCAACATGGCCGTGGCCTCGCCGGGCTTGGTGCCGTTTGCCAGCGCCACGGCGTGCAGCGTACGCGCCATGCCGCGCGGGTAGCGGCTGTTCAGCTGGCCGGCGATCGCCGTGGCCTCGCCCGCCAACCGGCCCATCTCCGGGAACTCGCCCAGCTCGTAGGCCGTGATCGCGAGGTTGAGGTTGGCGAAGACCTCCTCGTCCTTCATGCCGACCTCGTAGCAGATCTTCTTGTGCTGCTGGAAGGAGTGCCAGGCGTCGAGGTGGTCACCCAGCATGTTCTGGGCCGTGCCCAGGAAGTTGAGCGTGGTCACGAGCGCGATCCAGTCGCCCATCACGGAGAGGCAGGCCTGGGACTGGGCCAGGAAGGCCACGCCGTCGGCCAGCTTGTCCGAGCCCGAGGCCACGTAAAAGTAGCCCAGGATGCCCAGCGCCTCGCCGATCTTCGTGCTGTCGCCCGTCTCCCGGGCCAACGACAGCGCGGACTCCGCGTGCTCCGTGGCGCGCGGCAGGTCGCCCATGAACAGGCGGATGCGGCCCATCTGGATCTGGGTGCGGATCGCGGCGTCCAGATCGTCGAACTCGCGCGATAGCGTCAGCGCGCGCTCACAGCAGTCGAGCGCCTGGGGGAAGCGCCCCAGCACCTGGTGGCAGCGGCCCAGGTGGGTGAGCATGCGGCCCACGCGGGCTCGGTCGCCCAGGGTCTCGGCCAGCGCGATCGCCTCCAGGTAGGCCTCGTGGGCGCGGTCGCTCTTCCCCGTGAGGCGCCAGACGTCGGCCAGGCTGCTCATGTAGTCCAGCTTGTGGCGCAGCCAGGCCTCGGGCGTGTGGTGGACGCGCGCCGCCGCCAGCCCGGCTTGCAGGAAGCGCTCCGCCTCCGCGTTGGCGAACAGGGCCGCGTTGCGCAATCCCGCCTCCAGGGCGTAGACGATCGTCTTGTCCGGCGCTTCGCCGTTCAGGGCGTGCTGCGCCAGGGCCGTCACCAGCTCGAGCGGCGCCTCGGGCAGCGGCACGCCACCCAGGGCGGCCTCCAGCGCCTCGACCACGGCCGTGTGCAGGCGCCGCTTGGAGGGCGGCGCGATGTTGGCGTAGAGCAGCTCCTGGATCTGGTCCTGGGCGAAACAGTAGGCGCCATCCGCACCGGGCACGAAGACCTGCGATTGGCAGAGCGCCTCGACGGCAGCGAACAGCACGTCGTCCGGCACGGCGGCCACGCGCTTGAGCATGTCGATGGTGAAGACGCGGCCCATGACCGCGCCCACGTGGGCGACCTCCTGCGTCGCCTCCGACAGGCAGGTGATCCGCCACATCAAGAGGCCCTTGAGGTTCTTGGGCAGGCGCTCCGTGGCGAGCTCTACGTCCGTGTTCCAGCGCCCGCGGTGGTTGACGAGGATCTGGTTCTGGACCAGGTGCTCCAGCAGCTTCTCCACGAAGAACGGGCTGCCCTTCGAGAGCCCCGCCACCTCCTGCAGGAAGCGCTCCCCCACGTCCTGCGTGCCCAACATCGAGGTGATCATGCGCGCCACGCCGGCCTCGTCGAGATGCTCGAGCGGCACCACCCGGGTGCCCGCGGCCTCGGCAGGCGCCAGCTCGCGCGTGGTGATCAGGAACAGGACGGGGGCGCTCTTCAAGTTTCTGAGCAGGTAATCCATCAGCTCGCGCGACAGGGCGTCGGACCACTGCCAGTCCTCCAGGATCACGACCAGCGGCTTGGCCGCGCCCAGCGCCGCCAGCACGTCCGTGATCGTGGATTGCAGGCGCAGCTTCTCCTTGGTGGGCGAGTCCATCGCGGCGGCCGGCAGCACGCCCAACTCCGGCAGCAGCTGGGCCAGCACGGGCGCGT
>JAQBPE010000220.1 GCA_028287685.1 Cyanobacteria bacterium RYN_339 | reverse complement strand
CCGCGTGCTGCCCGCCGCGCCGGCGCCGGGTGACCCCCGCGCGCCCGGCATCCAGATCAAGCTGATCCCGGCCGTCGGCGTGTCGATCCCGTTGATCCTGCGCGAAGGCGAGACCAGCGCCACCGCGGGGCTGTCCGCCCTGGCCGTGCTGCCCCCCGAGAAGGCCGGCGGCAATGCGCGCCTGGGCCTCCACCTCGACCGCACGGGCAACCGCTCGATTTACGGGAACCTGGTGGCGCTGTTCAGGCCCCATGGCGGCAGCGAGCGCGAGGTCGGCCGGGCCAACGGCGTGGCGGTCTACACGCCCAACGCGTCACGCCAGTCCATCTTGCCGCTGAACGAACCGCCGGTAAGCTTGGCCCATGGCACCCTGCGGGTGATGTTCGTGGAGCCGGAAGCCGAAGGCAAGACCCTGGCGCAGACGGAGCTCCCGCTGCCGTGATCCGAGGGACCGCGGCGGCCGTAACGCTGCTGCTGGTCCTGACCGCACCGGTCCAGGCCGCGGAGGCCGGGGACGCCGGCCAGGAAGACGCAATCCTGGTCGAGGTGCGCGTCGACCAGCTCACGCTGGCAGAGAGTCTGGGCGCCAGGCCGGCGCCTGATGGCGGCTTGCGCCTGCCCCTGGGCGAACTGGCGCGCGCCCTGGGGCTAGCCATCGAGGTGCAGCCGGCCGCCGGAACGGCCAGCGGCTTCGTGCTGCGGGAGGACCGGCGCTTCCAACTGGACCTCGGTGCCGGCACGGCCAGCCTGGGCGGGCGGGCCCTCCCGATCGACGAGGCCTGGATCGATCGCCAGCCTGACGACCTCTACATCGACACGCGCGAGCTGGCACGCTGGCTGCCGATCGGCTTCGACTACGACACCTACAACCTGATCGTCCGCTTGCAGCCATCGGAGCCCTTGCCCGCCCAACTACGGCTGGAGCGAGAGCGGCGCGCGGAGGCGGGCGGCGATGCCGCGGTGAACCCCGACTACCCCTTGGTGCGCACGCCCTACGGCATGGTCGGCGACCCGGCCGTGGACCCGAGCCTGGGTTTCACCTGGACGCGCGACGACGCGGGCGTCCCGCACCCCGGGCTGACCTACAGCGTCTTCGGCAACACCGACGTGGCCGGCCTGGACCTCGCCGCATACGCCGCCGGCACGGAGTCCGCCTGGCTGTCCGACTGGCACCTGACCCTCGGCCGCAAGGACCCGGACGGGACGTTGCTGGGTCCGCTGGGCGCCCGTGACGTGGCCCTGGGTTACGTGCTGGATCCCGGCCTGAACCTGGTGGCCGGGACCTGGACCGGCAATGGCGCCTTGCTCTCCAGCTTCCCGCTGACCCAACCCGCGCGATTCGACCGCCAGTCCTTCCGCGGCCCGTTGCCACCCGGCTGGGACGCTCAGCTTTACCAAAACGCCTACCCGATCGCGTACCAGGCGGCCGGCAGCGTGGCGGAGTACCGCTTCGACGACGTGCCGCTGGTGGTGGGCCCCAACGAGTTCCGCATCGTGCTGAACGGGCCACAGGGCCAACGCCGCGAGGACATCCGGCGCTTCAACATCGGCGCGACGTTGGTGCCGGCGGGCGACCATCGCTATCGCGTCGTCCAGGGCCTGGCGTTGGATGGTCGAGAGCGCATGACCATGACCTACGAGCAAGGGCTGACGGGCTCGCTCTCCGTAGCGACTGGCTTCGCACGCCTGCCCTTGGTGGGTGGCGACACGCGACAGTTCGGCACGGCGGGGCTGCGCGGCACGCTGGGCGAGGTCTTCTGGCACACGGACGCCGCCGCGGACGCCCTGGGCGGGCTCGTTGCGGAGGTCGGCGCCCAAGCCACGGCCGGCCTGATGGGCCTTTCGCTGAACGGCTCGGTCCTGAAGGGATTCACCAGCGAGGCCTTCCTGCCGGGTCCCGACCCGATCGCCCAGCGCGCCAACGCGCGCTTCGATGCCCGCACGCCGGATACGTTCGTGGTGCCGGCGGCCTTCGTGCTGACGAGCTCCGTGGACCGGCACTTGTCCGGCACGTTCTCGCCCCTGATCGGCAACCAAATCTCCGCGCATATGGGGCCGGTCAACGCCACGCATGTGCTCAACATCGATCCGAGCAGCGGCGGCCCCTTCAACGACGCCACCTTCCAGCTTTCCAGCCAGCTGCGCGATGTACAAGTTCGCGGCGAGTGTGGCTACACCCCGCATGCCCTGACCACCGTAGGGGCGGCGGCCTCCGGCCAGGCCTTCAACGAGGTCCGCTGGACCGTCGGCGGCGCTTACCAGCTGGCCGAGCGCCAGCCCCAGGTCACGGTGGACCTCAACCACGCCTTCGGCATCGGCACCGTCGGCGTGACGGCTACCTATGCCTACCCGGCGGGCGCGACCGCGGGGCTCACCTTCTCCGGGGGCCTGGGCTGGGCTGCGGGCGGGTTGCGCCCCAGCGCGATCTCCTTGTCCACCAGCGGCACGGCCCGCGTGTCGGCCTTCCAGGACGCCAACATGAACAACCACCGCGACCCCGGCGAACGCGCGATCGCGGGCCTCACGCTGGACGTCGGCGGCCAGGCGGCCCGCACCGACGCGGACGGCAACGCGGCCGTGACGGGCTTGGCCGCCTACACGCCAGCCGACGTGGATTTCACGAAGGTCTCGCTCGACGACCCGCTGCTGGTGCCGGCGCTCAAGGGCACGCGCTTCGTGCCACGGCCGGGCCGCACCACCTTGATCGAGCTGCCCATCATCGCGGTTGGCGAGATTTACGGCACCGTGCGGACCGCGGGACGCGACCTGGGCGGCGTGACGCTCGAACTGGTCGACGCGAGCGGCAAGGTGGTGGCGACCACGGTGGGTGGCATGGACGGCTACTTCGCGCTCACGGAGGTGCGGCCCGGCCGCTACACCCTGCGCGTGGACCCGGCGCAGGCGGCCAAGCTGCACTACCGTCAGCCGCCCACCCGTCCGGTGCTGATCCCGGGCGAGGGCGCGGTGTTCGATGGGCAGGACTTCCTGCTGGAAGCGGAGGCGCCATGATCGCCGCCTTGCTGCTGGCGCTGGCGGCGCCGAACCTGGCCGAAGAACCCCGCTTCGGCATCTCCTTGGGCTATACGGCCCTGGGGCCGGCCTACGGGCTGGGCGTCGAGGGCGTGGACGCGGGCTGGGCGGGTCGCCTGAGCGTCGACGAGCGCTCGTTCGAGCCGGCGGGCGGCGGACGGCGCCAGGTCTGGTCCGTGCGTGGGACGGTGGCTCGCCGGTTCGCGCTCGGCCCGGCCTGGCTGGACCTGGGCGCGGGTTGGCGGGGCCGTGGCCTGGTGACGTTGGTCGAGGTGGGCACGCAGCACATGAGCTCGACCACGATCGTGGCGCCCAATGGGCCCGAGCTGGCGTTCGACGCCGGGGTAACGGCCTGGTCGGGAACGCTCGGCAAGCAGAGCCTCAAGCTGGGGCTGGAAGCCGGCGGGGGCTACGCTCCCCTCATTTTCTTCGGATCGCGTGCCACCCGCTGGGGCGCCCTGGCCGTGGTGGAGCTGGGCGGGGGGCGGCTGCGCGCCGGCTGGCAGGCCGATTGGTTGGACCAGGCCTTTGACGGGCCCGTGGTGATGCTGGACTTCCGCTAAGCC
>JAQBPE010000077.1 GCA_028287685.1 Cyanobacteria bacterium RYN_339 | reverse complement strand
GGCTATCTCGGCATGGCCTACGCGATGGTGGCGATCGGCGTCGTCGGCTTCGTCGTGTGGGCGCACCACATGTTCACGGTCGGCATGGATGTCGACACGCGCGCCTACTTCGTGGCCGCCACCATGGTCATCGCGGTGCCGACGGGCATCAAGATCTTCAGCTGGATCGCCACCATGTGGGGCGGCGTGGTCGAGTTCAAGACCCCGATGCTCTTCTGCATCGGCTTCATCGCCTTCTTCACCATCGGCGGCCTCTCCGGCATCATGCAGGCGGCCATCCCGTTCGACTTGCAGGTCACGGGCACCTACTTCATCGTGGCCCACATCCACTACGTGCTCTTCGCGGGCTCCGTGATGGGGCTGTTCGCCGGGCTGTACTACTGGTTCCCCAAGTTCAGCGGCAAGATGTACAACGAGAAGATCGGGCAGGCCCACTTCTGGCTGACGACCATCTCGATGAACATGGCGTTCTTCCCGATGCACTTCCTGGGCCTGCAGGGCATGCCCCGCCGCGTGGCCTACTACGCGCCCCAGTTCGAGAGCATCAACCAGTTCATCTCGTTCTCCGCGTTCATCCTGGGCGCCGCGCAGCTGCTGATCCTCGTGAACGTATTCTGGAGCTTGAAGTGGGGCAAGGAAGCGGGCAACGATCCGTGGAACCACCACCCCGACACGCGCACCTTCGAGTGGGAAACCACCTCCCCGCCGCCGCACTACAACTTCGCAGACCTGCCGACCGTGACGACGCCCGTGGCATCGCACCACTAGGCCGGAGGATCCCATGACGCTCAACCGCACCCTCCAAAGTCTGGGCCTGGCGGGCCTCGCCCTCGGCTGCACGGCCCTCCCGGCCGCCGCCAGCGCGTTCTGGTTCGTGGACACGGTCACGCCATACGGCCAGAAGGTCGATTGGCTCTACCAGTTCATGATGTGGATCAGCATCGCCATTCTGATCGTGGTCGAGGTGGCGCTGGTCGCCGCCCTGATCAAGTTCCGCAAGCGGCCGGGCGAGAACCGCCAGCCCGAGACCTGGAGCCATAACACCAAGCTCGAGATCATCTGGACCGTGATCCCCTTCGCGCTGCTCGTCGCGATCCTGATCCCCACCTTCCAGGCGCTGGCCTACCTGGCCGACGTGCCCAAGAACCCCGACCTCACGCTCGAAGTGGTGGGCCACCAGTTCTACTGGGAGTACCGCTACCCGGACCTGAACGTCACGTTCAACTCCACCCCGCGTGACGCCAACGGCGGCTACGGCGACCCGTTGGAGCTGCCCGTGGGCCGAAAGATCAAGGTGATCATGACCGCCTCCGACGTGATCCACGCCTGGTGGGTGCCGGCCTTCGGCCTGCAGCAGATGACCACGCCCGGCAACCTGGCCATGGTCCCGCTGGAGATCACCAAGGCCGGCGACTACACCGGCAGTTGCGCCTTCCTCTGCGGCCCGCAGCATGGCGCCATGGGCATCTTCGTCCGCGCCGTCGACCAGCCCACCTTCATGGCCTGGGCCGACAAGCACAAGTCCGCGACCGGCCTGAAGCCGATCGCCACCGTGGGCCTGGTCGGCCAGACCCCGCCGCCCCCCGAGGCCAACGAGGTGCCGGAAGGCAAGGAGAACCCGCAAGGCACGGAGGCCGCGGTCGCCGGCAAGCCCACGGCCGAGGAGGCCAAGAAGCTGTCCGAGAAGGGCAAGGACCTCTACGCCGCCAAGTGCCTGGGCTGCCACCAGCCCACCGGCGCTGGCGTGCCGGGCGTCTTCCCCCCGCTGGACGGTTCGGAGTTCGTGACCGGTCCCGACAAGGCCCTCGTCGAGATCATCGTCAAGGGCAAGTCCGGCCCTATCAAGGTCAAGGGCGCCGATTACAACAGCGCCATGCCGCCGGTCGGCACCGGCATGTCGGATGAAGAGGTAGCGGCGATCGCCACCTACGTCCGCCAGTCGTGGAGCAACAAGGCGGAGGCCGTCGGCCCCGCCATGGTCAAGGCCAAGCACTAGGAGTCCGAACATGAACCCCACGATCACCGACATCCCGACCCCCACCCCGCTCGAGGAGCGGGCCCTGGCCCGCAGGAACCTCATCACGGGGTTGTTGGTCGGCGCGGTGGCCGTGGGCATGTTCCTGGCCAGCTACTTCGGGCGTTCCGTGATGATGCCCGTCCTCTTCAAGACCTAGGTTCCCGATGACCCCCACCCCGTCGCTCCTCTTCGCGCGCTTCCGGCCCCTGGCCTGGCTCGTCGTGGCCCTGGTGTTCTGCCAGGTGGTAGTGGGTGCGACGGTGCGGG
Organism: Cyanobacteria bacterium RYN_339; assembly: GCA_028287685.1. Taxonomy (GTDB): domain Bacteria; phylum Cyanobacteriota; class Sericytochromatia; order S15B-MN24; family JAQBPE01; genus JAQBPE01. Next base: position 7,610 of record JAQBPE010000077.1, on the reverse strand, counting down.
CGACGGGCTCCGGCATGGGCTGCCCAGACTGGCCGCTCTGCCACGGCGGCTTCCTGCCCGCCCCCAACTTCGCCAGCGTGCTGGAATACAGCCACCGCGCCGTCGCCGCGCTCGTCACCTGGTCCGTGCTGTTGCTCGGCATGTGGGTGGTGTGGAGCGACGGCCTGCGCGCCCACCTGGGCCGCCTGGGCTTCGCGATGGCGCTCCTGCTGGCCTGCTTGATCACCTTTGGTGCCGTCACCGTGGCTTACGACATGCCCCCCGCCGTGGTGGCCTGCCACCTGGAGCTGGCCGCGCTGTTCCTGTGCACCTGGCTGACGATCGCCCGCCGGTCGGGGGAAGTCGCTTCTGGCCTGCCCAGGGCGCTGCCACGACCCGGTTTCTACCGCCTGGCCGCCCTGGTGGCGCTGGGCGGCGCCTTCGTCCAACTCTTCCTCGGCGCGATGGTCTCCGTCAGCCACGCCGGCCTGGCCTGCCCGGACTTCCCCTCGTGCTTCGGCATGGCCCTGCCGCCCCTGGTGGGCAACGTGGGCATCCAGATGGTCCACCGCTTCGGCGCCTACACCGTGGCCGCGCTGGTCGCCGTGCTGGTGGTCGCCGCGGAGCTGCGCGCGGCGGAAGCCGTCCGCCGTTTCACGCGTCTGGCCGCCCTGTTGGTGGTCCTACAAATCGCCCTCGGCGCCTCCGCCGTGCTGATGAAGATCCCCGCCTGGCTCTCCGTGGCCCACATGGCCAACGGCATGGCCCTCTTCGCGACGCTGTTCCTGGTGGCCTACGAGGCCTTCCCCCGGTTCTGGGCCGTCCAGGACCGTACCCTGCCCGAGGAGACCCCCGCCATGCCCCGCCTGCCCCTGCGCGAGGTGCTGGGCTGCTACTACCAGCTGACCAAGCCGGCGATCGTGCTGCTGGTCGTGCTGACCGGCCTGCCCGCCATCCTGATCGCCTCGCGCGGCGAGGTCAATCTTGTAATAGCCATCGCCGCCCTGGTCGGCACTTCGCTCGCTGCAGGCTCCGCCGCCGTCTTCAACCAGTACTTCGAACGCGAGCGCGACAAGGTCATGGTCCGCACCGCCAAGCGCCCCATCCCGTCCGGCAAGATCGCCCCGGGCCACGCCCTCACGTTCGCCATCACGCTGGGCGTGCTGTCGATGGTCGTGCTGCTGGGCTTCACCACCCCGCTGGCGGCCTGGATCGCGATCGCCAGCCTGTTCTTCTACGGCTTCTTCTACACGCTGGTCCTCAAGGATGCCTCGCCCCAGAACATCGTGGTGGGCGGCGTGGCGGGCGCCACCGCGCCCCTGATCGGCTGGGCGGCCGTCACCGGCCAGGTGGGGCTGCCCGCCTGGATCATGTTCATGATCATCTTCCTCTGGACGCCGCCCCACTTCTGGGCGCTCGCCATCTTCAAGCTGGATGACTACGTGGCCGCCCGCATCCCCATGTTCCCGGTGGTCTATGGCGTGCCGGCGACGGCGCGCTGGATCGTGATCTACGCGCTGATGCTGGTGCCGCTGACCTTGCTGCTGGTGCCGTTGGGCGCCGCCGGCCCCATCTACATGTTCTCCGCCACCCTCCTGGGCCTGGGCTTCCTGTGGCTCTCCGGCATGGTGCTGATGCAGCAGCGCAAGCAGGACGCCGTGAAGCTCTTCGCCTACTCGATCATGTACACGCTGGCCCTCTTCACCGCCTTGACGGTGGATGCCATGGCCGGCGGTCCCCATATGCTAGCGGTGCTGGCTGCCAGGTAGGTTCCCCATGGACAACGATCTCGCTCTCCGCAACCGCCGCACCACCAGGCTGGTGCTGGGCGTGATGACCGTCATGGCCATCCTGCCCTGGGTCTACGCGCCCCTTTACCGCAAGGTCTGCGGCGCGCTGGGCATCCCGGTCGCCGCCGCCAACCCGTTCGACGTGGTGCTGAAGACCGCCAAGCAAGGCATCGGCCGCGACCGCGCCGGCCACCAGCAGTCGCTGGTGAACTTCATGGGCGTGAGCGGCGAGTTGCCCATCGACATCACGCCGCTGACCCGCCGCGCCTGGGTCAAGACCGGCGACACCTACGCCGTGACCTACCGGCTCACCAACCTCAGCAACCACGACCTCGACTACAAGGCCATGCACATGGTCATCCCGCAGCCCAACGAGAGCTTCGAGCTGATCAAGTGCTTCTGCGACGAGCACCGCGTGATCAAGGCCCATGTCACGGAAGAGTGGCCGCTGACCTTCCGCCTGGTCAAGCCCGTGGTGGGGGACGTCGGCCTGACGGTCAACTACACCATCTTCAACTTCGACCACTCGCAGAACAAGGCGCGCGCGGGTACGGAACCGATAGGCGCGCCAACGGTAAAAATCGGCGCGCGGTAAGCGCACCCCATGGATTTCCCGGTTTTTGAATTCCCTTACCTCGGCACGCGCTACCTGATCGCGCTGATCGCGGTCCTGCACGTGGTGATCAACCATGGCGCGGCGATCGGCGGCTCGCTGGTCACGGTGCTGCTGGAGCGCAAGGGCTTCCGCGACGGCGACCCGCGCTACGAGGCCCTGGCCTACCGCCTGGCGGCCGTCTTCTTCGTGCTCACCACCACGGTGGGCGCGCTGAGCGGCGTGGGCATCTGGTTCTCCACCATGGTGGGGCAGCCGGCGGCGATTGGCAGCATGCTGCGGATCTTCTTCTGGGCCTGGTTCCTGGAGTGGATCGTCTTCGTGGTAGAGGTCGCTCTGGTGATGGTCTACTTCCTGACCTGGCGCACGTTCCAGGACAAGCGCACGCACCTGCGCGTGGGCTGGGCCTACGTGGCCGCGTCGGGCGCCACCATGGCCATCATCACCGGCATCCTGGGCTTCATGCTGACGCCCGGCGCCTGGCACGGCGACCACTCGCTGTGGAGCGCCTTCCTCAACCCCACCTACCTGCCGCAGCTCGTCTTGCGGTCCGGCCTGGCCCTGGGCCTCGGCGCTTCGCTGGCGCTGGTGCTGACGCGCTGGCTGGCGCCCGCCGACTTCCAGGCCGAGGCGTCGCGCTACCTGGGCCGATTCTTCTTCGCCGCCGTCCCGTTGATCGCCCTGGGCGGGATGGCCTACCTGTTCGTCCTGCCGGACGCGGTGCGCGGCCTCGTGCCGACGGCGCTCGTCACCTCGCGCTTCATCCCCTATGTGCAGGCCTCGTATGCCATCAACGCCGTGATTTGCCTGGCGCTGCTCGGCTTCGGCTGGCAAGCCCGGCGGCGCGCGCTGCCGATCGTCGGCCGCCTGGCCGCCTTCGTGGCGCTGGTGTGCCTGTTGGGGCAGTTCGAGCGCGTGCGGGAGTTCGCCCGCAAGCCCTACATGATCCCGGGCTACATGTACGCCAACGGCTTGCGGGAGGCCGATCGCGCCAAGTACGACCGCGACGGGATCCTGGCCCACGCCCGCTACCCCGACGCCCACCCCGGGCGGGCGGTCTTCAAGCTGGAGTGCGCCTCCTGCCACACGCTGGGCGGGATGAACGATCCGTCGGTGCCGCTGAAAGGGCAGAGCGCGGCGGCGATCGACCCCTTCATCGCGTCGCTGCACGAGGTGCACCCGTTCATGCCGCCGTTCATGGGCACGGCGAAGGAGCGCAGGGCGCTCGCGGAGTTTCTGGCTTCGGAGGCCCGCTGATGGGTGACCTGCCCATGCCTATCCCACTCGCTGCGGCCAAGGTGGCCCTGGTGGTGGCGTTCTTGCTCCACATCGTCTTCGTGAACCTCATGATCGGCGGCACGCTGATCGCGCTGGCGGCCCACTGGCGAGGACGCCGCGAGCCGGAGCTGCTGGTCTTCGCCAAGCAGTTGTTGGACACCGTGACGGTGCACAAGAGCCTGGCCGTGGTCCTGGGCATCGGCCCGCTGCTGCTGATTTCCGTCGCGTACACGGTGCCCTTCTACACCAGCAGCACCTTGATCGCGCCAGCCTGGTTGTCCGTGCTGTGGCTCGTCACGCTGGCCTTCCTGCTGCTCTATGGCTACAAGTTCGGCTGGGACAGCTGGCGGCTCACGCGGCCCCGCTTCCACGCCGGCCTGGGCCTGGCGGCGGCGGCCTGCCTGTTGGTGATCCCGCTGATTTACCTCACGAACACCAACCTCATGCTGGACCCCGCGGCCTGGGCGCGCCGGCCGGGCTTCTTCGAGGCGATGCTGGGCGTGGGCAACGTGTTGCCTCGTTACTTGCACTTCATGCTCGCGAGCCTGGCCGTGACCGGGTTCTGGGTTGCGCTGTGGTGGCGGCGTCCCAAGGCCGGGCTCTCGGAAGAGGCGCGCGTGGCGGTGGTGCGGCTTGGGACGTTGTGGGCGCTGGTGCCCACCGCCCTGCAGTTCGTGGCCGGCCCGCTGGTGTTGTTCACGCTCCCGACGGGGGCGATCACCCCGCTGATGTTGGGGTTGCTGGCCCTGGGCGTGGTGGCGGGGACGCTCGCGATCTTCCAGATGATCGACTCCCTGCGCGGCAGCGACCGCATGCCCCGCGCGGCCGCCCTGCTGATCATCACCATTTGTTGCATGGGATCGGCGCGCCACCTCATCCGCGAGGCCTTGCTGGACCGGGCAAGCGTGCCTTTGAGCACCGGGGCAAGCGATGCTAAGATGTTCCCCGTTAACTTATGTAACGAAGGGGAGGACGCCCATGGCCATCAACCTGGATCGTGTCACACAGCGCCACAAGCACCTGGCGGTGGCCCTCTTCGATACGCAGGATGAGCTGGTGTCGGCCGTGCGCGAGTTGCACCGCCTGGGCTACTCCAACGAGCAGCTGTCCGTCCTGGCCAAGGACGTGGACGCCCTCGACCGCGTGACCAGCAGCGAGCCGTGCCACGACGGCCGCGAGATGGACGCCCCGGCGATGGTGGCCTACGAGTCGGAGCCCAAGGGGCGCGACGAGGCCGTGGGCATGGCCGTGGGCGGCGCGGTGGGCGTGATCCTGGGCCTGAGCTCCGTGATCCTGCCCGGCTTCGGCGCCTTCCTGCTGGCCGCTGGCCCGGTGGCGATCGCCCTGCATGGTCTGACCATGGGCGCCGCCGGCATCGGGCTGGGCGCGCTGCTGGGCGCCATCATGGACGAGAGCGTCACGGAGGACCACCGGACGCGCTACGAGCACGACATCGAGGCCGGCAAGTGGATGCTGGTGGTCCATGGCCAGGAGCAGGAAATCGCGCGCGCGGCGGAGGTCCTGGAGACCCGTGGCGTCCCGGACGTCGACACCTTCTAGCGCGCCTCGATGACCGCCAACTGGTCGAGGTAAAGCCCCCGCGTGGGCTCCTTCACGTCCTTGACCACGCCGTGGAAGCGCAGATCGATGGTCTGGCCGGTCCAGGCCGAAAGGTCCGAGACGAAGGTCAACGCGAAGGCGTGGTTCGCCACGCGCGCGTCGCCCAACGGCTGCCAGGCGCCGCCGGCGGGCCGGACTTCGAGTGACAGGGCGATCGCCCCGTCCGGCATCGCCAGCCCCAGCACGTCGTACTTGAACGCGGGACGGCGCGACTTGGCCAGGTCCAGGCCCGTGGCAAGGGTCACGTAGCTGTCTTGGGCGGAGCCCGTGAAGGTCTCCGCCTGGTCCCGGCCCAACAGCAGGCTATACTCGCCCGTGCAGGTATGGGCGTGCAGCAGCCGCCAGCCAACCTCGGCGCTCGCGGGGAGCTGCCAGCGCCCCGTGCCGCCCTCGAAATCTTCGAAGAAGACGAAGGCGCCGGAGGGCACCACGTCGGACACTTGCTGCCCGCTGGGTGCAGGCGTTACGGAAGGGATAGGCGCGGCGGGCGCCGCGGGCTGCACGGCGGCGCAGCCGGAGAGCAGGATCAGGGCGAGGGCGAGCTGGCGCATGGGGTGCCTCCATCCGGTCCACGCCGCACCGAGGTGACGCGGGACTCCGTGGCCTTCAGCGAGATCACCAGGGCATCCACCGCCGACCGGGGATCCACGGCATCACCGCACGTGAAGACGTCAATGGCAGCATACCCGTGTTCCGGCCAGGTGTGGATGGCCAGGTGGGACTCCGCGATGATCACGACCCCACTCACCCCGTAAGGATTGAAGGTATGGAAGGCGCTCTGCACGATCGTGGCGCCGGCCGCCAGCGCGGCTTCGTTCATCAACCGCTCCACGGCCGCATGATCGGCCAGGATCGCCCCATCGCAGCCCATGAGCTCTGCCATGACCTGCCGCCCGAAGGGGGAAGGCCGGTCGGCGGCAGGGAGCTGCGGGTCGAGCGAGGCGGTCACGCCCTCCATGGTAGGCAAGCGCGGGGCCGCGGTCAACCCGATCCCTTCCTTCCTTGCTGCCTTTCGGCGGGCGCGCTGCCAGAATGTGAGCTCGGGAAGGAGGGTGTACGGATGAACGAGCAGAAGCAAGTGACCCAGGCGCCGGCGTTGAGCATCTCGATGCTGGATGGGGCGGTCACGGAGGCCTACGAGGGCGATCCCAAGGAAATGGTGAAGAAGCTCAACGAGCTGCGCGCCACGGAGCTGGCCGCGGAGTTGCAGTACCGCCACCATGCGTACATGGCGGTGAGCCTGTCCGCGCCCGGCGTGAAGGGCGAATTCCTGGAACACGCGGCCCAGGAGGCGCACCATGCCGATTTGCTGGCCATCCGGATCCAGCAGCTAGGTGGCGACCCGATCTTCGACCCGCATGACATCGCCCAGCTGATCGAGGGGCTCAAGCTCGAGCTAGGCGACCCGCAGACGCTGGAGGAGATGATCGCGTACAACCTGAAGGTGGAGCGCCGTCAAATCGTGCTCTACACCCGCATGGTGCGCGAGGTGGGCTTCAAGGACCCGGGCACGCGCCGCATGCTGGAGGACATCCTGATCGACTCCGAGCACCATGCCGCGGAGCTGGCCGACCTCATCTCCAAGAAGTCTCACTGATCGAGGCTGGTCCAACCCAGCGTGAACCGCTCCGCGCGGTCCATGCCCTGGAAGACCATGTAAGCCTTGCCGTTGATGGCCGCCGCGCTGGTCGAACCCACCGCGGCGGCCTTCCAGTCGGCGCCGCCGGGGTCCAGCAAGGGCTTGAGCGCGCCGGCCGGCAAGGGGCCCAGGTCCGGCGGCGCGGGCGCCACCAGCACCCGCTGGTCCTTGTCGCCGGCCCGGCTGGAGACGAAGACGTAGGCGCGTTTGCCGAGCGTCACTACATCCGAGGCCTCTGCGACACCGTCGTCGGAGGTCTTCGGCAGACCGGCGTACACCACCCGATCGGGCCCCAGGGCGCGCGACGGGTCGTGCACGTCGACCTCCCGCGCATGCACCGCCTCTTCGTGATAGCGCTTGTTCGCCACGCCGTAGCGCACGACGGTGTACGAGAGGTAGGCCTTGCCGGAGGGCGCCACCCAGCGCACCGGGTCGATCACGCCGAAGTCCTGGTCGCCCGGTCCGTACGGCGCCAAGTCCGGAAAGATCGCGCCCTGGTCCCGGAACACGCCGGGCGTGGTGGCTACAGCCCGACGAAGCCGGAACGTGGGCCACATGATGTCCTTGGTCTGGTTGCCGGCACAGTAGAGCAGCACCAGCTTGCCGTCCTGCATGTAAGCGGTAGGCGCCCACAAGCCGTCGAAGTTGGGCGGTAGCCCCTCGACCTTGATCGCCTGGGGCGTGGAGGCGA
>JAQBPE010000214.1 GCA_028287685.1 Cyanobacteria bacterium RYN_339 | reverse complement strand
CCGCGTGGACCTGCTGGCACCGCTGTTGGCGCCCACCAAGGCCGCCGGGTTGGATCTCTCCCCCATGTTGGTGGATGCCGCCCCGGGGTCGCCCCGCCGGCACCTGGCCACCGCGGAGCGGCACCCGGCGCCTTCGCCGGATGATGCCGCCCTGGGCGCGCTGGCGCACGGGTTCTACGCGGGCGGGGGCGTCATCCGCAACACGCAGCGGGCGGTGGGGGCGCGGCTGGCGGGGGCGATCGCCGCCCGCCACGGCGACCACGGCTTCCAGGGCAGCGTGACCTTCGCCTTCACCGGCTTCGCGGGCCAGTCGTTCGGCGCCTTCTGCCTGGACGGCATGGCGCTGGAGCTGACGGGCGTGGCGAACGACTACGTGGGCAAGGCCATGGCCGGCGGCCTGATCGTGATCCGGCCGCCCGCGCACACGCCGGCCAAGGCCGTGCTGGTGGGCAACACCGTGCTCTATGGCGCCACGGGCGGCTCGCTGTACGTGGCGGGCGCCGCGGGCGAGCGCTTCGCCGTCCGCAACTCCGGCGCGCGCGCCGTGGTGGAGGGCGTGGGCGACCACGGCTGCGAGTACATGACCCGGGGCCATGTCGTGGTGATCGGCCCGACCGGGCGGAACTTCGGCGCCGGCATGACGGGCGGCGCGGCGTTCGTGCTGGACGAAGACGGCACCTTCCAGGGCCACGTGAACCACGAGACCGTGAAGCTCGAGCGGCCCGACGAGGCCGATCAGGCGCGCATCCGCACCCTGTTGGAGGAGCACGTCGAGCACACCGGGAGTCCCCGTGCGTCGGCGATCCTGGCGGCCTGGGAGGCCTACGCCGGGCGCTTCTGGGTGGTCATGGGCGCGGCCGCCTTGGCCAAGGTCACGCCGCTGCCGGAACGCCGCAAGGACTTCCCCGCCGCGCTTTGACGGGCAAAAAGGAGACCCCGGGCCGAAGCCCGGGGTCCCACCACGAGAGTGTCGAGAGCGAAGGAGAAGCTCCTACACCTTCTTGAGGCCTGCCAGCAGTTCCTTGATTTCTGCCAGGACGGAAGCGAGCATCAGGTCTCGCTGGCCTTCGGGTTGGGGGGTCGTGTGCATCACGGGCTCCTTCGCGCTCGGGGGTGGTTAGGCCTTGGCCAGGGCCGGGGCAGCGGCGGGGGCAGCCGGGGCAGCGCCGGCCGCCTTTTCGCCCGCCTTGCGCTGCTCTTCGGCCGCGCGCCACTTCTCGACCATCGCCAGGTACTGCTTGAGCATCTCCATCAGCTTGGTCTGGTCGGCGTTGCCGTTCGGCTTCGCCTCGTTGGCCGCCTGATTGAGAGCGTCCGCCGCGGGCTTCTCCGCCACGCCGTTCTCGCCGATGCCGCCGAGCTGGTCGCCCAGGCCCTTCAGCTGGTCCTTCTGATCCTGTGCCATCGCGGGGTCGCCCATCAGCTTGGTCAGCAGCTCCTTGATGGAGGTCAGCAGCTTGGTGAGGTCGTCCTGCGTCGGCGCGGCGTTGGCGTCGGCCGGGGCCGCACCGACCGCCGGGGCGGCACCGTCCGCCGGGGCGGCACCGTCGGCCGGCGCCGGGGCGCCATCCGCGGGGGCCGCGGGGTCGGCACCCACCTCGGCGGGCTTCGCGCCGGCATCGCCAGCAGGCTTGGCGCCGTCGAGCATGCCCTCGCCGTCCTTGACCTTCCAGTCGTTGATCAAGTCGTCGGTGCTGCCGACCTGCTTGCCGTCGCGGCCTTCCAGGTCGTTGCGCCAGTCGGTGTCGGCGTCGAAGCGGCCCAGCGAGCCCACCACATCGCCGTCGGCGCGGTCCTTGGAGACCTCACCGGTCATGTCCACGTAGTTGCCGCGGTCCTTGAGGTCCACCTTGTCGCCCTTGGCGGAGGTGATCTCGTAGCCCTCGCCGGTGTTCTTGACGGAACCGCCGCCGGGGATCTGGAAGTCTTCGCCTTCCTTGACCTCGATCGGCTTGCCGTTGAACGTCAGCGCCTTGGTCTTGGCGTCGTAGACGATCTTGTCGTCCTGGCTGTTCACCTTCACGCCGACCATCGTGTTGACCTTGGCCTGCGGGTTCTTGTCCCAGGGCCCCTGGCGGGTCTGGACTTCGAAGTCGCCGCTCTTGGCCTTCATCTTGATGAAGTCGCCTTCCTGCTGGTTGTCGAAGTGCAGGCCGTCGCCGGTGGTCTCGTGCGGGTCGCCGACGGAGCTGAACTTGTTGCCCTGCACCTTGGGGGCCTCCGTGCTGGAGGAGCTCGGCGGGGCTTCCGCCGTGGTGGGCAGGCTGACGGACGACGCGTCGCCCGCTGCGGGCTTGACGGCGTTCGTATCGGTGGGGGTCGCCGGGGTGGCCGCGGCCGCGGGGGTCGCGCCCAGGGCGGGACCGGCATCGGCGGGGGCGGGGGCGGCTACGGCAGCAGGCGCGACGGGGGTCGCCTGGGGCAGCACGGGGGCGACAGCGTTAATTTCGGCCATGGTGTGTATTCTCCTTCTCAACGGGGGGGGCCGCTCGTAGAAGCTCTCTCAACTTCTTCTATAAGGGCTTTGCGTTCCGAACCTTTACTCTCAACCAAGTAGTTACCGGGGTTTCTGGGTTTCGCCTCCTTATGCGCTGATACGGTTGGGTTGCTGCAACGGGCCCGTGAATTGCTTGATGACCCCGTGCGTTGGTTTTGGCGCTCCTTCCATGGCCTGGCGCACCTCGTCCAGGACGGCGCGGATGCGGAAGACCCCCATCCGGGCGATTTCGAAGTACTTGCGGTTGCCCAGCAGCGCTTCGTAGTTCTGCAAGGCAGCCTCCAGGTGGTTCATGTCCTCCTGTATCGTGGCGGCGTGGTAGTAGGCGTCCCACTGGGACGGGTCGGCGCTCTTGGCCTCCAAGAAGAACGCCAGGGCGTTTTCGCGGTTCTTGAGCACGAGCTGGTTCTTGCCGAGGCGCAGGTAGACCTGCCCGTTCGCGGAGCCGAGGCTGACGGCCTTCTTGAGCTCGATGAACGCCTGGCGGAAGTCCCGGATCCGCTCGAAGATGTCGGCGGCCATCAGGTAGGCCGGCGCGTAGTCTGGCTTGAGCGACTTGACCAGGTGCAGCTGCACCAGGGCCCGCTTGAAGTCTTGCTTCTGGAGGCTGATCTGGGCCAGGTAGAAGTGGCCCACCACCGCCCGCCGATCCAGGTAAACGGCCTTCTCGAACAGCTTGGTGGCATCCTCCAGGCGCTTCTCTTCCAACATGGTGAGGCCCAACTTGATGTAGGCGTCCGTGTAGTTGGGGTTGAGGTCGATCGCCTTCTTGAAGCAGTACTCCGCGGAGATGGCGTCCTTCCGGCCCAGGGCCACCTCGCCCAGGTGGTAGTGGATCTTGGGGTTCTCGGCGTCCAGGCACATCGCCTGGAAGAGGTGCTCCTCCGCTTCCCCGTAGCGGCCCTGGTGCATGTAGATGAGGCCCAGGGGCACCCACGCTTGCGTCAGGTAAGGTTCCGCCGCGACCGCCGCTTCCAACTTCTCCCGGGCGGTCTCGTGGTCTCCTGCCGCGAAGGCATCCAAGCCCTCTTGTAGCGGGTGGAGCTTCTCTGTTTCGAGCTCCCTTGCCAACTCTTCGAATTGTTCGGGGAACAATGCGACGAGCTTGGCCTTAAGCTTCGAATTGAACATAGTGCCAGCTCCCAACTGTCGGATTGATTTTTCAATCAACCGATATTCCCTTTGTTATCCCAACCATTTTGCGAGTCACTCCGGTCGGCGATTTCCCTGCTGCGACCGGTTCCCTCTCGCCAGTTTGTTATCCGAACCCGCGCCCCACAACTTTCTTAAGCCTCTCGTATGTTTGGGGTAAGCATCCTTAACATCAAAAAAACCAATTTTCAACTAGCCGTTAACCTTGGCTGCGAAAACTGTTAATTCGGGGGTGGATTCGGGCGCCAGGCGGCTTTGCGCCAAGATCCCGCAAACCCGCTTGTGAGTTGGCTGTTAAGTACCTTGGGCGACGTAGCCGGGCGGGCTTGGGGCCCGATCTGGACGGTCGAATCGGTGCTTTAAGCCGCGCCCTCAGGCTGTTTGGGGGGCGCGGTGCGTCATAACGAGGGCGCTGGACCCCCGCAAAGGCGTTAAGCCGTCATTAATGGCTTTTACCTACGGGCCTACGGCAACCAGAGCCCGAGCGCGTTCATCGCCAGGGTGGCGGCGGGTTCCCAGCCTTTGTTGGCCGCCGGGCTGGCCGGGCTGGGGTGCGGGATGCGGCCGAACTTCACGCCCACGTCGGCCAGGGCGGTGCGGGCCCGCTCCTCCGCGAAGTTGCCCACGCCGATGACCCATTCCGGCTGGAGGATGGCGATCGCCGCGCGCAGGTGCCGGTCACAGGCCGCGGCGATCGCCCGCCGCTCCGCCGCCGGCAGCTGGTCCGGCGTGCGGTTCTTGCCGGAAGCCTCCAGGAAAAGCAACGGGCAATAATTGATCACGTAGTGGTCCTGGAAGAAGGCCTCGGGCGTCCCGAACCGGGCGGCCATGGCGCCCCACAGGCGCTTGCCGCTGACCTCCGCCCGCGTGCAGGCCAGGCCATCGACCGGCCGCTTCGGGTGTTCGCCCAGCGGCTTGCCGATCGGCGCGTCCAGTTGCAGCCAGTCCCGCACGGCCGCCACCTCGCCGAACGGCACGCCGGTCTGCGCCATGCCCCAGGGCCCGGGGTTCATGCCCAGGAACACCGTGCGCTTGCGCCCCTGCCCGTAGCGCGCGATGAACGCGGCGTGCATCGCGCCGGCGTAAGTCAGCGGGTCGTACACATGGGTGACGGGCGGGCCGAAGCGCAGGGGGGCCAGGGCCTGGCTCAGCTCGCGGGCGGCGCCTAGCAAGGGGTGATCGGGCATGGGCGCTGTATACCCTGGCTTGCCCGGGTACATGGACCCTCATGCGCGCTCCGCTCTCACGCCGCTTGCTGGGTACCCTGTTGGTCGCCTTGTTGGCCGGCTGCCCTTCGCGCACGATCCCCGTGGCCGTGCGCGCCGCACCGTCGCCCGCCGCGTCTCCCACCCCCGCGGCCTCGCGCCCGCCCGGTCCGGACGCGCCCCCGACGCCCGGCAGCAGCA
>JAQBPE010000204.1 GCA_028287685.1 Cyanobacteria bacterium RYN_339 | reverse complement strand
CCAGCGCCTGGCGCAAGCGCGACACGAGCATCAGCGAGGCGGAGTTGCGGCTGTCGCCCTGGTGGCCGAACAGGTTGCCCAGCTCCTCGCGGGTGAGGCCCTTGCGGTGCAAGAGCAAGTACACCAGCAGCTGCTGCATCTTCTTGCTCAACACCAGCGGCTCCTGGCCTTCCAGCCGCAGCTCGAAGTGGCCGAAGGAGTAAACTTGCAAGTCCGGGCGCAGTGCTTCGTGGGCGGCCGGGATGACCATCGTGCGCTCTTGCAAGGCGCGCGACTCCACCAGCTCGAGGTACTTGTACTCGTTCTCGCGCGCCAGCTTGCAGGCGCTCTGCTGGTAGGTGGCGCTCTGCATCATGTCGCCCTTGGCCTGGGCCACGCGTGCCAGCGCGAACTCCACGCTGGCCTGGAAGTAGCGGAAGCCGTGGCGCTCCATGTACTTGTGCCCGGGGGCCAGCAGCTCCTCCGCCTGTTGGGTCTCGCCCAGCTCGACGTGCAGGCGCGCGGCCACCTCCGCCAGGTTGAAGGCGGCGGGGTCGCTCAAGGGCAGGCCGCGCAGCGCGATGGCCTTCTCCAGCAGCACCTTGGCCTTGGTCCAGGCCTGTTGGCGCATGCCCACCTCCGCCTGGGAGGCCAGGGCGTTGGCCTGGGCGATCGCGTCGCCGTTCTCCTCCGCGCTGGCGTGGGAGGCCTCGAAGTAGAAGGTGGCCTTGGCCCAGTCGCCGCGTTGGGCGTTGATCTCGCCCAGCGTCCACTCTGCATAGGCGATGTCGCGCCGGCTGCCCAGCTGCTGGGCCAGGTTCATGGCGCGCTCGGCGGCCTCCCAGGCGGGCTTGAGCTCGCCTTGCAGGAGGTGCACCCGGGCCAGGTTGTTGTAGACCATCGGGATGGGGAGCTTGAAGGAGTCTTCCGCGCAGCGGATGGCTTCCTGGTAGAACTCGCGCGCCTTGGCGAACTTGCCGGCCTTGGAGTGGCACAAACCCAGGTTCACGAAGACCTTGCCCTGGCCCATGCGGTCGTGCTGGAGCCCGTAGAGGCGCAGGGCCTCCTCCAGGTACGTCATGGCCAGCGGCAGCTCGTTGTTCTGGAGGTGGTAGATTCCTAGAAGGTTGTAGACCAGCGCGCGGCCGCCCTGGTCTTCCGCGGGCAGGGCTTCCTTGGCCTCCAGCGCCAGCTTGTAGAAGCGCTCGTCGCCGCGCATGCCCCAAATGGCGCTCTGGCCGGCCAGCGCGCGGCCCTGCCAGCGGCCGTCGCCACGGGCGCGGGCCTGCCATTCGGCGTCCTGGTAGATCTTCAAGCCGTCGTCGCTCTGGCCCGTCACGCGGCGCAGATCCGCCAACAGGCAGCTCAGGCGCGGCGAGGCCACGCGGTGGTCCTCCGGGAACAGCGCCAGCACCTCCGCCAGGGCCTGGTAGTGGTAACCGGCCAGCAGCACCTCGCCCACGGGCGCGGCCAGCACCTCCGCCTGGAAGGGGTCCGCGGCTTGCAGGAAGGCGGGGATGGCATGCAGGGGGCTGGCCTGCGTCAGGAACACGCCCAGGCGCCGGGCCAGGGCCTGGCGATCGGCTTCCCCGAGCTGCAAGCGGAAGCGCGCCAGCGCGGCGGGGTGGAAGACCCAGATGGGGGCATCACCCTCCAGGCGCGTCAGCACCGGGGGCCAGCTCGTGGCGGCGGGCCAGGGGGCCAGGGGCTCCGCCACGGCCTGCCAGAGCGCGGGCTCCAGCCAGGGCAGGTGGGCGGCCAGGGGCAGGATCACGTTCCAGGGCGCGGGCAGCGGATCGTCCGGGGCGATGCCCAGCTCCGCGCACCAGCGCTGCCAGGCCCAATCCAACCAGTCTTGGGTGCCTTCCGCGCCTGCCAAGCGCTTGCGCTCGACGGCTTGCAGGCCCAGGGCCGCCGGATCCAGGATCACGCAATCAAGCGGCGGCAGGGGCAGCTGGGCCGTCACCTCTTCCTGGTCGCCGATCACGATCAGCTGGGCGTTCTCGGGCAACAGGTCGACGGCCAGCTCCAACACCACCTTGATCGCGGGCGTGGGCACGACGTCGCCCAGATCCAGGACCAGGATGAAGCCCTTGGGCGCCAGCTCCACCAGCGCCTCGTGCAGGTTGCCGGTGACGGCGGGGGAGGCGGCCTTGTAGGAGGTGGACTCGAGCAGCGGGACCCACTTGGGGTCGAAGGTCGGGAAGCAGCGCTTCAGGCCCACCAGCAGGTTGGAGAGGAAGAGCGCCGGGTCCAGGCCGAAGGGCGTCAGGTTGATCCAGAGGCCCGGCAGCCCGCTTTCCGCCAAATAGTCAGCGGCCGCCGTGCTCTTCCCGAGCCCCGGCGGTCCCCACATCAAGGTCAGGCGCTTGTCGGGCCGCAGCCCTGGTCGGAGTTGGCGCCAGAGCTCCGGCCGCGGCACATGGGTGGACGGCCGCCGCGGTGGCAGGAACGAGTAAGGCAGCCAGGCGTTCGACATCGTGGGAAGGGGCGTCCCTTACTTGCCGGTGGAGTTGCCCGGCGACCCGCCGGACCCCGTGGTGGCGGGGACGGTGGTGGTGGGGACCACCGAGGTAGCGGCCGGCATGGTCTCCGGCGTGGGCTTCAAGGTGGGATCCAGCGTGTACTCCCAGCTGCGGATGCGCTCGCGCAGGCCGTCATCCTGGCGGGCCAACACGTTGAGGGCGTTGGACAGCTCCGCGTTGGCGGCATCCAGTTGCACGGTCTGGAGCTGGGTGCCCAACTTATAGCGCACCATCTGGCCTAGATCCTGGGTCTCCTGGTAGTCGATCGTGAAGAGATGGCGCTTCTGCTCCGCCAGCGCGATCTTGGCCGACAGCAGGGAGCTCGCAGCGTCGATCGTCAGCTGGCCGCCGCCGGCGTCCGCCCGGGCCAGGGCGCGCACGCGGTGGATCGTGTCCTCCTGGGTGAAGCTGGTGGCGGCAAAGAAGAACTTGCCCGTGGCCGGGCCCTGGAGCAAGAAGGAGCCGCCGTCGCCCACGGGGACCGCGCCCAGGTCGGGAACGGCGCCGCCGTCCAGGCGCTCGGCGCTGACCTTGAGGTCGGTGGTGCCGCCGGTGTAATAGCGCGGGAGCACCACGAGGCCGCCGAGCTGGAAGTTGTTGGGGTTGGTGGGCTTGCCGAAGACGGGCCCGCCTTCGTTGATCAGCGTGGCGTCGGCGGGCTTGCCGAACACCGGGCCGCCTTCATTGATCAAGGACGCCGCGGTGCGCGTGGAGCGAACCACGCCTTCATCCACCGGCGCCGTGGTGGTGGCGGCGTGGCAACCGGTCAACCAGCACGCGGCGAGGGCCGCCAGCCCCAGCCGGCGGTTCTCGGGCTTGCTGCGAAGCGTGAATGGCTTCATGCGTCCCCCTTGGTGCGGCAGTATCCCCGAGGTCCATATACCCGGGGAAGGCCTGATTAATTGTCGGTCTTGCCATGATGCGAGGTGGTCAATCATTTCTGGCATTAAGCCGGGGTAAAGCTGGCCCCGGCTGTTATAATGGCGACGTGGCGCATGTAGCTAAATAGGAGGCCTGATGTTCAAGACGGCCATCATCCTTGCCGGGGGGAAAAGCACCCGGATGGGCGAAGACAAGGCGTTTCTGCCGTTCGGCGATCGCCCCATGCTCCAGCGCGTGGTCGACGAGCTGCGCCCGCACTTCGACGACCTGATCCTGGTCACGAACGCGCCGGAGCAATACCTCGACCTCGAGGACATCCGCCTGGTCACGGACGTGGAGCCGGGCCAGGGTCCGTTGGGCGGCATCTTCACCGGGCTGTTGGCCTCGCGGGGCCGGCACAACCTCGTGGTGGGCTGCGACTACCCCTTCCTGAACCACCTGCTGCTCGACTACCTCTGGAGCCTGCGGACCTGGGGCGACGTGGTCGTGCCGCTGACGCACGAGGCGCTGGCCCCGATCTGCGCGATCTACGATCGCCGCGTCCTGCCCGTGCTGGGTGAGGCGCTGGAGCAGGGCGAACGCAGCGTCATGGGGTTGTTCCCGCGCTTGACCGTCCACTATGTCCGCGAGGACGAGTTGCTGCCCTACGACCCGCAGCTGCTGTCGTTCCGCAACGTCAACACGCCGGAAGACTACCGCCAGGCGCTGACCGCGCTGGGCGCCACCGAAGCGGAGAGCGGGTCGAAGTGAGCCCAGCCCGGCCGGGCGGTGCCACGCGGACGCGGCGGGCAACCGCCGAGTTACAGGTGCCGCCCAACCGGCTGGACCTCTACCACATGCTCTCGGCGGTGGTCGGGGCCTACGTGGGGCTGGTCTTCTACAGCCTGATCACGCCCGGCCAGATCCCGCACGAACCGCCCCTGCCTACCCCAGATCCCCGCACGGAGGTCCGCCTGACGCACGTCAAGGGCCTGCCGGGCCCGGACGGGCTCTACCACGTGGCGGGCGAGGTCAAGAACCTCAAGGACCGCTCTTGCCGACTGGCCAGCGTGAGCGTGCGCTTCCTGGACAAGGCCGGCAACGAGGTCACGCGCACGCTCGCCACGGTCGAGCGGATCCCGTCGGGTGCGGCGAAGCCCTTCGACGTCCGCGCCATGGCCGCCGGGGCCGTCAGCTTCGAGGCCGCGGTGGATTTGGCCCAATACTGATGTTCGACGTAGCCATCATCGGCGGCGGGTTCGCCGGCACCCTGACCGCGGTCCACCTGCTCCGCGCCGGCATCACCAACCTGGCCCTGATCGAGCGGCGCCCGCCCGTGGGGCGTGGCGTGGCCTATGGCACCCACTCCGAGCAGCACTTGTTGAACACCCCGGCGGGCGAGATGAGCGCCTTCGCCGACGATCCCAACCACTTCGTGGAGTGGCTGGGCGACAGCTGGTGGGCCCACTTCGCGCCGCGGCGCCGCTACGGCGACTACGTGGCGGCGATGCTGGCGGCCGCGCCGGGCGGCTGGCGCGGCTTCGATGACGAGGCCGTGGGCTTGCTGCCCGAGGACGGCGGCTACCGCGTGCGCTTGCGCGGCGGCACGATCGTGCGGGCGCGCCGGGTGGTGCTGGCGATCGGGCAGTTCCCGCCGGCCCCGCTCAAGCCCATGGCCGGTTTGGAAGAGCGCCCCTGGTACGTCGACGACCCGTGGAGCGAGGCGGCCGTGGCCCCGCTGCCGCCGGGAGGCCAGGCGCTGCTGGTGGGCACGGGGCTGAGCGCCGTGGACGTGGCCATCTCCTTGCTGGACGACGCCGGCGCCGGGCACGTGGTGATGGCCTCGCGCAACGGGCGGCTGCCCATGCCGCAGCTGACCACCGCGCCCTACAAGGATTGGTTCCACCCGGACACCGCCCCCTTGCGGTTGAGCCAGCTGCTGCGCCAGTTCCGCGCCGAGGTCAAGCGCAGCGGACTCGACGCCCGCGCGGTGTTGGACGCCATGCGCCCGCACGTGCCGGCGATCTGGCAGCGCCTGCCCTGGGTGGAGCGGCGCCGCTTCCTGCGCCACCTGCGCTCGCGGTGGGAGGCCGTGCGGAACCGGCTGCCCCAGCCTACCGCCGCCCGGCTGGCGGAGCTGCGCGTGGGCGGCTTCATCACGATCATGGCGGGGCGCGTGGCCAGCCTGGCCGATGCGCCCGGCGGCGCGCTGGTGACGCTGGGCGACGGCCGCGAGCTTGCGGTGGCGCGCGTGATCAACTGCACCGGGCCCGATATGGCCTACCGCCGCATCAACCACCCGCTGATCCTGGACGTGGTCGGCACCGGCCTGGGCCGCTGGGAGCCGCTGGGGCTGGGGCTGGACGTGGACGAGGACTACCGGCTGATCGACGACGACGGCGCAACCACCCCGGGCCTGTATGCCGTCGGCGCCCCCACCAAGGGGCGCTTCTGGGAGGTCAACGGCGTGGCCGAGCTGCGGCTGCACACCCGTGACCTGGCCGCGCGCATCAAGGCTGATTTATAGACACCTGAAATCCCGCAACCCGCTCGCCGGGCCCTTCGATAGAAGGGCATGAGCATCATCAACACCATCACGGGCGAGGGGTTGGAGCGGCTGGCGAAGGCGTCGCCGGCCGGCCGGATCGTGAAGCGCATCGAGGTGGAGAAGGCCCTCCAAACGGTGGGCACCGACGCTTACGCGATGGCCAAGCTGCGCCTGGGGCCCCGCACGGAGGGCTTCTTGATGGCACGGCCGGACGCAGCGGCCACGATCCTGGCCCCGCACGGCTTCACGGCCTGGGCGCTGCAATACAAGGACCTGGGCAAGAAGCTGGTGGACAACGGCTTCAACTTCTACGCGCCGCGCTTGCCGGGCCACGGCTTCATGACGCGCGACGGCATGCTCACCGGCGAGCGCATGATCCAATCGACGGATCGCGCGGCCTACACCCGGTGGCTCGACTTACGCTACAAGGAGGCCGCCTCGCTGGGCAAGCCGGTGTACCTGCTGGGGCAGTCGGGCGGCTCCGACCTGGCGCTGGCCGGCGCGGAGAGATATGGGGTGGAAAAAACCTTCGCGATGGTGCCGTTCCTGGGGCCGGACCAGCCGCTCAAGCACGTCACGGACGCGCTGGTCTTCCTGGACAAGCTCACGTTCGGCCTGGTGGGCCGGATCATGGACCTCATCCCGCGCAACAAGAACACCCTGGCCGACGCCGCGGATCTCACGCCGCACACCAACCGCTCCTTCGGCTCCGCCCTGGCGATGGGGCTGGAAGGGCGCAACGTGCAGGCCATCTCGGGCCGCCTGCAAATCGTCACCACCGAAGGCGACAAGGCGGCCGGCAAGGCTCAGGTCCAGGACCTGCTCGCGCGCATCGGCGACGGGCCCACGCGCGGCTGGTACCACTTTCCGGCCTCGGAACATGTGCCACACGCCATGGTTAGTGACTTGGAGAACCCCAACACCCCCGCGGTGCGCCGGCTGGAGGACATGGCGGTGGCGTTCTTCAAGGATGGAACGCTGGTGCAGCAGCGGCCACCGACCGTCTGAATGGTGGGTCCTTCTGGTGGGTAAGCATACTATCAGGAGACCGTGCCATGACCGATCCGTTCCGTTCGTTCCCGTCTTTGCCCCCCTTGCCTCCCCTGCCCCCGATCCCGGGCTTCGGGCCGATCGCGCCACAAGGCGACGATTTGCCGGCGGCCACGGGCATGGCGGGCGATACGATGTGCCTGGCCAGCAGCGACGCGATGCCGGAGCTGCCATCGCCCAAGCCGTCGGGCAAGTACAAGGACATCGAGGAACTGGCCGCCAAGACACGCACGGATGCCAACACCTGGGTCGCGGGGCGGCCCCTGTCCGAAGGCAAGAACGCCCACAAGACCAACACCGTGGACCAAATGAAGGAAGCGTTGAAGTCCGACGAGAACTTCTTCGAGTGCGACCTGCGCCCGGAAATCGACCCGCCGCACCGGCCCGAGTGCCGCCATGACGAGGGCAGCGAGTCCGGCGACAACTTGCTCTTGTCCGAGTGGCTGGACATCGGCAAGCGCTCCGGGCGCGGCCTCAAGCTCGACATCAAGGACGGCGGCGCCATCCCCCAGATCCTGGACGAGGTCGAGAAGAACGGCGTCCCCGACGAGCGCCTGATGTTCAACCTCCAGGACGCCGACATGGCCAAGTACGCCCCGGAGATCCGCCGGCGCTTCCCGCTGGCGACCGTGGCCATCAACCCGGCTTCGGAGCTGGACGGGCATAAGAACGACGGCAAGATGCAGGACTGGCAGGTGGACCGCATGATCCAGCTGGCCGAACAGGCGGGCCCGCCCACCACCTTCGTCGTGCGCTTCGACCTGCTCACGGACGAGGCGATCGCCCGCCTGAAGGAACACGGCACGGTCTCCGTCTGGAACGCCATGGGCGAGCCGGCCGTCTCCGACCCCGCCAAGGTCGCCCAGCAGTTGCGGGATCGCGGCGTGGACGGCGTGGTGGACATCCGCGAGACACCGGATCTCCTGGACAAGGTGGAAGTCGGCGTCGATTACGCCAAGAACAAGGCCCGAGACTTCTTCCACGACCACTTCTAGCATGCGCGTCGGACAGGCCGGTTGGAGCGTTTACAAGGCCTATGATGCGGCTTTCCCGACCGTAGGCACCCACCTCGAACGCTACAGCCGCACGCTCGACGCCGTGGAGATCAACTCCAGCTTCTACCGGCCGCACCAGGCCAAGACCTACGCCAAGTGGGCCGACAGCGTGCCCGCGGGCTTCCGCTTCTCGATCAAGGCGCCGCAGGAGTTGACGCACGCGCGGCGCTTACGGGACGCCGCCGATCTGCTGGATCCCTTCCTGGCGCAGACCTCGGCGCTGGGCGAGAAGCGTGGGCCGTTGCTGTTCCAGCTGCCGCCGTCGTTTGCCTATGATGCCGCTGTCGTCGAGGGGTTCTTCGAGGTATTGCGTGCCCGCTATGCAGGCCCTGCCGTGATCGAAGCCCGGCACGTCTCGTGGTTTACCCCCGAGGTGAACCAACGCTTGGCCGCGGCCAAGGTGGGCCGGGTGGCCGCGGATCCGGCCCTGGTGCCCGAAGCGGCGGAGCCGGGTGGAGACACCTCGCTGGCGTACTATCGGTGGCACGGGTCGCCGCGCATGTACTACTCCGACTACGGGCCGGAGGCGCTAGATGGGCTCTATGCCCGGGCCACGGCCTGGCCGGAGGCCTGGGTGATCTTCGACAACACGGCGGCGTTCGCGGCGATGGGGAACGCGTTGTCGCTCAAGTCGCGGGAGGCGTGATGCGCCGGACGGCCTTGTCTTCGCCTACGCCTGGCGCAGCGTGACCACGATCGACTTGGACGTGGGCGTGCGGCTGCCCTCCGCGTAGCTGTCCACCGGCACCAGCGCGTTGGCCTCCGGGAAGTAGGCCGCGGCGCAGCGGCGCGGCAGCGGGAAGATCACCACGCGGAAGCCCGGCGCCAGGCGCTCCTGGCCCTTGAAGTGGCCAACCAGGTCGACCCGGCTCGCTTCCGTCAGGCCGCGCTCGCGCGCGTCATCGGCGTTGAGGAAGACGACGCGGCGCTCGCCCTTGATGCCCCGGTAGCGGTCGTCCAGCCCGTAGATCGTCGTGTTGAATTGGTCGTGGCTGCGGATGGTCATCAGCAGCAGCTGGTCCGGCGCCAGGTCATGGTGGGGCAAGGCGTTCACCGTGAAGCGGGCCTTGCCGGTCGTGGTGGGGAAGGTGCGGCTATCACGCGGCGGGTTGGGCAGGTAGAAGCCACCCTGTTGGCGCAGGCGCCGGTTGTAATCGTCATGGCCAGGAACCACGCGGGAGATGGCTTCGCGGATACGGTCGTAATCCGACACCAGCGGTGACCAGTCCTCGTTTAGCACGCTGCGTGCAAGTGCTGCAACGATCGCGATTTCGCTCTTGAGGTGCTCCGAGGCGGGCGTCAGCTTGCCCTGGGACGCCTGGACGATGCCCATCGAGTTCTCCGTGGAAACCAGCTGGGCGCCCGTGGCCTGGAGGTCGAGCTCCGTGCGGCTGAGACAGGGCAGGATCAAGGCCTGGCGTCCCGTGACGGCGTGGGAGCCATTCAGCTTGGTCGAGACCTGGACCGTGAGGTCGCAGCGCGAGAGCGCCTCCGCGGTGTGCGCGGTGTCCGGAGCGGCAGAGAGGAAGTTGCCGCCCAGGGCGAAGAAGACGCGCGCGCTGCCGGCGTGCATGGCCTGGATCGCGCCGACGGTGTCGAGGCCGTGGGTGCGCGGTGGCGGGAAGCCGTACTCCGCTTCGAGGCGGTCCAGGAAGGCGGGGGAGGGGCGCTCCGTGATGCCCATGGTGCGATCGCCCTGCTCGTTGCTGTGCCCGCGCACGGGGCAGGCGCCGGCGCCTGGCTTGCCGACCTGACCCTTGATCAACAGGAAGTTCACGACCTCGCGGATGGTCGCGACGGCGTTCTGGTGCTGCGTCAGGCCCATGGCCCAGGTCGCGATCACGCGCTCGGCGTCGATGGCGATTTGCGCGGCCTCGCGGATCAAGGCCTCGTCGACGCCGCAGCCGTCCGTGAGGTCTTCCCAGCGCGCGGCGTCCAGGTCCTGGGCCAGCGCCTCGAAGCCGTCCGTGTGGTCGGCGATGAAGGCGGCGTCCAGCGCGCCGGCCTCGCGCATGGCCTTGAGTACGCCCTTGAAGAAGGCCACGTCCCCGTTGATGCGCACGGGCACGTGCAGGCACTCCAGCGCCGTGCCCGCGCCCAGCACGCCGGCCACCTCCTGGGGGTGTTTGAAGCGCTTGAGACCGGTCTCCGGGAGTGGGTTGATGCTCACGATCTTGCAGCCGCGCTTGGCGGCCTTCTGCAGCGCCGTCAGCATGCGCGGGTGGTTGGTGCCCGGGTTCTGGCCCACCACGAAGATGGCGTCGGCCAGCTCGAAGTCGCCCAACGTGACGGTACCCTTGCCGATGCCCAGGGTCTGCGTGAGCGCCAGGCCGCTGGACTCGTGGCACATGTTGGAGCAGTCCGGCAGGTTGTTCGTGCCGAAGCGGCGCGCGAACAGCTGGTAGAGGAAAGCCGCCTCGTTGCTGGTGCGGCCGGAGGTGTAGAACAGGGCTTCGTCGGGCGAGGCCAGGGCCTTGAGGTGGGTGGCGACGAGGTCGAAGGCGGCGTCCCAGCCGATCGGCTCGTAGTGGGTGGCACCCGCGGGCTTCCACATCGGGTGCGTCAGGCGGCCCTGCTTGCCCAGCCAGAACTCTTCTTGCCGCGCCAGCTCCGCGATCGGGTGCTGGGCGAAGAATTCAGGCGTGACGCGCTTCTCCGTGGCTTCCTCGCCCACGGCCTTGGCGCCGTTCTCGCAGAACTCCGCGATGCTGCGGTGGCCGTCCGGGTCGGGCCAGGCGCAGCTGGGGCAGTCGAAGCCGCCGTGCTGGTTGAGCGCGCTCAGCGCTTGCAGGCCCTTGAGCAGCGACGTCTCGCCGAAGACGTGCTGGAGGCTGGAGACGACCGCGGGGATGCCGCCCGCGAACTCCTTGGGCTCCGTCATGCCAGGCGCTCTTCGCCGGCGTATGCGTTGAAGCGGCCGTCGCGCACGAAGCCCAGCAGGGTCAAGCCGCCTTGTTTCGCCAGCTCGACGGCCAGGCTGGACGGCGCCCCGACCGCGGCCATAACGGGGATGCCGGCTACGAGGCTCTTCTGCACCAGCTCGAAGCTGGCCCGGCCGCTCACCAGCAGCACCGTGTCGTCGAACGGCTTGCCCTCACGGAACCAGGCGCCGATCACCTTGTCGACGGCGTTGTGGCGGCCGACGTCCTCCCGTAGCAGCAGCAGCTCGCCGGTGGGTGAGAACAGGGCGGCGGCGTGGAGGCCGCCGGTGCGGTCGAAGACGGCCTGGGCCTCGCGCAGGCGGGCGGGCAGCTGGTGGACCAGCTCCGGGGTGATCCGGGGGCCGGGGCCCAGTGGCTTGCTCTCTACGGCGAGCGCCTCTAGCGAGGTCTTGCCGCAGACCCCGCAGCTCGAGGTGGTGTAGAAGTGGCGCTCGAGTTTTTTGAGATCGAGGTCGCCCGTGAGCGTGACCCGCACGACGTTGGCCTTGCAGGGCTTGAGGTTCAAGAGCTGCTTGAGATCCTTCAAGATGCCTTCCGTGTGCAGGAAGCCCACCGCGAGGTCTTCGTCGTGGCCCGGCGTGCGCATCGTGATCGCGACGGAGCGATCGCCCACGCGCAGCTCCAGCGGCTCTTCCACGGCGAGCGCGTCCGGCCGGGCGACGTGCGTCGTCCCCCGGTAGGCCTGTACCGTCACCTGCGCCACGTCCATACGTGGCTATTCTACCCGCTACAGTGGCAGCTTCGTTCCGATTCCCATGGCGGTGGCCCGCTCGTAGAGCAGCTTGGCCGTCACGATGTCGTCGATCGCGATGCCCATGTTCATCGCGAAGATCTTCTCCACGTCGTGCTGGCGGCCTGGCTTGAGCTTGGCGCAGATCTGCCCGAGGTCCGCATGGATGGTGGAGGGGATGCCGGCGAAGTAGACGTGGTGGGCCTTGGTGCCCATCAGTTGGTCGATGTCGTCGGAGACGAAACGGTCGCACTCGCGCATGGCCTCCGTGGTCCAGGCGGAGTCGTAGTCCAGCGAGACGGCCAGCGCGCCCTGTTCCAGGAAGCCCGCCTCCATCGGCGGCTCCGGCTGCGTGACGATCGGGATCGCGGTCGTGATCACCTCGCAGCGTGTGGCGAGGTCACGCGGGGACTGGCAGACGGTGAACTGGAGGCCGGGCAGCCACTTCGACATCTCGTCGATGAAGCGGCCGGTGGCCTCCATCGAGACGTCCAGGCAGCGCACCTCGCGCAACGACGGCAAGACCTCCGCCAGGGCCAACAGGCTGGTGCGGGCCTGCACGCCGCAACCGAGGAAGCCCACCACGGTGGCGTTGGGCTTGGCGAGGTACTTGGCGGCGATGCCCACGCTGGCGCCCGTGCGCATAGCGGTGATCCAGGCGCAGTCCATCACGGCGATGGGGATGCCCGTCTCGGGGTCGTTCAGGGCCAACAGGCCCGTGATGTAGGGCAGGCCCTTGGCGAGGTTGGAGGGGTAGCCGCTGACCCACTTCACGCCCGCGGCCTCCACGCCCTTCACGTAGGCGGGCATGGCGTGGATGAAGGCGTTGTCGCGCGGGTGGATGCCTGGCTTGGGCGGCATCTCCGTCTGGTCGAGGCCTTTGAGGCGGAAGCCCTCCTCGACCACGCGCAGCACGTCCTTCATGGTCACGCCCAGGCCCTCGACCTCGGCGCGCGAGAGGTACAGCAGCTGCATGTTAGAGGAAGCTGTCCGTGAGGTCGCGGGCGAAGCCGCCGGCTTCCATCGCGACGATCTTGTCGGAAGGCTGGTCGTAAATGGCCAGGAACTCGTGGCCGTAGCCGATCGCGTTGCAGCCGTCCGGGTCGCATTGGCCCAGGATCGTGCGGCCCGCCAGGATGAATTGACCGGGCTTCTCGCCCTTGTAGAACAGGCCCGTGAAGCCCAGCTCGTCGCGCGCGTGACGCTCTTCCAGGGCGTCCAGCACCTGGCTGACGACGTAGGGCTCGGCGTCCGGACTCACGAGGTCGCGGGTTGGCAGGGGAAAGCCCATGTAGCGCACGACGCGGCCGGTGGCCGGGTCCCAGACGCCGATGCCGGCGTAGTCACGGGCGGGCAGGGCGGTGTTGGGCTGGCGGCCGCCCAGGCGCTCTGCCTTGAAGGTGCGCGTGCCGTCCGCGGCGGGGGCGGCGAAGGTCAAGGCCAGCGAGGCCGGGTCAATGCCGGGAGCTTCCTTCGCCAGGACCTGGCGCAGGGCCGGGTCCGAGGCGTCGTGGGCGCGCACGGCCGCGGCCCGGGCCTGGACGCCCAGCGGCGTGGGAGCCTTGGCACAGCCAGAGGCAACCAACAGGAACAACAACGCGATCAGGGGGCGGCGCATGGGCTTAGTATCTGCCCCGCGGCGGCTAACGTGCCCAAGGAGGGGTTAAGCTTCGGCACAGATCTGCTTAAGGCAGCCTGGGACTTGACCCTCACGTAACGGGAGGGTTTATCGT